>JBEIFV010000066.1:0-30528 GCA_040382235.1 Burkholderiales bacterium
CAGTTCGCGCATCAGCGGCACGTAAGGCATGCGCGGCGTGTGACCGTCCGGCACATGCTGCTCCAGCGAGTTGGCGTGGCTGCCATGGGCGAAACAGAGATAGTCCACGTTGCCAAATCCGGTCAGGTGAGCGGTGATCGCCGCCGCCTCATCGCGGCCGACGCTGCCGGCGACACCGTCGTCGCCCGGCAGCTTGAGGCCGATGATGAAGCCGCTGCCGCAGGCGGCGCGAATCGCCGCCACCAGTTCGGCAACGATGCGCGCACGGCCGGCCACATCGCCGCCATAAACATCAGTGCGCCGGTTCGAGCGCGGCGACAGGAACTGGTTGAACAGATGGCCGTGCGCGGCGGAAATCTCGACGCCGCTGAATCCGCAGCGCATCAGGCGCGCCGACGCGCCGGACATTTCCTCGATCATGCGGCCGATGTCACTGGTCGTGAGTTCGCGCGGCACGCTCCAGCTCAGGTCGTCAGGCAGCACCGATGCACTCGCCGCATCGGTGACGCGCCCGGGAATGTTGCGGCCGCGGCCGCGATCGACGATCTGCCCCAGCAGGCGGCAGTCCTGGGTCTCCACGGCAGCGGCCCAGCGGGCCAGCCCGTCAAGGTTGTCGTCATTCCATGCGCGCACCCGCGCGGGAACGTCGAAACCACGCCACATGCCGAGCGGCTCGGCCACGATCATCGCCGCACCGCCGCGGGCGCGGCTGGCGTGATAGTTCACCAGGCGATCGGTGACCTGCGCGTTCTGCGGAAACTGCGTCGATATCGACGCATGCACGATCCGGTTGCGCAGCCGTTTGCCCGCCAGCCAAAGCGGCATCGACAGCGCCGGATAAGCGGCCGGGTCGACTGGCGCGGATGGCAGATCTGACATCGGGTCGGTGCAATTCGCGCTAGCGGCGCAGGGCGAGGCGCCCGGTGCCAGCTCTGGCAAGGCTCCGCCCGCGATCTTCACCTGGCACCCGACCCGTTGCCCGCGCTTCCTGTGTGCAATGAACGATCATCGAAACCCCCTTTCTCGCCGCCAGACCGATCCTAACGCCTAAGAGACGTCGACGCTTTCGAGCCACGACAAGTCGGGCGCTTCAGTTTCATTTATATGCTTCGCGAACGCAACCGCCAGATCGAATGCGTGGCGAGCACGGTGCCGGTAATCAGCGCCACACACAAGACCGGCAACAGAACCGCCAGGCGCGCACCAACCGCACCCACGGCAAGACCCATGATCAGCGAGCCGAGCGGGCCGCCGCCCAGCGTGGCCAGCGCCAGCGCCGCCATCACCCTTGCCTGATGAGTGGCGGGCGCGCGCTCCTGCAGGATGGTGCGCGACATCGCCATGGCCACGCCGCCGCACATGCCCCAGACAAGAATACAAACATGGAACAACCATTGCGGTGGTGCCAGGGCCAACGACGCAAGCACGCCACAGCCGAGCAGCAATGCGATGGCCAGCGCCCGGCCCGGCGTGGCGGTGCCGCCGCGCTTTGTAAGCACCACGATGCTGATGAGCGAGCCGATGCCGAAGGCGATGTAGCCGGTCGCCAAGTCCTGGGCACCGCCGGCATAAAGATCGCGAATCGCCAGCGGCATCAGCACCACGTAGGCACCACCGATGAAAAATATACCCATGCCGAGCGTCAGCAGAAGCGTCGCCCGCATCGGTGGATCTGAAAATATCAGGGCAAGGCCGCTGGCGAACTCGCGCCACAAGGAGTCGCGCCCCAGGTCGGCGCTCGCATCTGCTGGCGGCGGCGCGCTCGGCGGCAGACGGCTGGTTGCAAAAACGCCGCATGCCAGCACCAGGCACTGAACCAGCAGGATGCCGATCGAGCCCCAGTGCGCCGCCCTGCCGCCCAGGCCCTGGCCGATCATCATCGCGGCGAACTGCATGCCCATGGCGAGGGTGACCATGCGCTGCACATTGCCGCCGGCGACCCGCTTGAGCAAGCCATCGCGGGCCGGCATGGCGAACGCCGTCGACAAGCCCCAGGCGAGCGCGTACAGCATCAGCAGCCCTTCGCTGACTTGCCCACGCCAAATGGCTACGGCGAGCACCAGGGGCATGCCGATCGCCGCGGACTGAATCACCATGAGCAAGCGGCGTGGGTCGACGCGATCAGCCAACCAGCCGCCGAACAGCAGGAACACCAGGATCGGCAGCTGGCCGATCATCTGCGTGATGCCGTATCGTTCAGCCGGTTGCCGCAGTTCAATTGCCAGCAGGTAGGGCAACAGCACCATCTGAATGCCCGCCGGGATCATGAACGTGGCAACGCTTACCAGATACCAGGCAGCGGGTTTCCCGCCATCACCGTTGCTCAAGAGTCCTCCGGACCGATTCGCCTTTGATTCGCAGAGCTGCTGCGAATTCAACCGGCAGGGACGCAGTCTAGCGCACCAAAACATCAACAATCCCGGATTCCGCCGCGGCCCGCGCCGCGTGCCCGCCATGCCTGGCTGACAGCTGTGTTACCCGCCCAATCAACTTGTATTGCCGGTTGAAAGTATCATTGCAGGCGAGGTCCGCACCGAACGCACCAAACAGCGGGCACCGCGACGCTTGCCGCGCCAGGCGATCCTCGGATACTTCGAAAAACTGGAGACACAACGTGAAATTTCCTGCTCGCTCGCTGGTGATCGGCATTTCCTTGATGGTCGCGGGGGCCGCACAGGGCCAAAGCGCCGCAAAGCCCGTGGCGTGGCCCGCCAAGCCGATTCGCATCATCGTCGCCTTTCCCCCCGGCGGCCTGACCGACGCCTATGCCCGCATGTATGCCGAGCAGCTCACCGCCAAGCTCGGCCAGCCGGTGGTGGTGGAAAACAAGCCCGGCGCGGGCGCCATCATCGGCATCGAGGCGGTGGCGAAGTCGCCTGCCGATGGCTACACACTGTTGATGACCACCTCGGGCACGGTCTGGCAAAATCGCGTGCTCTATAGCAAGCTGCCCTACAACCTGGATCGCGATCTGACGCCGATCGCCTTGTTCCCCTCCGGCCCGCTGGTGGTGGCGATTGCCGAAAAGGTGCCGGCACGCAACATGCGCGAGTTCATCGAGTTTGCCAAGACCAACACCACCTCGATGGGCACTTACGCCCCCGGCTCTTATCCCCACATGGTGGCGGACCAGACCAACCGCACCGACGGTACCAAGATGCTGTCGGTGCACTACCGCGGCGAAGCGCCGATGTGGGTGGACGTGGCCTCCGGACAGCTGCAAATCGCCATCGGCAGCTATCAGGCCTTCAACACCGTGCAAGGCCGCGGCGTGCGACCGATCGGGGTCACCGGTTCGTACCGTTCGCCCAAGCTGCCCGATGTGCCGACCTTGGTCGAGCAAGGTATCGAAGGCAATCTCGTGAAGCTTGAAGGCGGCCTGCCCCTGATGGCGCCCGCGGGCACGCCGGAGGCGGTGTTGCAGATACTTTCGCGCGTGGCGGTGGAAGGTGCCAACTCGGAGCGAGCGGCCAAGCTGCGCGAATCCTTCTCGATTCCCAACAAGCCCAAGAATCTGGCTGAAACACGCCGCGACTGGGCGCGCGACGTGCCGATATGGATCAAGCTGGCGGTGGACCTGGGCATCAAGCTGGATTGAAGTGCTTCCCAGGTTGCTCAAGTGCATGAACCCACTACCAGCCACGCAAGACATCACCGGAGATTGAAGTGACGCAAGAACTGCTGGAATCCATCGAGCAAGGCATCGCCACACTCACCATGAACCGGCCGGATGCGCGCAACGCGCTCACCCGCGAGATGATGTTGGGGCTGGCCGAGGCGATGCCGCGCCTGGCCGCCGACCCGGCGGTGCGCCTGGTCGTGCTCACCGGCGCCGGCAGTGCTTTTTGCGCGGGCGGCGACGTGAAGGGCTTTGCCAAACGCGCCGCCGGTGGCGCTAGCGCGTCCGAAGAAATGAGCTTCGATCAAAAGGTGACCGACATTCGCGGGCGCATGGAAGTCAGCCGCTGGCTGCATGAAATGCCCAAGCCGACCCTGGCCGTGATTCCCGGCCCCGCGGCCGGGGCCGGGCTGTCGCTCGCGCTGGCCTGCGACATGCGGATTGCCGCCGACGACGCCAAGCTGACCACGGCGTTCTCCAAAATCGGGGTCTCGGGTGATTTTGGCGGCAGCTACTTCCTTAACCACCTGGTCGGTGCGGCTACCGCACGGGAGATGTATTTCACCGGGCGCGTGGTGCGCGGCGATGAGGCGCAAAAGCTCGGCATGGTCAATCGCGCAGTGCCGGCGGCGCAACTGGCGGAAGCCGCGCGCGCCTGGGCGCTGGAACTGGCGGCCCTGCCGACCATCGCCATCGGATACATGAAACGCAATCTCAATCTGGGACTGCGCGCTTCGCTCTCCGACGTGCTCGATACCGAGGCGATCCACATGATCCGCACCTTCGAAACCGATGACCACAAAGGCGCCGCGGCGGCATTTGTCGAAAAGCGCGCGCCGCAATTCAAAGGCCGCTGATGCCGCTGTCGAGGCGCGCAACGCGGGCTGCAATGCCGCGCCACTGCGGTTCACCACGAGCCGATGCGCGGTCGCGCGCCTTGAACAATTCAGTCGTTGGACAGCAGCGTCGGGCAAGACGGCGCCTGGCAGGCATATAACCCGAATCGACCACTACACCATGACCACCCAAAATCCACCATCCGCCCTGCCGCTCGCCGGCCTGACCGTGATCGACCTTTCGCGCGCGCTCGCCGGGCCGTTTTGCGCCACCATCCTGGCCGACTTAGGCGCGGACGTGATCAAGATCGAGCCCTCGCCGGATGGCGAGATGGTGCGCGGCTGGGGCCCGTTCCAGGACGGCATCAGCGTCTATTACCTGTCGATCCATCGCAACAAGAAAAGCCTGGTGGTGAACTTCCGCGACCCGGCCGGGCTTGAACTCATCCGGCGCCTGGCGGACAGTGCCGACATTCTGGTGGAGAACTTCAAGCCGGGTGCGATGGCCGACATGCAGTTGGACTACACGACTCTCTCGGCACGCAACCCGCGCCTGATATTCGCCTCGATCACCGGCTTCGGAACCAGCGGCCCCTATGGCGGCTGGCCCGGCGTCGACCAGATCGCGCAAGGCATGTCGGGCCTGATGAGCCTGACCGGCCAGAAGGAAACCGGGCCGACCCGCGTCGGCATTCCGATCGGCGACGTGGTGGGCGGCATGTGGGCGGCGCTCGGCGTGCAGGCGGCGGTGATCCAGCGCCACGCGACCGGGCGCGGCCAGATGGTCGAGACCTCCCTCCTGGCCGGGCTGATCGGGCTCTTGACCGTGCAGGGACAGCGCCAGTTGAGCCTGGGCGACACGCCGGGCGTGGCCGGCAATGACCATCCGGTGGTGTGCCCCTACGGCATGTTCGAGGCCAAGGACGGTCCTTTCAACATGGCTGCCGCCACCGAGGACATGTGGGTCAAGCTGTGCAAGCTGCTGGGGATGGACAACTGGATCACCGATCCCGAATACCGCGACAACGCCGGCCGCCATCGCAATCGCGAAGCGGTGAAAAAGCGCCTCAACGAAAAGTTCGCCGCGCGCGGCAAGATGGAATGGACGCTCGAATTGGTCAAGCTGGGGCTGCCAGCCGGCCCGATCTTCACTCTCGACCAGGTATTCGCCGACCAGCATGTGAATGAAACCGGGATCGTCGAGGAAATCGATCACCCCACGCTGGGCCCGCTGCGCCTGATATCCAACCCGGTGCGCATGGCCGGCATGGGCGGCCGCTCGGTGCGCAGTGCCCCACCCCTCCTGGGCGCCGATTCACGCAGCGTGCTCGAACAATTCGGCTTGGGCGCTGCGGAAATCGATGCCCTGATTGCCGCAAAAACCGTTCAATCCCTTTGAAGGAGCCCAGCATGCTCGCTGACCAGATCGCCTATGTCGCACTCGCTTCCAACGATGTATCCGCCACCTGTGCGGTCTATGAAAAGCATTTCGGACTGCCGCGCAACAATCTGGCGACCTCGGCCGGCGAAATCGCCGTCTATAGCCTGGGCCGCAGCGCACTGGCTGTGGTGCCATTGGGCCACCCCTTGATCGACGGCGAATCCAAACCCGGCGTGCATCACATCGCGCTGGGCGTCGATGACATCGACGCCGCAGTGCATGCCGCCGGCCTGACCGCCAGCCGCGCCGAAGGCCTGGGGCGAAGCCGCGCCGTGGCCTTCGACCGCGCTGCTACCGCCGGCGTGCGGGTGCGGCTGACCGAGCGTCTCGCGTTGGCGCCGCACTTAAGCGCCGCGGTCGAGCGCATCGACCACCTGGGCATTGCCAGTACCGATGTGGCCGAAGATGAACGGATTTTCAGCGGTCGTTTCGGTTTCGCGGTCGAAAGCCGGCAGACCGATATGGAGGTTTCGATGGCGGTCGAATCATTCACCTCCGACAAGTACGGCGTGGTTTATCACACCCGTGCCCCCGAGCCGGTCGGCGGCCTGCGTGTCACCTTCATCAGCGCCGGTGACTGCGAGTTCGAGTTCCTCGCCAACTTCGACCCGCGGCAAGGTGCGCAGATCGAACACGGCCGCTCCGGATCGACCAAGCAGGACCAGGGCGCGATCACCCGCTTCGTGGCCTCGCGCGGGCGCGGCCTGCATCACGTGGCGGTGAAGGTGCGCGACATCAACGCCACTCTCGAGGCCATGGCCGGCGCCGGCTTGCCGATGATCGATGTCAAGGGCCGGCCCGGATCGCGCCGTGCACTGATCGGCTTTCCGCATCCCAAGGCCACCGGCGGCATCCTCATGCATCTGGTGCAACGCGATGTCTGAGGCGCTGGTCATCGCTGAACGCCAGGGCGACTGCCTGATCGCCACGCTCAATCGGCCCGCCGAGGGCAACGCGATCAGCCTTGCGGTCGCGCGCGAACTGGCGGCGATCGTCGCGACCTGCGGCGCCGATCGCGCCCTGCGCGCGCTGGTGATCACCGGCGCCGGCCCGCGCTTTTTCTGCACCGGCGGCGATGTCAAGGCCTACGCGCGCGTCACCGCGGCGGAGGAATTGAACCAGGTGTTCGACCTGATCCGCGACCTGCTCGATGCGATCGAGGCGCTGCACTGCCCGGTAATCGCCGCGATCAACGGTTATGCCATTGGCGGCGGTGCCGAACTGGTGCTGGCCTGCGACTTGCGCGTGATGGATGCGGCAGCGCAAATCGGCTTTCCGCAATCGCGCCTGGGGATACTGCCGGGCTGGGACGGCATCGGCCGATTGCTGCCGCTGGTCGGTCGCGGCGCCGCCGCGCGCCTCTTGCTTGGCGGC
This sequence comes from Burkholderiales bacterium, assembly GCA_040382235.1. GTDB lineage: Bacteria > Pseudomonadota > Gammaproteobacteria > Burkholderiales > JAEUOS01 > JAEUOS01. Next base: position 7,271 of record JBEIFV010000066.1, read on the forward strand.
AAGCGCGTCGATGCCGGCGAAGCCTTGCGCATCGGGCTGGTGGATGAAGTGGCACCCGCCGGACAGTGTCTGGCACAGGCGCTCGCGCTGGCGACAAGCTTCGCCGAATGCGCACCGCTGTCACTGGCGGCGATCAAGAGCGCCTTGCGTGACGCCTGCACCGGTGACGCTGCGCTCGCGCGCCAGCGCGCGCGGAAGGCGATGGTCCCCTTGTGGTTTTCGGCTGACCACAAGGAAGCCGAGCGCGCATTCGCGGAAAAGCGGGTGCCGCGATTTGATGGCAAATGACAAGGTTAAATCGACGGAGCACTGGCCCACTCCTGGCATACAAAGAATCGCCTTCGTAGCACCGTCCGAGAGCAAATTCCGAAGCGAAAATCGTCGCAAATTCAGCCGCTCGAAAGCAGAAATTTCCGCTTAGCGCGCTTGCGTCGGTCCCCACAGCGTTGAGATCGGCGCCGCGAACATGCGCTCGCCGAAGGGCGTCACGGTGTCGTGGTCATAGAGCACCAAACCCAACGCGAATCGCGTACCGCAGACTTCCGCAAGCTTGCGAATGCCGGCGAAATCCTCGCTCCTGACAGTTGCTGTCGCCTTGACCTCGATACCGATCAACTGGCCGTCCTGATCCTCTATGACAATATCGACCTCGTTGTCGTAGCGATCGCGAAAATGAAAAAACTCGAAACGCCCGCCGCTCCAACTCGCGAGCTTGAGCAATTCGCCAAGCACAAATGTTTCAAGCAGTGACCCAAATGGCGTGCGGTTGGCTTGCAGCCGGGCGGGGGATAGATTCCGCAGTGCCGCCAGCAGGCCTGAATCGAGAAAATGCAGCTTGGGGGTCTTGACAAGGCGTTTCAGCTCACTGGTGTACCAAGGCTCGAGTGTGCGGATGAGGAACAGTTTTTCGAAGACATCAGCGTACTTCCGCGTCGTCACGTGGTTCATGCCCAGCGGCGCTCCGAGGCTGGAGTAATTCACCAGTTGACTGGAATGATGCGCAAGAACCCGTAGCAAGCGCGGCATCTGCCTGACCTGTTCAATCTGGGCGACGTCACGCACGTCACGCTCTATGATGGCTTTGATGTAGTCGCTGAACCACTTTTGCCGACGCGGCCAAGATTCACGGCCGACCGCTTCGGGATAACCACCCGACAATACAATCTGGACAAGTTGAGGCCCAGTGATGGGTTCGCCGACGGCCGGCGTTTTCCCCTGAAAGGCACGCGCAAGAAAGCTTCCTGGTTCGCCATGCATTTCGCTCTGCGAAAGCGGCAGAAGATCAGCGATCTCCATGCGCCCAGCCAGCGAATCCGCGACCTGCGGCAGCGTCATGAGATTTGCGGATCCTGTCAACAGGAAGCGGCCGGGTCGCTTGTCCGTATCCACGCTGCGTTTGATGGCCAGCAGAACTTGTGGTGCGCGCTGAACTTCGTCGATGACAGCGCGGTCGAGTCCCCGCACGAATCCCACCGGGTCGCGGCGCGCAGTATCGAGCGTGGTTTCATCGTCGAGCGTCAGGAACGGCATGTGATCGGCAGCCACTTTCTCGGCGAGTGTGGTTTTGCCGGATTGCCGAGGTCCGGAGAGAAGCACCACCCGGGTGTCCGACAATGCCTCCCGGATCTGGCGCTCGATGACTCGCGGGTACATAGGTGGCCTGACATTTGGCGAAATTGCGGCGGCCAATTGTAATCGAAGGTCCGGCTAATTGAAAGTATAACGCCGGCCAATTGAAAGAATTCGCTTCCCGGCGCGGGAAAAGCGCGCTTGACATGATTGCCGTTTCCGCTCTGATGCGCAGCCCGGATCGGTGAGCCAGGGGAGGTTTCGATCTGGACACTCCGCACGCCTTGTGCTCGCGGAGCCGCCCGGCGTGGTTTGGCCGTTGGAAAAAGCCAAACCTCGTTCGACAATAGCGCGGCCCGCCACGAAACCCTGGCCTCAAGTTGGAGAATTTCCGCCGGATAAGCCGACAACCAGCAGTTGTGGGCGGCAAATCCCGCATTCGAAACATGCAGGTGCGGCGAATCACCGTTCAAACACACCGCTCTCCAAACAGCCCCTTTACTTGCCGGTAAACCGTGCCGGACGCCGTTCAAAAAACGCGTTGATACCCTCGCGAAAATCCGCCGTTCCCGCCGACGCGTGAAAGCCTGCATGCTCGCGCTCGAGATGCGGGTCGAGCGGCGAGGTGGCAGCGGCGTAGACCAGGTTCTTGGCCTTGGCCAGCGCACCTGGCGCCGCCGCAGCCAGACGTTGCGCGACCCTCAGTACCTCGGCCGCAAGCTCCGCACGAGGCACCACAAGATTGACCATGCCGAGCGCCAGCGCGGTCGGTGCATCGATCACGTCACCCAGCATCAGCGTGGCCATGGCGCGGCGCGTACCCAGCAGTTGCGTCAGTGACCATGAGGTGCCGCCATCCGGGCTGGTGCCGATCGCGCCGTAGGCCGGCACGAACTTGGCATCGTCCGCCGCGATCACCAGGTCGGTGGCCATCGCCAGGCCGAGGCCGCCGCCGGCCACCGCGCCCTGGGTCGCGCCCAGCACCGGTATCGGCAGTGCGCGCAGGCCACGGATGATGCGGTGAAACAGCTTGATCAAGGCGTCCGCGGTGGCCGGCGCGCCGGGCAGGTCGCGATGGAAAACCTTGAGGTCGCCGCCGCCCATGAAAGCGCGCCCGGCACCGCCAAGAACCATCACCCGCACTTCCGGCCTCGCCGCCACCGCGATGATCGCCGCATCGAGCGCCTCGCCCATCGCGAAGTCGAGCGCATTGAGGCTCTTCGGTCGATTGAGCGTAACGGTCGCAATCGGGCCATCGATGGCCAGCAATACTGCCGGCTCTTCCACTACGGATTCAGTCATCGCTCAAGTCTCCTGTTTCGAAAAGAATGTGCGCCATCGCGCGTATGGCGCTCCAGTATCGCAGGCATCAGCGCCGCTTCTTGCGGCCGCGCAAGTCGAACACGCCGCCCCGCTTCCTCGGATCCTCGCCGGCGACGAAGATCAACGTCTTCTGCACCTTCTGCGTGCCGGTGGTGGGCAGGGTCTCGAGAAAGAGCACCCAGCCCGGCGCCTTGTAGTAGGCCAGCTTCTGGTTGGCCCATTCGAATAGTTCGAGCGCCAGACTCTCGTCGCCCTGCACGCCCGGCATCGGCACGATGCAGGCAAACACTTCTTCTTCGCGCACCTCGTCCGGTGCCGGTACCACCGCGACCTGCGCCACAGCCGCATGCGCCTGCAGCACTGCTTCGATCTCTGCGGCAGCGATGTTCTCGCCGCTGCGACGAATGATGTGCTTCTTGCGATCGACGAAATACAGCATGCCCGACGCATCTTGCGTCACGATGTCGCCGGTGTGGAACCAGCCGCCGCGCCAGGCCTCTTGGGTGGCGGCATCGTTTTTCAGGTAGCCGGAGAAGAAACCATGCCGCGGCGCCTCAGCACTATGCCGCACCAGCAGTTCACCGGCCTGGCCAGGCGGCAATTCACGCTCCTGGTCGTCGACGATGCGGGCTTGCATGCCGCCGCCGGAACGTCCGAACGCGCGCGTTTCAACCGCACGGGGCTCGGTCTTGTCGGCAAAGATGCGGCCGGTCTCGGTCATGCCCCACACTTCAATCATCGGAAAGCCGAAGCGCGCCTCGAAGGCCGCGTGCAGTGAGGGCTCGATGCCGGCACCCAGGCCGAACTTGACCTTGTGCTGCCGTTCGTAGCTGCTCACCGGCTGGTTCAACAGGGTTGGCGCGACAATACCCAGATAGTGGATGATGGTGGCGCCGGTCTCGACAATCTCGGACCACCAGCGCTGCGGCGAGAAGCGCTCGACCAACACCAGCGCATTGGCCGAAAGGATCGCACAGGTGGCGCTGACCGCAAGGGCATTCATGTGATACAGCGGCAGCGGGTTGTAAAACACCTCGCACCCGGTTTCGATGCCGAGGCGGTCGCCCTGCGTGCGATAGCCTTCGCCCGCATTGAGGAAATAGAAATTGCTGAGTCGGCATCCTTTCGGACGCCCGGTGGTGCCCGAGGTGTAGAGCAGTGCCGCTTCGGTCTCGAGATTTGGCGCTTCTGACGCCCGTGCCGACGCTTCGGCTGTGACCGGCGCGACGGGCAAGGCGCCGCCTTCGATCGCCGCCAGGTCGAGGCCGTTGACCACCGGCAGGCTTGCTCCGCGCTGGCTGTCGTACGCACGGGAAACCTTCAGCAAATCGCCCATGCGCTCCGGCAAGGCCACCACCAGACAGGCTTCGCTGTGCTCCATCTGGTAGAGCATTTCATCGTGACGGTAATCCGGGTTGATCGGCACCAGCGACACACCCAGCGAATTCAACGCGAGGTAATGAAAGAAGAACTCGGGTCGATTGGCCAGCAGCGTCGCCACCCGCATGTGCGACCCATAGCCCGCTTCACGGTAGTGCTTGCGCAGCCGCATCGCTATCGACAGCACCTCGCCATAAGTGAGCATCAACCCGGCCGGTGCCCACTCCCGTTCGGGGTGCGACGGCACGCGCAAAAAGGGCGCATCGGGACTGGCCTGCGCAATGCGCTCGAAGGCCTGCCAGACGCAGAGATCCTTCATGCCGGCAACGCAGCCATCAGCGTGCGCCCTCTTTGCGTGAAGGTCAGGTCAACCAGCGCTTGCGGCGCCGGTAGTGCTTGACCGCGCGGTAATCCACCGCGTGTCCGCCGCCCAGGTAAAACTCCTGCACGTCGGGATTCTTCTTCAATTCCGCGGCGTCGCCATTCATCACGATGCGGCCGTTCTCGATCAGGTAAGCGGTATCGGCGATCTCGAGCGCCGCGGCGGCGTTTTGCTCGACCAACAGGATCGACACGCCGGCATCGGCATTGATGCGCTTGATGATGTCGAAAATCTCGTCCACCAGCAGTGGGGCCAGGCCCAGGCTGGGTTCGTCCAGCATCAGAAGCCGCGGCTCGGTCATCAGCGAACGACCGATCGCCAGCATCTGCTGCTCGCCACCGGAAAGATAGCCCGCTTGCGCGCCGGCGCGTTCGGCCAGGCGCGGAAACCAGGTGAATACGCGGTCGACCAATTCCTGCACATGCTTGCGATCATTGTGCATGGTCGACGCCGCCAGCAGGTTCTCGGCCGGGGTCAGGTGCTCGAACACACGGCGCCCCTCGAGCACATGGGCAATGCCGCGGCGTACCCGGTCGGGCGGCGCCAGTGCCAGCATGTCGGCATCGCGCAGCCTCACCTCGCCGCGCGTGACCTGCCCGCGCTCGGCCGCCAGCAGACCACTGACCGACTTCAGCACCGTGCTCTTGCCCGCGCCATTGGCCCCGAGGAGCGCCACCAGGCCCCCCTCGGGTACCGCGATCGAGACCCCCTTGACAGCCAGAAACACGCTGTCGTAGACGACCTCGATGTTGTTCAGGTCAAGCAGCGCCATTTACTTGCCGGTCTTCCGGAACTCGTCTGAAGAAGTCTTGATCAATTGCCAGACGATATCCTGGTCGGCGGCGAACCAGTCCGATTTGGCGGCCCAGCGCTTGCCGTCCCATTGCGCGACCCGGCTCAGGCCGCCACCCTGGTGATCGGTCTTGCTGATGGTAAGTGGCGGCAACAGTCCGTCGGCGGTGAACTTGGTGATGCTGCGCAAGCCCTCGTTGACCGACTCCGAAGTAGGCGCCGCATTCGGATTCTTCTCCAGGGTCAGGCGCACACCCTCGACCATCAGGGCTGCCATCGCCACACCCATGTTGTAGTAGGTGGTACCGACGATCTCGTTCTTGCCGGCGCCCTTGCCACGCCCCACCACCTCTTTCATGATGTCGGCAATGACCTTCGGTTCGCGCCCGCCAGCGACCACTTCGAGCTTGAGGATGCCTTTGGCCGCGTCGTTGCCGACGACGTTCATCTCGGACTCGGACAACCAGGCCACCGAGGCGATGCGGTCGGTCGGTATGCCGTTGCGCACCGCCTCCTTGATCGAAACCACCTGGCCCGCGCCAGCGCCCCAAATGATGGTCCAGTCGGGCTTGAAGCGTCGCACGTTGGTCCATGCCGCCGACTGATCGTTGCCGGGCGAGGTATACGGAAAGCCCTGCAGTTCAAAACCCCTGCGCTTGGCCAGTTCCTGCAGCATCGGCAGCGGTTCGCGGCCATAACCGGAATCGATGTAGGTGAACGCGATGCGCTTGCCCTTGAGGTCATTCTTCTCCTGGCGCGAAATGTATTCGATCAGGGAAGCGGTCTGCGACCAGTAGTTGGTCGACAGCGGCATCACGTACGGAAAGGTGGATCCGTCGGCCGCATCGCTGCGCCCCGAATACGCCGTGATGAGGTTCATCTTGTCGGCCATGGCGCGCGGCACCAGCGCCCGCGCCACCGGGGTGGAGAGCGGATCGATCAGCACCACACCTTCACGCTTGAAGCGCTCATAGGCCTCGATGCCGCGCGGCACCGAGCTGCCGTGATCGACGACTTCGCCGGAAAACTTGTAACCCCGGATGCCGCCGCGCTCGTTGACGAGCGACAGGTAGTCACGCTGGCCCTGGCTGTATTCAGCGGTCACGAAAGTGTAGGCCACGGTGAAGTCCTGCGGGAAGCCGAACTTGACCACTTTTTCCTGGGCCATGCCGACTGAGGAAATCGATGTCAATGCAGCCATCAGGCCGGCTGCCACGCATTGCTTGAGATTGAGTTTCATGCTGTCTCCTGGGTTGGTGAGTTGCTGTTTGATTGATTGACCGGCGTTGCTGAACTTCAGATGCCCCCCACGACTACTTGCGTGCATGGCGAAACGGCCACACCACGAAGTAGTTACGGATGTTGTTGTAAATCTTCGCCAAGCCGAGCGGCTCGAACAAAAGGAAACCGACGATCAATGCGCCATACAGCATCAGAGGTGCATGGGCCGCGATGTCGGCACTTACATTGAGCGAAAAGGCGCGCGAGGCCTCGCCGATCACATTGTTGAGCACAACCGGCGCAAGCAGGATCAGCGCGGCGCCGAAAAAACTGCCCAGCACGCTGCCCAGGCCGCCGACAATCACCGCCGCCAGCAGCTGGATCGACAATTCCAGGTGGAACTGCTCCGGCGTCACCGCCTTGTAGTAGCAGAATGCGAACAGGCAGCCCACCACACCGCCGATGAAGGAGCTGACCCAGAACGCCAGCAGCTTGTAGCGGAACGTCGAGACGCCGATGATCTCGGCCGCATAGTCCTTTTCACGCACCGCCGCCAGCGCCCGGCCAAAACTGGTGCGCCGCACATTGAGCATGAACAGCGTGACCAGTGTGCACACGAACAGGGCCAGGTAGTAGTTGTCGAGATCGCTGGTCACGCGCATGCCGAAAAAAGTGATCTTCGGCACCTGTAGCGTGGCCTGCGTGCCGCCGCTGATGGCCGGCACATGGATGATCACGAAATCGACTATGTACTGCATCGCCAGGGTGGAGATCGCAAGGTACAAGCCCTTGACACGCAGCGCCGCGGCACCGAACAGCACGCCGATGGTGGCGCTCAGGAAGCCGGCCGCCAACAGCACCAGTTCGAACGGCAAACCCGCGCGCGCCAGATGCACCGAACCATAGGCGCCGATAGCCATCACCGCGCCGTAACCCAGATGCACCTGCCCGGCACCGCCCATCAGGAGATTGAGCCCCAGGGTCGCCGTGGCCCACACCAGCCACGGCAACATGTAGGTGCCAAGGTAGAGACTGTTGACTACGAAGGGGGCCACCAGCAGCAACAACAGAACCAGGCCGACCAGCCAGCGATCGAAGGGCAGGCGCCAAAGGCGGCGGTCCGACTGGTAGCGGGTGTGGCGAATGCCGGCGGCGCGATAGAACATGGCTAGACTCGTTCGATGTGTTCACGGCCGAAAAGGCCGTGCGGGCGGATCAATACGGTCGCCAGAATGATCACCGAGGCCACCACGTCGCGGGTGCCGCCGCCGACCAGCTTGTCCAGGTAACCTGCTGCCAGCGCCTCGCAGATGCCGATGATGAGGCCGGCCACCAGCACCCCGGGCACACTGTCCAGCCCACCAAGGATGGCGATCGCCAATGCCTTGAGCAGCAGCAACGAGAGCGTCCAGTCGACGCCTTGCACCGACCCCCACAGAATGCCGGCGGCAGCCGCCGAGATACCGGCCATGCCCCAGGCCATGGCGATCACCCGCTCGACGCGGATGCCGACCGACCACGAGGCGATCTGGTCGTCGGACACCGCGCGCATGGTGACGCCCAGGCGCGAGTTGAAGAACAGGATGGCGGCGGCGATCAGCAACAGCGCGACCACGCCACCGATCAAGAAACCGCGGTTGATCAGCATCTCACCCAGGAACAAAGGCGTCTGCGGTATGCCAAGTTCAAGGCGTTTGACCGCCGAGCCGAGCAGGCCCGGCACCAGCCCGCGCAACAGTATCTCCAGACCCAGGGTCAGCATGATCACCATGATGATCGGCTGGCCGATCATGCGGCGCAGCACCAGGCGCTCGACCACCACGCCGGCGCCATACAGCAGCAGCACCGTCAGCGGGATGGCGAGCCAGATCGGCAGGCCGGCGGCGGCTGAAAGGAGTACGCAGATATAACCGCCGGTCATGGCGAAGGCTCCCTGCGCCAGGTTGGCATAGCGCGAGGCCTTGTAGACCAGGACGATCCCCAAGGCGACCAGGCCGTACATCAGCCCGACCAAGGCGCCATTGATGGTGAGTTCGCCGAAATAGTTGAAATCCACGATCAGGAAACCTCCACCAGGCAGAGGGTGCGTTGCAGGTTGCCGGTTTCGCCGCTTTCGTAGACGATTCGGGCATCGATCACGATATCGGTCGCCGTGCCATACAGCGCATCGATCAGGTTTCCGTAGCGCTCTTCGATGACATTGCGGCGCAGCTTGCGGGTGCGCGTGACTTCGCCGTCGTCGGGATCGAAATCCTTGTGCAGGTTGACGAAGCGGCGGATCCGCAGTTCCGGCTTGAGCAGGCTATTGACATGGCGCAGCACCTCGGCGATCAGTGCCCGCACCTCCGTGACCTGCGACAACTCGGCATACGAGGTGTAGGAAATCGAACGCTGCTCGGCCCAGTAGCCGACCGCTTCGAGGTCGATGCAGACGATCGCAGCCAGGTGCGGCCGGTTGGCGCCGACCACCGCGACATTGCGCACAAAGGAATTGAACTTGATTCGATTCTCGATGAAGTTCGGAATGTAGCGCTCGCCGCCGCTGGTGCGCACCACCTCGCTGACCCGCCCCAGCACCACCAGGTGGCCATCCGGTTCGAAATAGCCGGCGTCGCCGGTGTGCAGCCAGCCGTCGACAATCGCCCGCGCCGACTCTTCCGGCGCATCGAAATAGGCGCCGATCACGCTGCCCGAACGCACCAGGATTTCACCACTGTCATCAATCCTCATTTCCACGCCGGGCATCGGCTTTCCCACGGTGTGCACCTTGATGTCACCGTCCTGCTGCGCGGCCGACATCGCGCCGGTTTCGGTCTGTCCGTAGAACTGCTTGAGATTGATGCCCAGTGCGCGGAACAGGATGAAGGTGTCCTCGCCCAGCGCCTCGCCGCCGGTGTAGGCGCGCACCGCGCGCGACAGGCCGAGGTAATCCTTGAGCGGGCCGTAGACCATGATCTCACCGGCGATCGCGACCAGCCGTTCGCCGATCGAGGGCGTGCCGCCGCCCAGCTTCTTGCGCTCCAGCGCGATCGCGCGCGCCATGAAAAAGTTGTAAAGCGCGCGCTTGACCGGCGTTGTCTCGGCGATCCCCACCTGCAGGCGGGTCAGCATGTTGTCCCAGGCGCGCGGCGCCGCAAGATACATGGTCGGCGCCACTTCGCGCAGGTCGTGCAACACCGTCTCCTGGCGCTCTGGAATATTGATGGTGAAATGCAGCAGCACGCCGGCACCCACGGTGAACATGAAATCGCCAACCCAGGCGGTGGGCAGGTAGGCATAGTGCTCTTCAGCCGGCTGGAAGAAGCCGCCACGCGTGGCGTTGCCAATCCCGGCGATCACATTGGCATGGGTCCGCGGTACACCCTTTGGCATGCCGGTGGTGCCGGATGAATGCAGTAGCACCGCGATGTCACCTGGCTGCGCGCGATCGGCCAACTCCTGCGCGAGCCCGGATTCCGCCGCCAAGCGCGCACGCCCGGCGTCGAGCAGTGATGCGAAAGCCAGCAGACCGGGGGCCTCATAGCCGGCGATGCCACGGCCATCGTCGTAGATGATCAAGGCGGGGCGGCCGGTCGTGGCGCGCAGTTCAAGCAATTTGTCGACCTGCTCCTGATCTTCGGCAAACGCGACATCAGGTGCGCCGTGCCGGGTGTATTGCACCAGTTCGGCAGGCGGTACATCGGGGAACACCGGCACCGGGTAAGCACGCAAGGCCGCGATCGCCAGCATCGCGGTATACAGGCGCGAGCGATTGTCGCCGATCACCGTCACCGCGTGGCCGGCGGCGACGCCGTGCGCCTCCAGCGCGGCGGCCAACGCCAGCACGTCGCCATGCAACGCGCGCCAGTTTTGCTCCTGCCAGATGCCGTGGTCACGCTCGCGAATGGCAATCCGGTCGCCGTGCAGGCTGGCGTTGCGCGCCAGCGCCGCGGTCAGGGTGGGCGGCAAATCGACCATCGCGTTCACGCCGCCACCCCCGCCTGCAGCGCGGCGCGCCGGCCAAGATAGGCGGCCACCACCTTGGGATCGGCGATCGCCTCGCGCGGCTTGCCCTGGGCGATGGTCTCGCCGTAGGAGAGCACCATCACGCGGTCGCAGATCGACATCACCACGTCCATGTGATGCTCGATCAAAAGAATGGATACCCCACGTTCGTCGCGCGCGTCGAGAATGAAGCGTGCGATGTACTCCTTTTCCTCCTGATTCATGCCGGCCATCGGCTCGTCCAGGATCAGGAATCTGGGCTCGGCCGCAAGAGCCCGCGCCAGTTCCACCCGCTTCTGCAGGCCGGGCGGAATCGATTCGACCGGTTCGTCGCGAATATCCTGCAACTGCATGAAATCGATGATCTCCTCGACGACGCGGCGATGCGCGACTTCTTCCTTGGCAGCCCACACCCAATAGAAAAGCGAAGCCAACGCGCTTGGCCGCATGTGTACATGGCGGCCCAACAGTATGTTTTCCAGCACGCTCATGCCGCGAAACAGGGCGAGGTTCTGGAAGGTGCGCGCCAGCGACTGCTGCGCCACCCGATACGGCTTCATGCGCGTGATGTCCTGACCGAACAGCTGCACCGTACCGTTCTCCGGCGGGTAGAAGCCGGTGATCACGTTGACCATGGTGGTCTTGCCGCTGCCGTTGGGACCGACCAGGCCGAAGATCTCGCCTTCGCGCACCGCCAGCGAAACACCCTTCAACGCACGCAGACCGCCAAATGAGCGGTCGATGTTGTCGCACGCAAGCACCACCGGACGCACGGCCGCGCCACTGGGCTCGCCCGATGCGGCGCCATCCACACGTGCCTGCGGCGACATGTTCACCTGGCCCGCTCCTGCATTTGTGTCTCCTGGATCGAATTCATTCTTGTTCTGTGCAAGTGCGCAACTACATCCTGAAAACGCCGTAGTGCGGATCTTCGATCGGCGCATTCATCGCCGCCGACAGCGCCATGCCCAGCGCATTGCGGGTATCGGTCGGATCGAGTATGCCGTCATCCCACAACTCGGAGGTCGAATAGTATGCGCTCGACTCGCGCTTGTAGTCTTCCAGCACCGGATCGCGGATCGCCGCGATTTCCTTGGCCGACAGCGCCTGACCGGCACGCGCCAGCTGACGCAACTTGATGTCGGTGAGCACATTGGCGGCCTGGTCGGCGCCCATCACCGAAATCTGGCTCTGCGGCCACATGAAGAGGAAGCGCGGGTCGAAGGCGCGGCCCGACATGCCGTAATTGCCGGCGCCGAACGAACCATTGCAGATCACCGTGAATTTCGGCACCGCGGAGCCCGACACCGCCATGATCATCTTGGCGCCGTCCTTGGTGATGCCGGCACGCTCGTATTCGCGCCCGACCATGTAGCCGGTGATGTTCTGCAGGAACACCATCGGCGTGCGATTCTGGTTGCACAGTTGCATGAAGTGCGCGCCCTTCAAGGTGCTGTCGTTGAACAGCACACCATTGTTGGCCAGGATGCCTATCTTGTAACCCCACAGGTGCGCATAGCCGCACACCAGGGTGGCGCCGTAGGCCGGCTGGTATTCGTGGAAACGGCTGGCGTCGACCATGCGTGCGATCACTTCGCGCATGTCGAACTGCACCTTGATGTCGCGCGGAATCACGCCATACAACTCGATCGGGTCGTAGGCCGGTGCCTCCGGCTCCTGCCATTCGATGGCGGTCTTCCGCGGCCGGCGGAACTGCGCCACGATGTCGCGCGCGATCGCGATCGCTTCCAGTTCGGAGGAAGCCGGGTAATCGGCCACGCCCGAGACCCGCGTATGCATGTCGGCGCCACCCAGTTCCTCGACCGTGACCTCCTCGCCGGTGGCGGCCTTGACCAGCGGCGGGCCGCCCAGGAAGATGGCGCCGGTGCCGCGCACGATCACGTTGTAGTCCGACAGCGCGGGCACATAGGCGCCGCCTGCCGTGCAGTGGCCCAGCACCAGTGCCACTTGCGGCACACCCATCTTCGACAGGATCGACTGGTTGCGAAAAATCCGCCCGGCATAGTAACGGTCGGCGAACAGGGTCGATTGCAGTGGCAGAAAACCGCCCGCGCTGTCGCACAGATGAATCACCGGCAGGCGATTCTCTATTGCGATGTCGAGCGTGCGGATGATTTTCTTGATTGACAGCGGATACCAGGCGCCGCCCTTGACGCTGGCGTCATCGGCATGAATGATCACCTCGCGCCCCGAGACGATGCCGATGCCGCTGACAATGCCGGCGCCCGGTACCTCACCTTCATAGGCCATGTTGGCAGCCAGGGTCGAGAGTTCGAGGAACGGCGTGCCGGGGTCGAGGAGGTGCGTGAGGCGCTCGCGGATGAAGAGCTTGTCCTGGCGCTCCAGGCGCTGCATGTCGCGCGCCGGCCGCACCAGTCGCGCCTGGTGTTGCCGCTCCCGGAGTTCGTCGGAAAGGCGACGGTTGTGCGCCACGTTGGCCAGGAAATCGGCGGAGCGCGTGTCAAGTTGCGATTCGATGCGCTTCATGCCACGCTCCCGGCCAGGGATTCCAGCGTGACCAGCGGCGCCCCGCGCTCGAAGCTCCGCCCGAGTTCAACATGCACGGTCTTGATGACACCATCGCGCGGCGCGCCAATCGAGGTTTCCAGTTTCATGCTCTCCATCACCAGCATGGCTTCGCCGCGCCGCACCTGCGCTCCCGTCACCACATGCATCGCAACGACGGTGCCAGGCATCGGCGCGGGGACACTATCTCCGCCGGCGCCCTGCCCCTCAAGCGACAGGCGGGTGAGCGCGTCGGAATAGCGCAAGCTGTAGGCGGCGCCCTGCAAATGCACATGCACCACGTCGCCCTCTACGGCCACTACCACCGGCACGCTCCTGCCGTCAATCTGCAGCCGAAAATCCTGCGGCCCCAGCGCTTGCAGATCGACGCCAATCGCGGCGTCACCAGCGTGCAACATGTAAGCCTTGCCCGCGCGCGACAACCAGACCGAGTGCGCGACCTCATCTAATGTGAACATGTGCCCGCTCATGATGCCGCCAGCGCCGGGCTCGAGCCGATCGCGCACGCCTGGCGATATTCAGCCGCGATACGCGCGACCAGGGTTGCGACCGCCGGAATATCGTGAATCGTGGTGATGCCATGACCGGCGCTCCAGATGTCCTTCCAGGTCCTGGCCTCGGTATCGGTGAGCGAACTCATGTCGGGCGCCTTCGGCGGCAGGGTTGCCGGGTCGATGCCGAAGCGGGTGATCGAAGGCAAGAGGAAGTTCGCATGCACGCCGGAGAAGCGATCGGTGTAGAGCAGTTCATTCATGCCGCAATCGACAATCATCTGTTTGTAGGCGGCAGGCGCGCCGGATTCAAGGGTGGCGAGAAAGCGTGTGCCCATGTAGGCCAGATCGGCACCCAGGGCTTCGGCTGCGCGCACCTGATGGCCGTCGCTGATGCCGCCACCCAGCACCAGGCAGCCGTCCCAGAATTCGCGGATCTCGCGCACCAGGGTGAAGCCGCTTTGCGCCGAGGCGTGTCCTCCGGCACCGGCGCCGACGCAAATCAGCCCGTCAACCCCGGCACCGATGGATTTACGGGCATGATCGGCATTGATCACATCGCAAAACACGATGCCACCATACGCATGCACGGCATCGACGACTTTGCCCGGGTTGCCAAGGCAAGTGATGACGAAGGGCACCTTGCGGCTGATCACGACCTCAAGATCCGGCTCGAAGCGGGGGTTGGTACGGTGCACGATCAGGTTGACGCCGTGTGGTGCAATCGGCGCGCGCGGATGCGCCAACCGATACGCCGCCAGATCGTCCTCGATCTGCTTGAGCCAGGTGTCGAACTGCGCCTGCGGCCGTGCATTGACATGAGGGAAAGTACCCACCACGCCGGCCTTGCACAGCGCCGCCACCAGCGGTGGAAACGACACCAGGAACATCGGTGCACCGATGGCCGGCAGCGCCAGGCGGCCGCGAAACACGTCCGGTATCGGCATGGCCCTTAGTTCCTCCAGGCGCCCATGGCCGCATTCAGGGCCGGCACCGCATCGGCGGCGTCGCGCACCGGACGCGTGACCAGTGCCGCTACCTCAAGCAGTTGCGTCACCTGTTCGGCAGATGCCGAGGGCGTTTGCGCGATCCCGGGGTTGGCATCGAGAAAGCCGGTGTGGACCTGGCCGGCAACAAACATCGGGTGCACGAGCAAGCGGCGCAGAAAAGCAATATTGGTATCGCAACCCAACAACACGAAATCGGCCAGCGCGGTGTCGGCGCGAGCCATCGCCGCGGCACGGTCCGCGCCATGCACGATCATCTTTGCCAGCATCGGGTCGAATGCCGCGGTGACCGTGCCCCCCTGCGCGATGCCGCTGTCCACCCGCACGCCTCCGGGCAGGCGCAAGGCCAGCACCGGCCCGGTGGTCGGGGCGTAGCCGCGCGCCGGGTCTTCGGCATAGATGCGGAATTCGATCGCGTGCCCCTGTGTCACCACATCGGCCTGCGCGAAACCCAGCGCTTCGCCTGCCGCCACCCGCAACTGTTCGCGCACCAGGTCGATGCCGGTGATCATCTCGGTCACCGGATGCTCCACCTGCAAGCGCGTGTTCATCTCCAGAAAATAGAAAACACCGTCGCCGAAAATGAATTCCACCGTGCCGGCATTGCGGTAACCGGCGGCGCGCGCGATGCCGGCAGCGGTTTCGCAAATGCGCGCACGGGTCTCCGAATCCAGCGCCGGCGAAGGTGATTCCTCGACAATCTTCTGAAAGCGCCGTTGCACCGAGCATTCGCGTTCGAACAGATGCACCAGGTTGCCGTGCGCGTCGCCCAGCACCTGCACCTCGATATGGCGTGGCGCCTCGACGTAACGCTCGACATACAGGCGCCCGTCGCCAAAGTAGCGTTGCCCTTCGCTGCGGGCACGCACAATCTCGCTTTCCAGGGTGCCAATCTCGCGCACGATACGCATGCCCTTGCCGCCACCGCCAGCGGCCGGCTTGATCAGCAGCGGAAAGCCAACTATGGCCGCACGCGCGACGAAGGTGGCCGGATCGTCGTCCTCGATCGCCGATGGCGCCACCGGGAAGCCGCCAGCGGCCACGAAAGCGCGCGCGCGCACCTTGTCACCCATCAGGTCGATCTGCTCCGGCGTGGGGCCTACGAATACCAGGCCGGCTGCGGCCACCGCACGCGCGAAAGCGGCATTCTCGGAAAGGAAGCCGTAGCCCGGATGGATCGCCCCCGCACCGGCGGCCACAGCTGCGGCGACAATCTGTGCGCCGTCGAGGTAAGCCGCGACCGGCGTACTGCCATGGATCTCGATGGCCTGATCGGCCGCGCGCACCGCGGGCGAATCGCGATCGGCCGCGTGAAACACCACCAAGCCTTTGAGCCCCTGCGCGCGCACCGTGCGCAGGATGCGCAGCGCGATCTCGCCACGATTGGCCACTAGAACCGCGGCAAACGGCCACTCGGAGGTATCGCTCACGCGCGCCCCCCGGCCGGAACGGGGCGTTGTTCGACGCCTTCCAGTCGCCTTGCGATAGCGGAAAGGCGCGCGGTCTCGCGCCGCAGGCCGACCAAAAGACTGTTATCCGATTCGCTGCGCAACCCCAGGCCGTCGCACAACACATCGGTGACCTGATCGGAGATGCGATCGACGTCCAGGGTTCCGCGGCCACAGAGAAAATTCCAGGCCTGGTGCTCGATCGCGCCAAACACCATGTCACGTACCAGGGCCGGCGCCAGATCGTCGCGAAAATCGCGCCGCGCGATGCCCTCGCGCACCACATCCAACAGAAACTCGGTATAGCGCGCGTTCATGCGATGCAGGGGCGATTGGTAGTAGTCGTCGCGCAGACGCACCTCCTGGAACATCAGTCGGCTCAAGTGTGCATCGCGACGAATATTCACCAGATGCTGCCACACCAGAAAGCGCAAACGATTGCGCGTGCCCTTGATGCCGGCCAAGCCCCCGGAAAATTGCTCGACCAGTCCTTCGTACCAGGTTTCGATCACCTTGAGCAGCAGGTCGCGCTTGCTGGCGAAGTACTTGTAGACACTGCCTTCGACCACCCCGGCGCGCGCGGCGATTTCCGCCATGGTGGTGCTTTCGTAACCACGTTCCGAAAAGCAGACCTGTGCGGCGGCAAGAATGGCGCCGACCCGCTGCGCGCGTGCCTGCCGCACCACGACCCTCGGCGGCGCATGCGCTGCGGGCATCCGACTTGCCCGCGGCGTACGCACAATCGACGCTTCCGCAATCCTCATCCTGGCCTCTCGCGTGACAGCGGCTCGATCAGGGCGCAAGCTTGACCCGCGAACTGAACCACTATTTTCCCGCTAGTGAGTATGACTCACTTCACACGCGGAGTCGTAGAATTTTCATTGTGCGATGCGACATCGCCACCATTCAACTTTGCTCTATTGCTTTTCTCCGATCAAGTTCATACCATTGGTGAGCATTCCTCACTAATATGCAAAAGCTGTAAGCAGCGCGCGCTGCCCATCCCGCAGGAAATGGACACCATGACAAACCAGCAAACCACAAGGACCATGCCGCGAAGCGTGACGCAAGCCTTCAGCGGCTTAAACGGCGAGGAGGAAGAGATCCTTGCCCAGGCCGACGCCTTCGCCAAGCAGGAGCTGTATCCGCTGGCACAACGCATGGACAACGAGGAGTGGTGGCCGGACGAGGCCTTTCCGCTGATTGGCAAGACCGGTTACTTCGGAGTGACCGCACCGGCCGAATATGGCGGTGCCGGCATGGACCTGTTCGCCAGCGGCCTGGTCGCGCAGGCGTTCGCGCGCTGGAACCATGCACTGGCCTTGTCCTGGGTGGCGCATGAAAACCTGTGCGCCAACAACATTCTGCGCAACGCGAATGCGGCGCAACGTGCGCGCTACCTGCCGGGTCTGAACAATGGCACGGCGATCGGCGCGCTGGGACTGACCGAACCGGGCGCCGGCTCCGATGCGCTGGGCTCGATGAGCACCACCGCGCGTCGCGACGGCGACTGCTATGTGTTGAACGGCACCAAGATCTACATCACCAACGGCCCGGTGGCCGACGTTCTGCTGGTCTACGCCAAGACTGAACCCGAGCGCGGCGCGCAAGGAATCTCCGCCTTCATCGTCGAAAAGGAATTCAAGGGCTTCAAGGTTGCGCAGAAGCTCACCAAGATGGGCTTTCGCGGCAGCCAGACCGCCGAACTGGTGTTCGATGATTGCCGCGTGCCGGCAGCCAACCTGGTGGGCGAGGAGAACCGCGGTGTAAAGGTGGTGATGAGCGGGCTCGACCTGGAGCGCGCGATGATCTCCCCCCTGTGCCTGGGCATTGCGGAGCGCGCGCTGCAACTGTCGATCGATTACGCGCGAACGCGCAAGCAATTTCGCCAGCCGATCGCGAGTTTCCAGATGATCCAGTCGAAAATCGCCGACATGTATGTATGGGTCGAAGCAATGCGCCTTTTCAACTACCAGGGCCTGCGCGCCGCCAATCTGGTCGAAAGCGGAGAAGGCGGGCGCGGCGAAATCCACAAGATCACGGCCGCCTCGATCATGTTCACCGCCGAGACCCTGAACAAGGTGTTGAACGAGGCGGTGCAGATCCACGGCGGCACCGGCTACATCTGGGAGTCGGAGATCAACCGTCTGTACCGCTCGATCAAACTGCTGGAAATAGGCGCCGGCACCACCGAAGTGAGGAAGCTCATCATCGCCGGTGAGTTGCTGTCGTGAGCGAAGTGCCGGTCGCACCGGTGATCACCGCCGACGATCTGTGGAACGCAGAGACGGTGTATCGGCCTGATCTTTTCGCCGGGCGTGTGGTGCTGGTCTCGGGCGGCGGCAGCGGCCTGGGGCGCGCCATCGCGCTGTTGTTCGCCAGGCTCGGCGCGGCGGTCGCGATCTGCGGCCGCACAATGGAAAAGATCCAGCGGGTTGCCGACTTCGCCAACGGCCGCGGCGCGCGCATGTTGGCGCTGGAAGCCAACATCCGCGAGCCGGACCAGGTGGCATCGCTGTTTGCGCGCGTCGAAGCCGAACTAGGTCCGCTCGACAATCTGGTGAACAACGCCGGCGGGCAGTTTCCGCAAGCGGCGATCGATTTCTCGATCAAAGGCTTCGATCGCGTCATCAACAACAATCTCAACGGCACCTGGTACATGATGCAGCAGGCCGCGCAACGCTGGCGCGACCAGCAACGCGGCGGTGTCATCACCAACATCGTGGTGGTGACCGATCGCGGCATGCCTGGTGTGGCCCACACGGTGGCGGCGCGCGCCGGCATCATCGGATTGACCCGCACGGTGGCGGTTGAATGGGCGCCGCTGGGCATTCGCGTCAATTGCGTGGCGCCGGGGCTGATCGGCACGGAAGGCCTGGCGGTCTATCCGCCCGCGGCCTTCAAGGAGTTTCCCAAGGCCAACCCGATGAAGCACTGGGGCACGCCGATGGATATCGCCGAGGCCTGCTGCTACCTGGCGGCGCCTTCCGGCAAATACATCACTGGCGAGGTAATGACCATAGATGGCGGCGGGCGACTGTGGGGCGAGTTGTGGACCGCGGGCAGACCGGAGTATTTTGGTGTCTAGCAGCCTGTCGGACTTAGGAATCGCCGGCTGCAGACCGGCCGCAGCGGTCTATTTTTAACCGCCCCTCGCGGCCCATAGCTGGGCTATGGGCCTTCGAATTCGGCAAAAACTGTCCACGCTGGGGCCGATTTTCGCTTTCGACGACCTAAGTCCGACAGGCCGCTAGCGGCCGCTCCGTGGCAGCGACCAGTTACTTGCAAGTCGATTCAATGCACTCGATCACATGGACGCAACATCTTGCTAGGATGATCATCCAATGTTGGTAGCCTTGTATGTTCCGCAAAAAGTATCCTCTAGATTCTCGCGTTTACGACCTGTTCTTGCCATGCTCGCTCAAAAAATCTCGGTGTCGCTTGACGCCGTCACGATGAAATTCATCGACACCTACCTCAAACGCCATAGTGACAAGAATCGCTCACAAGTCATCGGCGAGGCCTTGCACTTGTTGCAGCGGCAGGAACAGGAAGCCCAGCTCGAAGCGGCGTATGCGATGAGCGCGACGCCCGATCGCCTGATCGCGGCGGAGTTTTCGGCGGCCGACAACGGCGGGCTGGACAATGAATCGTGGTGAGATATTTTTCGCCGCGCTGGACTTGACGCGCGGATCGGAAATCGAGAAAACCTGCCCGTTTGTCATCGTCAGCAATGATGCCGCCAATCGCGCAGCGGCATTGGTGACGGTGGTACCACTCACATCGAGGCTATCGAATGTGAACCCGTTCGAGGTAAAGCTCGGCGCACGCGAAACGGGTTTGCCAAAAGACAGCAAGGCAATGGCGCAACAAGTGCGCACGATCGACAAGGCGCGCCTGGGATCGTCGCGAAGGGGATTGGTGCCAACGACGAAGATGCGCCAGCTTGACGATGCGCTGCGCCTTCATCTCGCACTCTGAGACTCGATTCGGCCGCTCTTGCCTGCTTGCGACAGCCAAGCCGCACGATTGCAACCACAGGCACGATCGCACAGTTCGCTTTGATACCGCTACAATTATCGGGCGCTAAACAAGACTGGCAGCTCACAGCACGGCCTTGATCGCCATCGCGTTGCTCAAAAAAACATCAGGAGGATCGACATGAATCGCAAGATCGGCATTTTGGTTTCGGTGGCCGCGCTCGGGCTATCGGCGTGCGCGCAACAACCCGTGCAGCAATCGACAGCGCCCGCTGCGCAACCGGCTCCCAAGCCCGCTGCGGCCGCGCCTGCCCCCGCACCCGCACCCGCTGCTGCCCCGAAGCCGGTTGCGGCGACGCCGGCTGTGGTGCCCAAACCGGCCCCCCCCCCGCCCGCCTGGCAACAAGGCCGCTCCGCGGCGCAGGCCAACTCCACCCTGGCGCCGGTGGCAGGGCGCCTGACCGCCACCCCTCCTGCCGAGATCGCGGTTGACAAGCTCAAGGTACCGCCCGGATTCAAGGTTGAATTGTGGGCACATGGCATGCCTGGCGCGCGCGCCATGGTGCGCGGTGACAAGGGCAAGATCTACATCGGCACGCGCGGCATCGGGCGCGTCTACGAAGTCACCGACAACGGCGGCGAGCGCAGCAGCCGGGTGGTGGTCGACAAGCTCACCCAGCCGGCAGGCGTCGAATTCCGCAAGGGATCGCTTTACGTGATGGCGATCGACAAGATGCTGCGCTTCGACGGCATCGAGTCCAACCCGAGCGTGCAGGCGGTCGACATGACGGCGGCCTTCAAGCTTCCGCCTGAGCAGCACCACAACTGGAAATACATCAAGTTCGGCCCGGACGGCAAGCTCTATGTGCCCTTCGGCGCGCCGTGCAACATCTGCGTGATCCCCACCGACGAGTATGCGCAAATCCGCCGCTACAACGCCGATGGCTCCGGCATGGAAGTGATCGCACGCGGCGTGCGCAACACCGTCGGCTTCGACTGGCATCCGCAAACCCGGCAACTCTGGTTCACCGACCATGGTCGCGACTGGATGGGTGACAACGGCCCCGAGGATGAGCTCAACCGTCTGGCCAAGACCGGGCAGAATTTCGGCTTTCCTTACTGCCATGCTGGCGGTATCGCCGATCAGGATGTCAAGAAGGACAATCCTTGCGAGGGTGTCGCATTGCCGGTCGCCACCATGGGCCCACACTCAGCGGTGATGGGGATCAAGTTCTACACCGGCAAGATGTTCCCCGCCCAATACCGGAACGCCGCATTCGTCGCCCGCAAGGGATCCTGGAACCGCACCGAAAAGTTCGGCTATGACGTGGTGACGGTGACCGCCAGCAAGAATGGCAAGAACCCGAAAATCACGCCCTTCATGACCGGGTTCCTCGATCCGAAAACCCAGACTTTCGTCGGCCGCCCGGCGTACCTGATGCAAATGCCGGATGGCTCGATGCTGGTGTCTGATGAGCAAATGGGGGCGATCTACCGCGTCTCCTATGCGAAGAAGGTGTAAGCGCCAGGGTGCCGCCGTTCGCGCGGCGGCACTGCATTTTTTCGCGGCCTCTTCCTTGATTGTCATCCCGGGCCTGTTCGCAGGCCCGGTTTGCGCGCAGGGCGTGGCGTCGCAGGCGGTGCCGGCGCGCGCTCCGGTGTGCGCCGCGTGCCACGGCGCGGGGGGCAACTCCAGCATGCCGGACAGCCCATCCTTGGCCGGACAACCGCGCATCTTTATCGAGAATTCCCTGGTGATGATTCGCGAGGGCTTGCGCAAGATTCCTGTCATGCAAGGCCATCTCGACGGCGTGAGCGATCAGGAGATCACCGCGCTGGCACGCTACTACGCCACGCAAACACCCGCGCCCGCACCGGCGGCGCGCCAGGCGGAGCGCTATGCGCGCGGCGAGGCACTGGCCGCCAAAACCCACTGTGGAAGTTGCCACCTGCCAAACTATGCCGGCCGTGAACAGATGCCGCGCCTGGCCGGTCAGCGCGAGGACTATCTGCTGCATTCGATGAAGCAGTTTCTTGACGGCAGCGCTACCGGACGCGACACCATCATGGCCGCTTCGCTGCGCGGCATGAGCGAAGAAGACCTGCGTGACCTGGCCCATTTCCTGTCGCAGATTCGCTAGGGCGGCGGCGCTACGGCAATGCAGATCAGGCGTGCGAACCACAACGATGACAGCAAACAGCGCCTGGTCGATGACCCGAACTGAAACCACGCGACTGGCCGGAATAAGGAAAGAAGCCTCATGCGCATAGTTGTCCTGCCCGGAGACGGTATCGGGCCCGAAATCACCGCCGTCGCGGTCGCCGCGGTCGAATCCGCCTCGAAAAAATTCGGCCTCGGCATCACGCTCGATCATGATGTCACCGGCCTGGAAGGCTTCAAGCGCCACGGCAAGACGGTGACGCCCGAACTGGTAAAAAAGGTCGAAAGCGCCGACGGCCTGATCCTCGGCCCCACCGACACCTATGTCTACAAGGGTGAAGGCCAGATCAATCCATCGATGTTTTTTCGCAAGCACCTGGACCTGTTCGCCAACATCCGACCGGCGCGGACCTACCCGGGCGTGCCGATTCGCGTGAACCCATTCGACCTGGTGGTGGTGCGCGAGAACACCGAGGGCTTTTATGCGGATCGCAACATGGCCTCCGGCGGCAGCGAAATGCTGGTCACCCCGGACGTGGTGGTGTCGCTGCGCCGCATCACGCGCGAATGCTGCGAGCGCATCGCCCGTGCCGGCTTCGAATTGGCACAGCGCCGCCGCAAGAAGGTGACGCTGGTACACAAGGCCAATGTGCTCAAGATCGGCGACGGCTTGTTTCTGGAAGTGTGCCGCACTGTGGGCCGCGACTTTCCCGAAGTCGCGATCGACGAGGTGATCGTCGACGCCATGATGGCCCACGTTGTGCGTGCGCCCGAACGATTCGATGTCATTGTCACCACCAACATGTTCGGCGACATTCTTTCCGACCTCACCGCCGAACTTTCCGGCAGCATTGGCCTGGGCGGTTCGGTCAATGCGGGCTTTGCGCCCGCCTTGGCGCAGGCGGCCCACGGCTCGGCGCCTGCCATCGCCGGACGCGACCTCGCGTATCCGTTGTCGCTGGTGCTGTCGGCG
>JBEIFV010000067.1:0-30208 GCA_040382235.1 Burkholderiales bacterium
ATCGGTGCGATGCATGCCGGGATGCGCGCCGGCGCGCTTGTCGTGATCGGCGTCGGCGAAGATGCCGCCGAAGGTGGCGCCGATCTGGCGCCGGCGTTCGGCCGGATCCGCCGCTTCAGGCGGGTAATCGATGACGCGCAGGATCGAGCCGCCACCTTCGGCGGCATCTTCGCCGACGCCGATCACGACAAGCGCGCCGGCGCGCATCCCGGCATGCATCGCACCGATACGGTGGACTACGCGATCATTCTCGAAGGCGAGATCTGGGCGGTGATGGACGACAACGAAACCTTGATGCGCGCCGGCGACATCCTGGTGCAGCGCGGTACCAACCACGCCTGGGCCAACCGCTCCAGCAAGACCGCGCGCATCTGCTTCGTGCTGCTTGACGGCTCACGCGACTAGGCGCGCAGCACCAGCCTGGACAGCGCATCGAAGAACACGCAAAACACCACGATCGGCAACGGCAGGCCGAGCATGGTGCCGATCATGTAGTTGCGAAAACGCACCCCCGACAGCGCCAGCGCATAGTTGACCGTCGGCAGGGTCTGGAACAACAGGCGCAACAGGACCACGCTGCGGATCGGACGGCCATGCAAGTGCGCAAGAATCCTCAACGCGACCCGGCTCCTGAGCCTGCCGAGCAGGTCGCCGCCGACATAGCGCACGGTGAAAAAGGTGACCCCGCTTGCGACCACCGCCGCCACATAGGTGACAAGCCCGCCCCACATCTGCCCCAGCGCCAGGATCGCCGCCGCGAGAAAAAGCATGCCGGGAATGTGGATCAGGTTACCGAATACAAACAGCAGCACGAAGATGGCCAGGCCACTGAGTTTGTGGGCGTCGAGCTTGGCGCGCAGGTAAGGCAGGTTGAAATGCTCGCGCAGGCCGGAAATTTCGGCCAGTGCGAACAGCAACATGAAGAACACCACAACCGCCAGGATTCGTTTCGACTTGCCCAAGGCTGAATTCCTGCTGCAAACAATCCGAAAAGGTCAAAAGCCCGGGCTGATTCGTCGCACTGGCGAACGGCCGACGCACAGCCGCTGCGTGAACGGCGCTGCGTGCCGAACGCCGCAGTGCGGACAAAGCGCTTGACGCGCGCGCTCAGGCTTTCGCGGCCGCGGGGTCGGGAGCCAGATCGTAGTGGAACACCTTGGAAATGAGCTGCCAGCGACCGTCCAGCAGCACAAAGGTCAGCGAGTCGGTGAATAGCCTGGGGAGGATCGAGCACTGCACGCGTGCCAGCGCGGTCACCGGCCCGATGAAGTCGATCGACAGGATGCGGTCGGTGCGGGCCTCGCCACGACTGGCGGGCGAGGGACGCTTGTCGACCAGCGCGAAATACTGCTCCATGTTGAGCGCGAGCAGGCTGCCGTCGCTGGCACAGGCATACAGCGCTGCGGGGTGAAACACGCGGCGCAAAATCTGCGAATCGCTGCGGTACAGGCCTTCGAAATAGTCCTGCAGTACGGCGATGACGGCGTTGAATGGGGCGTTCATGACAATTCCTTTCGGCTTGAGCGGAGTACGCCTGCGGTCTGGCGGGCACGATTATTCTGCGATCCGGTGGGCGATGTTAGCGCACTGGCGATACCGCCGGATTGCCGTGGGCCCACCGGCCTGCGGGCGAGCGGGAGCCAACGCCAGGCAAGTGACCTGACAAGGGTGCAAAATGAAGCCTGAAGACCCAGGCTGTCGCTTTTTGCGAATTACCAGGAGGAGGCTTCCGTGACACTCGCATTCACCCCGCTGCACCCGCTGTTCGCCGCCGAGGTGAGCCCGATCGACCTGCGCACCACGCGCGACGGCGCCACGCTCGAGGCGCTGCGCGGCGGCATGGACCGCTACGGCGTGCTGGTGTTTCGCGATCAGCCTTTCAGCGATGCCGAACAGATCGACTTCGCCACCGCCTTCGACGGCATCCTGCACGCGCGCACCTCGACCGCGGTGCTGACCAGGAACCGCTTCGGCAACGAAGCCTTGTCGGACATCTCCAACGTCGGCGCCGATGGCCGGATCCTGCCGCGCGGCGACCGCCGGCGCGTAAGCTCGCTGGCCAACCGCCTGTGGCACACCGACGCATCCTTCGTCGACCCGCCGGGCCGCTACTCGATGCTGTCGGCGCGGGTGATTCCGCCGGTCAGTGCCGACACGGAGTTCGCAGACATGCGCGGCGCGTATGACGCGCTTGACCGCGACACCAAAGAGGCTATCGCAGGCCTCGCGGCACATCACTCGATCGCCTATTCGCGTGAAGTGCTGGGCTTCGAATTCGCGCCCGAGAAAAAGGAAAAACTGAAGGGCGCGGTGCATCCGCTGGTGCGCACCTTCAAGGACGGCCGCCGCGGCCTGTACCTGGCCTCGCATGCCTCTTCGATCGTTGGCTGGCAGTTGCCGGAGGGGCGACTGTTGCTGCGCGACCTGGTCGAGCACGCCACCGCGCCGCGCTTCGTGTTTCGCCATGTTTGGCGCGACGGCGATTTCGTGATCTGGGACAACCGCAGCACCATGCACCGCGCGCGCCCGTTCGACGACGTGAAGCATCGGCGCGAGTTGCGCCGCACCACCACACTGGATATCGCCCCGGCGACCGCGTGACCGCGGTAGCAAGACCAATCACCGGACCGTCTTGCCGAACGCAAGCGCGGCCGCATCAGGCCCCCGCGCAGGGCGCCTGCCTCAGACCTTGAAGAAAAAGATCGCGCCCTGCCCTGGCTGCGCCTCGGCGCGAATGCTGCCACCGTGCCGCTCAACCAGGCGCTTGACGATCGCCAGGCCCGCACCAGTGCCTTCGAAATCGGCATCGCTGTGCAGCCGGTTAAACAGTTTGAAGAGCTGCCCGCCGTATTGCATGTCGAATCCGACGCCGTTGTCGCGCACGAAGTATTCGATGCCGGCGGAGGTGCGCCGCACGCCGATCTCGACGACCGCGTGCGGATTTTTCAGCGAGTATTTGAGGCCATTGTCGATCAGGTTGTGAAAGATCTGGCGCATCATGGTGGGGTCCGCATCGGCCTTCCCGAGCGGGCTTTGGACGATCTCGCTTGCCGGATAGGGCAAGCGCAGTTCAGCGACGATCTCCGCCACCAGCACATCAAGATCGACCTCGCGGCGCACCGGCGCGCTGCGCGCCAGGCGTGAATAGTCGAGCACGCCATCGATCAGGCGGCTCATCTTGTTGCCACCGGCGTCGATGCGCGCAAGATAGGCACGGCTTTCGTCGTCGAGCTTTTCGTGCATGTTTTCTCCGAGCAGCCCGGCGAAACCGACCATGCTGCGCAGCGGGCTGCGCAGGTCGTGCGATATGGTGTAACTGAAACTCTCGAGCTCCTGGTTGGCTTGCTCCAGGGCCGCGGTGCGTTCGCGCACCCGCGTCTCGAGTGTCGCGTTGAGTTCGGCGAGTTCGGCCGCACGCTGCGCCAGGGAGTCCCCCAGACTGCGTACTTCAGCCAGGCGGTCGCGATAGGCGTGCACGAAGTGGCCGACCAGGAGCGCGGTCAGTGAGAACACCGTGGCCTGAACGATCCAGCGCATCAGCGGCAATGTCAGCGGCGCCGCCGGCAGCCATGCCTGCGATTCGGCGTACGCCAGGAACAACAGAAATGCCACTGTCGTCAGGGTAACCATCACCGCTACACGGGGACCGACCGCCCAGCCGGCCAACAGAATGATCAGCGGGTAGATGGTGGTGGAGGTGCTGGCAACGCCGCCCAGGAAGATCGCCGCGCCGCTCATGAATACCCACAGGCCGACGCCCAGCACCCAGACCGCCGCCCGTACCCGGCCGCGCGCGAGCAACAGCCAGGTGACGGCGGCCACCGCCATGTAGGCCAGCGCCAGCGCCGCGCGCACTTCCTGCCCGTTGGCGAACAGCAGAATCACGGCCAGATAAGTGCCGGCGCCGGCCATGATGAAGGCCAGCGAAGACCGCATGAACGTGTGCGAAATATCCCAATTGATCGGGTGGTCGCCCTCTTCGCCCACGCTCGTGCCGATGGCGCGCTCTCCTGACTTCATGTGCTTCCTCCCTGTCGACCTCCGCCCTGTTGCGGGGGCGTGTTTGCACCAACTTCGTTGATTTTAGAAGCCAATACGGGCAGCGCCGGATGCGGATCGCGACGGCTGCACCGGGCCTCTGCCTCGCGCAGAGCTGGCCGTCACTGATTCAGCCAGCCGCCGGCGCGGCGAAACCGAACCAGCGCCGCGGCGCATCCCACAGCACGCGGCGACGATCCGCTCCAAGCGGCAGCCAGCGTTCCAGCAGCGCCAGTTGCGGGCCATAGTCGGTACGCGCCGGAAAACGCACGAAGGGCCAGTCCGAACCCCACACGCAGTTGTCGACAGTGAAGGCTTCGACCAAAGCCGCGATGTAGGGGTCCAGATCGGGATGTGGCCACGGCGTTTTTGACAGCCGGAACGCGCCCGAGAGCTTGACCGCGGCGCGACCGCTGCGCCCCAATTCCAGCAGGGCCTGAAACCCGGCCTGCGCAAGGCCCTTTTTCGGGTCGAAGCCGCCACAGTGATCGATCACGACGCGCACACCCACCGCATGCAGGTTGGGCATGGCCTCGAGAATGGCGTCGTCGCGGCAGTAGATCTGGGCGAACCAGCCGAGATCGCGCATGCGCGCCAGCAGGCTTCTGCCGGCATCGCCGCGAATCGAGGTGGCATGCGCGAACAACAGGTTGAAGCGCGCGCCGACGATGCCGCCGGCCTTGAGTGCTTCGAGTTCGGCGTCGCTGATGTCGTGGCCGATCAGGGCCACGCCCTTCAAGCGGCCGCCGGATCGCGCGATGGCATCCTGCATGCAGCGATTGTCGGTGGCATAGCCGGCCTGCGGATTGACCAGCAGGCCATGCGTCATATGGTGGGCATCGAGCACCGCAAGAAACTGCGCGGGCGTGCCGCATTCGCCGGGCCCGGGCATATGGCCACCGGTATCCTTGAGCGGAAAGCGCAACGGATCGAACACGTGCGCGTGGCTGTCTACGGCGGGCAGGGTTGTCATGGTGTCCCGACAGAGGGCGGTGTTGGTGGATGCTTGTGGGCAAGACTCTCCAGCGCCTCGCGAATCACGCCATCGATCTCGATCCCTTCGCGCAATTGCCGCGCGCGCTCGCGAAACGCATGCTCGGAAGGCAGGCGGATCTCCTCCACCCCCGGCTTACGCGGCGCGGCCTTGATGCGTGCCAGCGTGTCTGTGAGTTCGCTTTTGAAATCCGCCAGCGGCACCAGCAGGTCGGGGCGCAGCGCGATCAGCAGGTAGCCATAATCCTTCGCAGCATTCATGCCCGACCCGGCCAGCACCCCCAGCGCCTGCAGCGCCAGCCCGAGCGCGAAGCCCTTGTGGCCACCGAAGGGAAGCAAGGCGCCGCGCCTGGCCGCTGCCGGATCGGTGGTCGCCTGCCCGTCCGCGTCCAGCGCCACGCCCGCGGGCAAGGGCATTCCCAGCAGCGCGTAAAAATCCAGTTCGGTGCCGGGAAAGGCCGCAGTGCTGACATCGATCACCAAGGGCTCGGCGCTGGTCGGAAAACCGAAGGCGATCGGGTTGGTGCCATAGGCCGGACGCATGGCGCCGGGCGGCGCCACCAGGCTGGCCGAACCCACCGTATGCAGGCCGATCAGGTCGGCGCGCGCGATGCGCTCGACGTAATGGGCGCTGCGCCCGCTCATCCAGCTGTTGGTCACGCCCACCAGCGCGAAGCCGTGTTGGTGGGCGCGGTCGATCAGTACACGGGTCGCATGGTGCAGCGCCAGCATGCCGCACTGGTTGCCGCCATCGAACAGCACCGACACCGGGGTCGCATGGATCTCGCGCAGCGGCATGCGCGGCTGTGCTGCCTTGGAATTGGCGGCGATCTGCAGGATTTTCGGCAAGCCGGAATATTCGTAGCCGCACAGCGCGGCATCGAGCATGTGCTCGGACAGGATCGCCGCCTCCGCCGCATCGTAGCCGCAGCCATTGAGCGCGCGCAGGGCGAGGGCGCGCGCATCCCCGATCGCGAGGCGCACCCGGCCCGGGCTCATGCGAGTGGCGTCCTGCCCTGCCGCAACAAGCCCTGCGCGAGTGCGTCGTCGACCGTCACCGGCAGGGTCAGGAGCAGCGCGGAATAGGACTTGCCGTGCGGGTCCAGCGAAAGCGAGCGCGTGACCCCGCCGCCGAGCGAATTCTCCAGCACGAAGTTGAGCGCCTCGACATGCGGCAGCTCGTAACGGGTGATCGGGCCCCGCACCAGCGCGCCGAAATGCGTGCGCACCCGTTCGACGCTCACCTGCTCGACCAGCAGTGGATAGAACTCCGGTCGATAGGCGATCACGCCGATGTTGCTGGTGTCGCCCTTGTCGCCGGCGCGCGCATGGGCGATCTCGCGCAGGAAGAAGCGCTTCATGCCGGCGTCTCCTGGAACAGGATGCGTGCCGCCACCGCGGTGCGTGGAATCATCACCGAGTAGATCGCCAGCACCTCGCGCAGATAGGTGCGCGGCAGGGACGACATCGACGGCCCCTTGCCGACCAGGGTTTCGACTTCGCCGGCCAGCCTGGTCGCATCGCGCTTCAACCTGGCGCGACCGGCAAAGCGCAGGCGCACCTCGTAGGGTTCGTGCAGTGTCGGCAGCGAGGCCGCGCCGTGCAGGGAGTTGATGCCGATATAGTCGACCCGCAGTTCGTCAAGCAAAACACCGCCGATGCGCAGGCGCTCGCGCACCACCTGTTCGGCCAGCCGCGCACGATTGACGCAGCCCGGGCCGGCATAGGTCAGCTCGGCCTCGCCGATCCAGCCCTCCTTGATGCCCACCGAGACCTTCAGGCGTTCGGGCCGCGGCCTGCCGCGACCACCGCTGATGCGCACCCGATCCGCGCCGATCTCCTGCAGCTGCACTTCGCTGAAATCGACCACCACATCCGGCGTGATGTAGTTGGCCGGGTCATGAATTTCGTAGAGCATCTGCTCGGTGCAGATGGCGCGGTTGATGACCCCGCCGGTGCCGGCGACCTTGCCGACCACGCCAATGCCGTCGGGCGCCATGTCGAGATACGGATAGCCCAGGTTGCCCAGGTCCGGCACCTCCTTGTAGCCGGGGTCGGCGAAGAAGCCGCCGGACACATTGGCGCCGCACTCGACCATGTCGGCGCACACCTGGCCCTGGCCCAGCAGGTTCCAGTCGTCCATGGCCCAGCCGAACTCATGGATCATCGGGCCCAAGAACAACGAGCAATCGGCGATGCGCCCGGTGATGACGATGTCGGCGCCCCGACGCAGGGCTTCAACCACGTTGTCGGCACCGAGGTAGGCATTGGCGGAGACGATTTCGCCTGCGAGTGTGGAAAGCGGCAGCCCGGTTTCCATGATCGGCAGCGTGTCGGCATGGGCCTGGCAGTAGTCGAGCACATCATCACCGATCACCGCCGCCACCTGCATCGGGCCCAGGCCCAGTTCGCGCACGATCTGTGCGGCACGCACCGCCGCTGCCTGCGGATTGGCCGCGCCCATGCTGGTGATGATGCGCGTGCCATTGCTTCTGCAGTGCGGCAACGCGCCTCTCAGGCGCTCCGCCAGCAGTTCGTTGTAACCGGTCGCCGGGTCGCGCATGCGTTGCAGATTGGCCAGCGCAATGGTGCGCTCGGCCAGCGTCTCGTAGACCAGGTAGTCGAGCGCGCCGTGCTGCGCCAGATGATTGGCCGGCTCGATGCGGTCGCCGGCATAGCTGGCGCCGGCGCCGATGCGCAAGTTTCCGGACCGGCGCCCCATCCCTACTCGCCCTTGATGTTCTTCAACTTGATGATGCGCGCCCACTTTTCGCTGTCGGCCTTTTGCAGCGCGGCCAGCGCCGCCGGCGTACCCGGCGCCGGCAGCACGCCGGAGGCAACCAGGCGCGACTTCACGCTGTCGTGTTCCAGCGTGCGGCGCAGTGCCTGGTTGACCCGCTCGACTTCGGCCGGCGGCGTGCCGCGCGAGGTGTAAAGCGCGTACCAGTTGTTCGAATCGATGCCGGAGAGCCCCATTTCTTCCAGCGTCCTGGTATCCGGCAGAAGCGGGTGGCGCTTCGGCGCGGCGATCCCCAGCGCCTTCAACTTTCCGGCCCTGATGTGCGCCAGTGCCACCGGCACGTCGATGAACAAGGCATCGACATGGCCGGCGATGACGTCGGTGATGGCCGGCGCCACGCCCTTGTAGGGCACATGCCGCAGGTTGGCCCTGGTCAGGTCGGCCAGAAGCTCCATCGCCAGGTGCGGCACGCTGCCGATGCCGGACGAAGCCATGGTGGCACCGTCCTTGCGCTGCCTCGCATTGGCGATGAATTCCGGCGTGGTGTTGGCCGGGTTGTTGACACTGGCGACCAGCACTTCGTCGGTATTGACCACCAGCGACACCGGCGTCAGGTCGCGCACCGGATCGTAGGAAAGCTTTTCATACAGCGCCGGGCTGATGGCGATCGCACCGGTCGAGGTGAGGAACAGGGTCTGGCCGTCCGGCGCGGCCTTGGCGACAAACTCGGCCGCGATGCCGGCATTGGCGCCGGCGCGGTTCTCGACCACCACCTGCTGGCCCAGTTCGCGGCCCAGTTGCTCGCTCAGCACGCGCGCCACAAAATCGATCGGGCCGCCGGGGGCGAAGCCGACCACCAGGCGGGTGGTCTTGGTTTGTGCAAGGGCGGACGGCGCTCCGAGTGGCAGCGCAAGCGGGCAGGCAAGCATCAGGGCAAACAGGAATCGGCGGGACAGTGACATGGAATTTCCTCTGAACGCAATTGAAACGGATATACGGGCGGGCGCCGGCGTTGTCACAGGTGCTGCTCTTCGATCGACGCCACACTGGCCTCGATGGCTGCAATCAGCTCACGCGCGTCGGCCGGCGACAAAGTCCTCGTTGCGGTCGCCAGTGCGCGCAGCAGCGACTTCATGCCGCCAGGCACATCATGGCCTGCAACAAAGCCGGCCACCGCCTCATTGGGTTCGAACTTGCGTCGCAGGTAGTCGACGATCAGGTCGTCCTGGTCGCCCAGGTCCACCGTGGCGCCAACGCCGCAGGCGCAGCCGTTGGTGAACGACAGGTGACCGCTGCACACGCGCTGCCAGCGCCCCAGCAGTTGCAGGGCGGCGACGGCTTGGCCGGCCCACGCGTCACGCGCGGCGGCGTCACGAACGGAAGACTTGCGTGCCACCGCCCGCTTGCCGCCGCGCGACCGCAGCGCCACGGCCGGCATCATGTGGCAGCGCCGTTGATGACGGCACGTTCCGCTGCGGTCGGCACCACGCCATAGTCCTTCTTCGCTGCAGCCTCCGAAATGTAGCCCAGGCGCAGATCGCGCAGCACAGCGGTGCGCGTACGCTTTTTCGGATTGCCGAAGCCGCCACCGCCGCCCGAGCGCAGGGTGTAGGACTCACCGGCGTCCAGGCGCATGTTGACCTTGCCGCTGGCGAACAGCTCTTCACTGCCATCCTTCCTGCGTACGCCGATCAGATTGCCGAGGGCGCTTTTTCCGCCGGCCAGGCCCCAGGGCGGATGCTTCACCCGGTCCACGCGAGTCTGGTAGTTCACCCTGGAGAGCGACACCACCTCGCACTCCGCGCCCAGCCCGCCGCGATATTCGCCGGCGCCGCCGGAATCCTGGCGCAGCCGGTAATGCTTCACCAGCAGCGGAAACTTGTTTTCCACCTGCTCGGAAGGGCCGTTGTGGGTATCGCCATCGTTCATGCACACGGTGACATTGACCCCATCCTGGTCGTGCTTGGCTCCCCAGCCGCCGCCGATCAGGCCGCCCAGGTAGATCCACAGGCGGCCGTCCTTCGGATGGATGCCGTTGACGTTGGCGATCACCAGGTCGGCATGATGGCCGGCGATCACGCGTTCAGGGATAGCCGGTGCCAAGGCCTTGAAAATGGTATCGACCACCGTCATCGGGTAGGTCATCCACACCCGCATCGGTGCCGGATGCTTCGCGCTGACCACCGTGCCGGGCGGCACGATCACCTTGAGCGGGCGGAAACTGCCGTCGTTGATGGGATTGTCACGCGGGCCGGTCAGGCACTTGAAGGCCACCTGCGCGCAGGCCACGCCGGCGCCGGAATTGAAGAATCCCTTCACCTGCGGGCTCATGCGCGAGAGGTCCACCGTCATCTGGTCGCCGCGCACGGTGACCTTGACGCGGATCGGTACCGGCTGGTCGATGTCGATGGCGTCGTCGTCCATCCATGATTCGGCCTCATAGACGCCGTCCGGCATGGCGCGCACCATGGCGCGCGCCTCGGCCTCGCTGTGGTCCATGATCGCGCCGATGCTGGCGTTGACGGTATCGATGCCATGCCGCGCCAGCAGTTCCTCGAGGTGCTTGACCCCTACCCGGCAGGCGGAAAGCTGCGCTTCCAGGTCGCCGGCGGCGCGATCCGGGCGGCGCACGTTCATCAGGATCAGGTCGCGCATCTCCTGGTTCAACTTGCCACGCACGTGATACTTGACCAGCGGGATCTGCAGGCCTTCGGACCAGATGTCGGTGGTCAGGCCGTTCAAGATGCCGCCGATGTCCTGCCAGTGCGCCATGCAGGTGGAAAAGGCGACGATGCGGCCCTGATGGAACACGGGGATCGAGAAAGTCAGGTGGTTGAGATGCGCGCCGGTGGTGTACGAGTCGTTGGTCAGCAGGATATCGCCGGGATGAATGTCCGCATGGCCCCAGTGCGCGATCTTGGCCTTGACCACATCGCTCATGCCGCGGATGAACATCGGCAGGCCCAGGCCGATGGAAAGCGTCTGGCCGTCGCGGTCGAAGAGGCCCACGGTGAAGTCGAGCGCCTCATAGATGATCATGTTGTACGAGGTGCGCATCAGCACCGACTTCATCTCCTCGGTGGCGGCGGTCAGGCTGTTGCGCACCAGCTCGACGGCGACCGGGTCGACCTTGATGCGCCGCGCGATGTTCTTCGATGCATCCTTCTTCGATGCATTCTTGTGCACGGCAGGTTTCTTCTCGGCGGGCTTGTTCATGGCTGTACGGGCGGGCTTGGCTGGCGTTGAAGTCGGCGGCATGTTCATTTGTTCGCGACGCTGATGTCGAGGTTGCCGTAGGGTTCGACCACCAGAGCATCGCCTGGCTGCAGGACAGTGGTGGTGGCATGCTCCTCGATCAGCGCCGGGCCGCTGATCCGGTTGCCGGCCAAGAGCGCCTCGCGCTGGTAGACCGCGGCCTCCATCCAGCCACCGGCGTCGAAATAGGCGCGCCGCCGGCCGGCTACGGCGTCGGGTACCGGCCGCGCTTTGCCCGCCGCGATCTTCTCCAGCAGCGGATGCTTCATCACGCCGATCACGGCGCTGCGCAGGCTGACGATCTCGGCCGCCTCGCCCGGTGAGCCGCGCCCGTAGCGCTCTTCGTGCGCGGCGTCGAACGCGGCCTTGATGGCGCCCTTGTCGGCGCGCCTGAACGCCGACAAGGGCAGGTCCACGGTCACGGCATGCTCTTGCCCGACATAGCGCATGTCCAGGCCGCGCTGCAAGACGACCTTCCGGGTCTTGAGGTCCGCATCCGCGAGCGCCGCCTGTCCCTGCGCTTCCATCTCGCCAAACCAGGTCTCGAGTTCGGCCATGGTCACCGCGGCCAAGCTGACGAACCGCGAACGCACCAGGTCGCGGCGGAAATCCGCCAGCAGCATGCCGAAGGCCGAGAAATGCCCTGGCGCGCGCGGAATGATCACCCGCGGAATACGCAATTCGCGCGCCACCATCGAGGCGTGCAAGGGGCCCGCGCCGCCATAGGCGAACATGGTCGGGAACGCGCCGGGGTCGAGCCCGCGGTCGGTGGTGACGCCCTTGACCGCGTGCGACATCGCGGCCGCGGCGATGCGCAGGATGCCCAGTGCCGCCTGCGTGACCGAAAGCCCCAGCGGTTCGGCCACCCGCTTCTTCAGTGCTGCGTTGGCCGCGGCCTTGTCAAGCAGCATCTCGCCGCCCAGGAAGCGCCGCGGGTCGAGCCGCCCGAGCACCAGGTTGGCGTCGGTGACAGTGGGCTCGGTGCCGCCCAGCCCGTAGCACACCGGCCCGGGCGCCGCGCCCGCGCTTTGCGGACCGACGCGCAAGGCCCCCGATTCGCTTACCGTCGCGATGCTGCCGCCGCCGGTGCCCACTTCGTGGATATCGATCATCGGCGTCAGCAAGGGCAGGCCGGTCAGGTAGCCGCCGATCATCGCGCTGCCGGTGGTCAACGCCGCGCCATCGCGCACCACGCCGGCCTTGGCGGTGGTGCCGCCCATGTCGAAGGCGATGGCGTTTTCAATCCCCAGGGTGCGGCACAGGGCTTGTGTGCCGATCACCCCGGCGGCGGGGCCTGACTCCATCATGCGCACACAGTCGGAGCGCGCTTCGGACAGAGCATACAAACCCCCGGTGGACTGCACCACCAGGAACTTGCCGGTGAATTTCTCGCGCTTGATCGTATCCTCGATCTCGCGCAGGTAGTTGTCCACCCGCGGGCCGATGTAGGCATTGGCCACCACGGTGGAAGTGCGCTCGTACTCGCGGTACTCCTGCGAGAGGTCGGATGAAATCGAGATGAATGCGTGCGGCAGGCGCTTCCGGAGCGCCGCCTTGACCGCACGCTCATGCGCCGGGTTGCGGTAGGAATGCAGGAACAGCACCGCCACCGCCTCGATCCCGCGCCGCACCAGTTCATCGGCGATCGCCTCGACCTCGCCCATGTCGAGCCTCTGGTGCACCGTGCCGTCTGCCAGCAGGCGCTCGCTCACTTCAAAGCGCAGGTCGCGCTCGATCAGCGGCGCATGCTTGCGGTGGCGCAGGTTGAAGGAGTCGGGCCGGTTGATGCGGCCGATCTCGTAGATGTCGCGAAAGCCGCGTGTGGTGACGAGCGCCGCGCGCGCACCGGTGCGCTCCAGCATGGTGTTGATGGCAATCGTCGTGCCATGCAGGAACAGGTTGGCTTCATCGAGCGTGACGCCGGCCTTCTGCATGCCGTCAAGAATGCCGTCGATCAGGTGTTGCGGCGTGGTGAGCGTCTTGCCCAGCATGAGCACGCCGCGCTTTTCATCGAAGGCGGTGATGTCGGTGAAGGTGCCGCCGATGTCGGCGGCGATACGGGTGCGGGTGGTCTGGGTCATCGCTTGTGGTCAGGTGGCGCGGTGTGGAATGCGGAGCCCGGGCGCCGATGATTGCGGGCCGACGGGCGCCAACGGCATGTGCGGCAGCCAATGTTGGCCTACTCGGCCTTGAGTCCGGCGGCCTTGACCACCTTGCCCCATTTCGCCGCCTCGTCACGCACGAACTGCGCGAACTGCTCGGGGGTATTGGGCGTGTGACGCTCGCCCTCGACTTCCATGCGCCGGGTGATCTCCGGCAACTGCATGATGCGCATCACCTCGGCATTGAGTTTGCGCACCACCTCGGGCGGCGTGCCGGCCGGTGCGAAAAGACCGATCCAGTTGTTGACCGCGAAGCCCGGCACGCCGGATTCGGCAATCGTGGGCAACTGCGGTGCCGCCGCCGAACGCGTGCTGCCGATCACCGCGATACCCTTCAACTTGCCGGCGCGCACGTGGGGAATGGCGGTAGGCAAGGTGGCGAAAGTGAGTTGCGTCTGGCCGCCGATCAGGTCGGCGATCGCCGGCGCGTTGCCGCGATACGGGATGTGCACCATGAAGGTCTTGGTCATGGACTTGAAAAGCTCGCCGGCCAGGTGGCTGGCAGTGCCGACGCCGCCCGAAGCATATGACAGCGACCCCGGCTTGGCGCGCGCCAGGGCGAGCAACTCCTGCACCGAATTGACCGGCACCGAAGGATGCACCGCGAGGATTCCCTCGGCCTCGATGACCATCGCCACGGCGACGAAATCGCGCTGCGTGTCGTAAGGCATCTTGGCGAACAGGAACTGGTTGACCGCGTGCGAGCCGACGAAGCCCATCACCAGCGTGTAGCCGTCAGGCGCCGATTTGGCAACCACGTCGGTGCCGATATTGCCGCCGCCGCCGGCACGGTTTTCCACCACCACGGGCTGACCCCATGCGTCGGTGAGTTTGGCACCGATCACGCGCGAGTAATAGTCGGCGATGCCGCCGGTGGCCACCGGGACTACGATGCGCACGGTCTTGGTGGGATAGGACTGCGCCTTGAGTGCGCCAGGGAACAGCACCGCCATCAGCAACAACGCGCCGCAAGACCGGATTTTCATTTGCAACCTTTCTTCCACGCCAGTGGCCTGGCCATCGACAACTTGCAGT
This sequence comes from Burkholderiales bacterium, assembly GCA_040382235.1. Classification (GTDB taxonomy): domain Bacteria; phylum Pseudomonadota; class Gammaproteobacteria; order Burkholderiales; family JAEUOS01; genus JAEUOS01. The sequence goes on from JBEIFV010000067.1 coordinate 14,224, forward strand.
TCATCTTGTCATGCGGCGCTTGCCAGATTCGCATGCCTGCGCGCCACGGTCGCCGGCGGGCGACGGCTTGGGGCCGGAACATCGACCCGTGCGCCGCCCTCGATTCTACGTCGTGCCGCCGAACACCCATGATCGCGAGGAATTTGTTCGATTAGCCTTGGCGCACACATCCACGATTCCAATTCCATCATTCCATCACATGGAAGCCCACATCATGTTGCTGCGTTCACTGCATATCCCGAAAGCCGAATTCGAAGCCGGCACCGGCCGGGCCCTGAAGCCCGAGGGTGCCTGCCAGGGCGAAGTATGCACACCACTGTCGCAGCTGGCCGGCGATGCCATTGATGTCACGCGGCCCTGCACGACTGGGTCGAACACGGCGCCGCCAGCGGCTTCGCCCTGTCGCCCGGGCAAGTGGTGGAGCGATCGCGACCGCGCAACGGCGACCGCGCGCAAAAAATCAGGCCACGACGCATACCGGACTCAAGAGGCCTTCACCATGCACGCGGCCCCGCGCAACATCGCCACTTTCAGCGCATTGCTGTGCGCGTTGTTCGCGGCGCCGCGTGCAGGACAGGATTCTGCGCAGGCGCGGTGCCCGCCAAACTGACTATCGGCCGAAGGAAGCGATGCTCCTGCTGATCGCCAACGACGGCCCGCTCGGACCTGAATGGCTTGACCACCCCCTCAAGGGTGACCGGGAAGGCCATCGGGAATGCGATATTGGCTGTGACTTCCTGCTGGCTCATGAACTCGATGGCAGCGGAAAAACGGGCCTGGTCGTGTTTGTTGGTGCCGGCACGCAAACCGATCTCTTCAACCAACAGGCCGCAATGCGCGACAAGCCACGCCTCACCGTCGCGCCTTGTTGCCTGCCTTGCCCTTTACCTTGGTCGGCAATTGGTCTGGTTGGGCACGCAGTTGGTCGACCCTGCCGCTGATGCCGCTGCGCCATGCCTCGAATTCCAGTGCCCGCAACCCGAAGCGCACCGCATTGCCGGCATGCAGGGATGCGAACTCGTTGCCGACCTGCGTGACAAATCTTCGCTTATCCGCAGCTGCCACGCTGGCCGGCACCCGCGCGCCAATCGCCGCGACGCTTGCAGCGTGTCCGCCTTGCACGATGGCGCGTACCGTCACCGCCAGCTCCTTGCGGTAGCGCAGCCGAAAAGTATCGGGCGGCACCAGTTGACGCTGCACCGCGACGTATTGCCGGCACGAGCGTTCATAGGCCCACAGGAACACATCACGCAGAAGCTCGACCCGGTTCTGTTCGTAGATGCCCAGCATCGCCTCGACATAGGCGTCCTGCGGCACGTCGATGAAGGAAAGCGGAGCGAGGTTGTGGCCGATGAGCGGGATGTTGGCCGCCAGACGTGATACGCGCTTGTTCACGTCCTCGAAGGGCTGCAGATAGGGAATGTGCACCATCAGGAAAAACGCCTGTTCGAACGGATCGGTGATCTCGGCGCCCATCGCCAGCACGATGCCGAACAACTCGTCGATTTTCTGCGGCACTGCCAGCGGCAGGTACACGCTGCCGCCAATTTCCACCGCACGCCTGCGCAAGGCGCCGCTGGCAGATGGATCGGCCATCAAACCATCGGACAAAAGTGCGTGCAGCGCGATGAGCGCCTCGCGCGTGATCGCGGCTTGCAGCGGGTCGCCCACTATGAACTCGATGGCCGCCTTGTGGTTCAGGATCATCTGTGTTTCCAGCGCGTCCTTACCCTCGGCCACCTCGCCGAACGCGATCAAACGCTCGGTATCGAGACGGCTGTAGGTATTGCCTTCCAATCGCGACGACGCCCACGACAGATCGATCGTGAGTCGCGCCAGGATGTCGCGCGCGAAGGTGCCGGCCGGCGCCTGCCGCGCGGGCGATTGCCCCATGCTGTGCAACTCACCGCGCAGCGAATCGGGAAGATAAAACGTTCGATTCGGCTGATAGGCCTCGAGAAATTCGAGCTGATAGGCGACCGGCCGGCGCATTTGCCGCGGCTGGCGCACCAGCGCACGCACCGCCGCACCTTCCGGCGAAAGCGGCCCGTAGGCCTCGCCCAGCCCGTAGGCCAGCGTCGGTTGCCGCATCACCGGCGCCGCTCCGGCCGATGACGACGCCAGCCGATAGCGCAACCCGCGCCCGGCACCCAGCGTTTCGATACGCTGCTGCGCGATCAGCGTGGCGAGGCGCCGCTGCAAAGTGCGCCGCACCGTGCCCGGCGGCGATTGGCGCAACAATTCTTCAAGGCCGAGCCCGCCCTGATAGCCACTGATGCGGGCGGCCAGTTGGTCGAATTCATCGCCGGAGACGATCTTGGGCATTTTTATGGCGCACAAATGTATTTATGTGCCATTATAAGCTTGTAGTTCGACGAAATACTGTTTTTATGGCACGTAATTCTTGAGAACCCCACCATGCTCGACCTGCAAGACGCGATGCATTCGCTGCAGAACGCCAGCGACCTGGACCTGTTGCGCCTGTCCACCGCGATCGGCCACTTGTTGCGCAACCCGGCACGCATCATGGCGATTCGCCGGCATCTGCATCTGGGGCAGGAAATCGAATTCTGGAACACCCGCGATCAGCGTATGCAGCGCGGCCGCATCATCGCCTTCAAGCCCGACCAGTTGGTGGTGCAGACCGAAACGCCGCGCTTGAACTGGACCATCATGTACGCGGCGATCAGCATCGACCCTGCCGCCAAGCCAGCGCAGCCGCCACCCGAACGCCGCCCCACCCGCGCCGATTTCGCGCGTGGCGACAGCGTCAGCTTCGAGGCGCAGGACCTGATCGCGCGCTTCGGCACCATCATCCGGATGAACCAGAAAACCGCGACCGTCGCCACCGAGGACGGCATGGAGTGGCGGGTTGGCTATGCGGCCCTGCGGCGCGTGGTCAATGTTTGAACGGCTGATTTAGCGGCAGCCGCGTGCCAGGAGTTCGGGGACAGGTTCGGGTACATTTGCCTGCGCAACAGAACCCCGACAGGAACACGCGATGAACACCCGCACCCCGCACAACTTCCAGGACCTGCCGCATACCTTCGCCGAACTGGTGGCACCTGCCCGTACCGCGCTGGTGTTGTGGGACCTGCAAAAAGGCCTGGCCGGCAAGGCCTCGAACCTGAAGACTCTGACAAGCAACGCCGCCGCGCTCATCGCCGCAGCCGAAAAGGCCGGCGTGATGGTGGCCTGGAGCGAACATACTTTTCCGCCGCTGGATCAACTGAGCGGGCATTGGCTGCGCTGGATGATGAAGCGCCAGGGCGTGACCCGCCCCGAAGACCTGAAACCCATGTTCCAGGCCGGCAGCGAAGAGATTGAATGGCTGGAGGGATTCAAGCCATTGCCGCATCACCTGGTGTTGAAAAAGCAGCAACCCTCGCTCTTCTTCAACACCCCGTTCGACCACCACTTGCGCATCAAGGGCATCCGCACCATTGTTCTCGCCGGATTCGCCACCGACATCGGCATCGACTTCACCGCCCGCCATGCCAACGCGCTGGGCTACCACGCGGTGATCGCCCATGATGCCTGCGGCGCCTATGCGCAGGTGAATCACGAACGCAGCATCGCGTTTTTGCGGGATTGGGCGGAGGTGGCGAGTACCGCGCAGGTGGTGGCGGAGTGGGGTGGGCCGGGCGGGGTTTGAGATCTGGTAGCGCAATGAGGCTCGATAGGATGCTGTTCGCCGACCGCCTCGAAGTATGGAACCCCGGCGGACTGCCATCGAGCCTGACCGTGGAAGGCCTGCGTAAACCACATGGCTCGGTGCCGCACAACCCAATGTTGGCCGAGCCGCTATACCAGACCCAATACATCGAACGTATGGGCACCGGCACCGGCGACATGATCCGGCGTTGCCGGGAAGCCGGATTGGCAGAACCCGAATTTCGCGTAACCGATGGATTTACCGCGACAATTTGGCGACGACCCGGACTATCTGGTTCGGTGAAAACTTCGGTGAAAACTTCGGTGAAAACTTCGGTGAAAACCGCTGACCGAATCATCAAGTTAATGCGCGAGCAACCGGAGATTTCTCTCAAAGAAATCGCCGAGAAACTCGGCAAAACGCTGCGCGCTGTCGAGTTGCAGGCCAATGCATTAAAGGCCGAAGAGCGCATTGGAAGAATCGGCCCCGCCAGAGGCGGCCGCTGGGAGGTTCTGGAAGCGAAACCATGAGCGCCCCGCAAGTTGCGGTGCTTGTGTTGCAAAATGCCGAGCGACCTCGCCCCACCCACAGCGCCTCAACGCAGCAACAACACAAACCAATCAGGAAGAGACAAACCATGACCACTTTTCTCCGCTCCGCGTGGCACGCCGCAGTGCTTGTGCTGTGCGCCCTCCTCGCACACAGCGCAGCGGTGGCGCAAAGCTACCCGACCCGCACGGTGACATTGATCAACCCCTACCCGCCCGGCGGCGGCGCCGACGTGGTGGCGCGCGCGCTGGCGCGGGAGTTGAACGAAATCTGGCGCCAACCCGTGATCGTCGAGAGCAAGCCTGGCGCCGGCACCACCATCTCCGCCGCGTTCGTCGCGCGCGCCGCACCGGATGGCTACACGCTGCTCTTGTCCACCAGCCAGCACGCCATCGCCCCGGCGCTGTTCAGGAACCTTTCCTACGACATCGTGGCCAACCTGACCTCGATCTCGGTAGTGTCGGAAAGCCCGATGTTCCTGGTGGTACGTCCCGACCGCGGCATCAACACCCTGGCCGACCTGGTCGTGCGACTCAAGCAGAACAGCTCGGCGATGAACTATTCGTCCTCCGGCCCGGCCGGGTTGCCGCACATGGCCGGCGCTTTTCTCAACCAGATGACCGGTTCGTCGGCGGCCCACATTCCTTTTTCCGGCACGGCGCCGGCACTCACTGCGCTGCTGGGCGGGCAGGTGGACTTCTTGTTCGCCGACACCTCGGCCGTGCCGCAGATCAGCGCCGGCAAGGTACGCGCATTGGCCGTAACCTCGCCCGCGCGCCTGCCGGCCATGCCGGAGCTGCCGACCATGGCCGAGACCCTGCCCGGCTTTCAGTTCACGGTGTGGACCGGCCTGGACGCGCCGACCGGCACGCCGCGCGCGGTGATCGACCAGGTGCACGAGGCGGTGCAAAAGGCCCTGGCCACGCCGGCCATGAAAAAGCTTTTCGCGGAGACCGCGCGCACCGCCTCGGCCATCACGCCCGACCAGTTCGCCACCTTCAAGGCGGCCGAGGTGCAGAAGTACCAGAAGCTCGCGCGCGAGGCGGGCATCAAGGCCGAGTAGACACGCCAGGCTTGGCGCACATTGCGCCGCGCCCTACGCCAATGCGCGAGACCAGCGCGCCATGCTCGACCGGCGAGGCGCTACCGGAGCGGTGGCCCAAGCTCAGCGCCACTCCACCGCGCCGAAGCTGTCGTGGCCGAGCAGGGTGTAGTAGATGCCGACGGTGCCGCGCACCTGGGTGAGATCGGCCAGATCCGGGAAGGCGGCGTCGCGACGGGTGCCGACGTAGCGGATCGAAACGCCGTGCCGGCCGGAGACGCGCCAGGTGGCCGCCGCCTCGAGGCGGGCCACGTTGGTGCGGCCGCGTTGCTCGGCCGAGTGCGGCACCAGATAGTCGCGTGCGGTCAAGTCGATGGCGGCCTTGTCGCCGAAACTCATGCGCAGCGCGATCAGCGCCTGCGGCGAGGTGCCGTAGTTGTAGTCGCGGTCGCCCGGCACGCCTTTGAGGGTGCCCACCGCCGTATAGCCCACCCCCAGCAGCACCGTGCCCTGCAAGGCGATGGCATTCGACAACCAGGCCTGGCCGGTGGTGCCGACCGACAACGCGGTGCTGGAGACACGGAAGATCTGCGGCGCGAAATAATCGTAGCTGCCATACAGCCCCATCACCCCGCGATAGTTGTTGCCGACGGCGTAGTCGCGGCCGAAGAGCAGGCCGCGGGTGGTGAGGTTTTCGAAGCCGTTGGCGGTGGTGGCCGTGCCCTGGAAGCTGAAGTAATCGAACGGGCGCCGGTATTGGTAATCGCGCTTGCCGGGCAGGCCGTAGTCCAGTGAAAAGTCGACCAGCGCCTCGCTGCTCTTGAGCCCGGTGGTGGAGGTGCCGAGGCGGTTTTGCGCAGTGCCAGAAAAGCCCACCTGCAGGCGGCTGGAGTAGGCCGGGTCGCGGCTGGCGAACACTGGCGCGAAACGCTCGCCGAAGGCCAGGCGGTTGAAGCCGGTGGCGGGCGAGATCGCCGCGGCCGCCAGTTCGCGCCAGAAGCGCGGCGTGCTGTCGTGCTCCAGCACCAGGCTGGACATGCGGAACAGCGCTTCGCCGAGGAAGCTGCCGCCAATGCCGGTGTTGATCTGGTCGTTCTTCGACGGCCGGGTCTTTTCCCCGGCGATTTCCCAGGCCAGGCTGCCGGCGAAGGTGTAGCCCAGCGACTCCCAGTAGTTGAGCCCGGCCGAGCGCGCGAAGCCGTGATACATCGAGCCCTGGTAGGGGTGGCCCAGCTGGTTGGTCTTGTAGGGGTCGTTGTCGACCACCCAGGGCCCGCGCAGGTTGCGCCGTATCGACGCCCCGCTGACATCGTAGTCGTCGCTCTTGCGCCGGTTGATGCGGTTCAACAGGAAGTCGAAGCCGATGATTTCGAGCGCCGGAATGGCGTGGCTTTTGCGCGACTCGATCACCGCCTCTGTATCGGCGCGATTGGCGCCGGCACCCGGCGGCACCGCCTCGCGCGGCGGAATCTCCGGCAGCAGATTGATGCCGGGCAGGCTGTCGGCTTGCGCGAACGCCTGGGCCGCGGCCGCACAGCACAGCACGATGAAGGCACCGCGCAGGCCATGAGCGATGCGCGAAGCGGAACTGGTGCTTATGTTCATTACCGCACAATAGTGCGCGCGCTGGGCGCGGGCAAGCGCACTTGCCGCAATTACAACGCCGGCTGCAACTATTGCTTCTTGTGTGCGCTGTCGTACAGACAGAAGAACGCCATCTTGTTTAAGTCAACCCATGGTGCAAAACGTGATCAATCGGTGGCTTGGGTGGTCGGGGCGATGGCTCGTGCCGTTGGCCGCGGCGGTGGCAGCCCTGTGCGCGCAGGCCCAGGAAGCGCCGCAGCCGAAACCTGCCGCCGGCGCCGCAGACCTGCGCGCGACCTACCAGCGCCTGCTGCGGCCGCTGGCCGACAACGAGTTCCGGCGCCCGCTGGTGATCGAATCCCGCGAGGGCGCCGGCGCCCTGGCCGGCGACATCCATGCGTTGATGGACTACCCTTTCGTTACGGTAAAGGCAGCCTTCGCCAACGCCGCCAACTGGTGCGACGTGCTGATATTGCATGTGAACACCAAGTATTGCCGCGCCGGCGGCGCGGGGCTCGCCGTGCAGATGGGAACGAAGACCCCCGAACCGCTCGACCCCGGCGCGCAACTGGCGTTCGCGTTCCGGGTGCCGCCGGTCGCCGCCGACTACTTCCAGGTCGACCTGACGGCTCCGCGCGGGCCGCTGGCCACCCGCAACTACCGCATCCGCCTTGAGGCCATCGCGCTGCCGGGCAACCAGACCTTCCTGCATCTTTCGTACGCCTACGAATCCGGCCTGCCCGGACGCCTGGCGATGTCGGCCTATCTGGCCACCGGCGGGCGCGGCAAGGTGGGTTTCTCCAACACCGGCGCGACCCAGGAAGGCCGGCCCGTCCATGTGGGCGGCGTGCTGGGGCTGGTGGAACGCAACACCATGCGCTACTACCTGGCGCTGGACGCCTTTCTCGGCGCGCTTGCCCTGCCGGCCGCGGAGCGCTTCGAGAAGCGCATCGAAAGCTGGTTTACCGCCTCGGAAATGTATGCGCTGCAACTGCACGACATGGACCGCGCCACCTATGTGGAGATGAAGCGCGCGGAGAATCGGCGCCAGCAGGCCGCACGGTAGGGCCGGAAGCAACCAAAAACGTAAGAGTCTCGTCTTTCGCGGGTAGTCGGGAACCCGGAGTTTTTGAGTAGCAATGGCTTGGACCCCCGCATACGCGAGGGTGACCAACACTTGAGCAAGCGCCATTCGGCTCAAGGCGCCACAGCACCGCAGACGCCGAATGCGCGGCCCTACACCTGCTTGTGCCCGCGCAAGCCCTGCAGTTCTTCCTCGTACGCGCCGTCGATCAATATGAAGGCGATCTTCACGGGCATGATGCCGCGGTCGCTGCAGGCGTGGTTGGTGCCACGCTGCACCAGCACGTCGCCTGGACCGAGCACGACTTCGGAATCGTCCAGCAGCATATCCGCTCGACCTTTCCACCGGCATCTTCGGCGAGGCCGAGTGCGCGCGCGAGCGCCAGCGAAGGGGCGGGCCGCCTCTTAGGGTTACTCATCATTGAATGCCGCGCAAACAGCATGCTAAAACCCTGCGCTGCAAAAGCTTGCCAAAAAGCTTGGAGGAATCAGTTCCCTCGATCAACCTTAGGAGACTTCGCATGAAACGGATCTTCGCAGCCATGGCTGCCACCGCGCTTGTGGGCGCCTTGTCCACTGCCAATGTCGCAGCGCAGCAAACGATCAACCTCACGCTCGCTTCGAGCCACCCGGTCTCGTGGCTACCGATCGGGCTGATGGCCGGTTACTTCAAGAACCGCGTCGACGAGCAACTCAAGGCCGGCGGCAAGTACCGCATCAACTGGAAAGAGGCCTACGGCGGGACGCTGTTCAAGCTGCAGGACACGATGGAGGCGATCCGCGACAACATCGCCGACATCGGCTACGTAGGCTCGGTGTTCGAGGCGGACAGCATGCCGCTGTCGAACGTCACCTACTTCACCCCGTTCACCTCCGGCGACATGGGTATCGTCACACGCACGATGGACAAGCTCATGCGCGAGAACCCGGCGATGTTGAAGGAATGGGAGGGCAACAACATCAAATACCTCGCCCCGGTCAGCATCGAGACCTACCATATCTGGTCCAAGGTTCCGCTCAGCAAGTTCGAAGACCTCAAGGGGCGCCGCTACAACGCGCCCGGCCCGGCGGCGCAATGGCTGCGCGGCACCGGCGCGGTCGCGGTCGACGGCGGCCTGCCGACCTTCTACACCAACGTGCAGACCGGGGTTACCGAAGGCGCGATCTCGTTTTACACGGGCATCCTGCCGATCCGGGTCCACGAGATCGCGCAGCACGTCCTCGAGGTCGACATCGGCGCGATGTTGGCCGGCGGCATCGCAGTCACATCCGACAAGTTCAAGAAGCTGCCGAAAGAGGTGCAAGACGCCATCGTGAAGGCCGGCATCGACTACACCGCCGAGCTCATCAAGCAGACCAACGCGCAGATCGAGTCGTCGAAGAAGACGATGATCGACGCCGGCGTCAAGGTCGTGAAGCTCTCGGACGCCGATCGCCAGGGCTGGGCGCGGTCGCTGCCGGACATCGGCGGTGATTGGGCGCGTACGAACGAAGGCAAGGGTCTGCCCGCGCGCGCGCTGCTGCGGTCCTATATGGACTTGATCCGTGCCGCCGGCGGCAAGCCGCTGCGCGACTGGGACAAGTAGGACGGCGGCGGCAGACCCGGCGCAACAGGTGCACAACACAGGAACGAGCCCGTGGAATCGATACCGCAGTTCGGCGAAGCCGAAGCATCCCAACCGCCCGCCGAAACCGTGGGCTTGCTCGAGCGCCTGTACATGCGCGCCCTGATGTTGCTCAACAGCATCGGCTCGATCTGGATCTTCGCCCTGATGATCCTGATCGTGGCCGATGTGGTCGCCCGGTCCGGCTTCAACCAACCGATCAACGGCGTCACCGACATCGCGTCGTTTTCGATCATCGGCATCGTCTTCCTGCAGCTGGGCGCTACCGTCTACACCGGCCGGATGACCAAGGGCGACGTGCTGCTGGAGATTCTGAACCGGTATTCCCGCCGGACCGGCGCGCTGCTCGAGGCGCTGTTCCTGCTGGTGGGAGCGGCGATGTTCGCGCTCATCGTGCGGGCCATCTGGCCGACCCTGACGCGCGCGCTCGCGCGCAATGAGTTCTTCGGCGTCGAGGGGGTATTCACCTTCCCCACCTGGCCGGTGCGCATGATCATCGTGGTCGGCGCGGCGGCGGTCGTGATCACCTACCTGCTGCAGGCAGCCAAGGTGCTGCGCGCCGGGTTCGCCAGGGGGGCCCGGCGATGACCGAACTGCAGATCGGTTTCGCCCTCATCGCGGCGATGGTGATCCTGGTGGTCGCCGGCATGCAGGTGGGGATCGTGCTGTTCTCCCTTTCTTTCGTCGGCATCTGGCTCATCAAGGACAACTTCGAGACCGCCTCGCGGATGCTCGCGGTGTCGTCCTACAGCGGCATCCAGGACATCGTTTTCGCCACCATCCCGCTATTCGTGCTCATGGGCATGTTCGTTTCGATTGCCGATCTGGGCAAGGACACCTTCGAGGTGGCCGGGTGGCTTTTGCGCAAGGTCGTCGGCGGCCTCGGCGTCGCGGTGGTGGCCGCCAACGCGGTGTTCGCCGCGATCACCGGCATCAGCATCGCCTCGGCGGCGGTGTTCACGCGCATCGCCGTGCCTGAGCTGATCAAGAACGGCTACTCGGCCAAGCTCGCCGTCGGCACGGTGGCGGGTTCGTCCATCCTCGGCATGCTGATCCCGCCGAGCATCCTGTTCATCCTCTACGGCATCGTCGCCGAGCAGTCGATCGGCAAACTGTTCATCGCGGGGATCATTCCCGGTGTGTTGATGGCGGTGGCCTTCTCTTTGGGCATCTGCATCATGGTGCTCTACTTCAAGGGCTTCGCCGGCCACGTCAGCTCGGCCGCCTCCCTTGAAAACCGCGAGACCTGGCGCAGCGCGATGGTCAAGACCCTGCCGATCCTCTGCCTGGTGGTGCTGATGCTGGGCGGGCTGTACGCGGGGCTGTTCACGCCCACCGAGGCCGGCGCGGTCGGCGCGTTCGGCGCCTTCGTGATCGCCCTGATCCGCCGCCGGCTGACCTGGCGCAAGCTGTGGCAGGTGCTGCTCGAGACCGGGTTCGTGTCGGTGAGCATCCTGATCCTGCTCATCGCGGCGAACATCTACAGCCGGATGCTGACCTACTCCGGCGTGCCGGAAGCCATCGGCGAGGTGCTGCAGGGTCTCGGCCCGGTCGGCTTCTTCGCCGCCTACCTGGCGGTGGTCATCGGCCTGGGCTGCATCCTCGACTCGACCTCGATCCTGCTCATCGTGGTGCCCATCGTGGTGCCGATCGCCAAGGCTTTCGGGATCGACCTGATCCAGTTCGGCGTGGTCACCGTGATCGCCATCGAGATCGGGCTGCTCACGCCGCCCCTGGGCCTGTCGGCATTCGCGGTGAAGTCCAGCCTGGCCGACCAGAGCATTCCGCTGGGGGACGTGTTCCGCGGTGCGATGCCGTTCGTGCTGATCATGTTCATCGTGCTGCTGCTGGTCTGCATGTTCCCGTGGCTCAGCACGGCGCTGATCTAGCGATCGCCGCGGCCACCTGAGCTCGGCCGGCACACGCCCGCCGAGCCGCGCCAGGCACGATTACACGGCGTTGGCCGGCCTATTCGTGCCCGCGCAGGCCCTGCAGGTCTTCCGTGTACTCGCCGTCGATGAGGATGAAGGCGATTTTGGCTGGTGTGGTGCCGCGGTTGCTCCAGGCATGATTGGTGCCACGCTGCACCAGCACGTCACCGGGCCCGAGCACGACTTCGGAATCGTCCAGCAGCATGGTGATTTCGCCTTCCAGCACGATGGCGTAATCGACCGTTTCGGTGCGGTGCATCATCGGGTGGCGGGCGTTCTTGTCGAAGGTGGGGGCGGCCGCGTTGCCCGTTCCGGCGAACAGTTCCTTGACGTTGCTGGCGTCGAACTTCTGGGTTGCGTCCGGTACCAGGGTGTTGATGCGGATGACCGTGCCGCGTTGGGTGGGCAACTGGCGGCGCGGGCCCAGCGTGGGCTCGGCCTCGACCGGCGCGATGCGCGCGGGGGTGTCGTAGGTGCGCCACACATCGGTGGAGGCGTAGCCGGGGCGCAAGTCGGAGGTGTGGACGAAGGGCGCGGCGCCGTCGGAGAGGACGATGGCACGGCCGTCACTGTCGTGGCCGGTTACGACGCGCCGCACATAGCCGGACTGGCCTGGAAGGGTGCTCATGGAGTGATCCTCGGTTTACTGCACGTCGATCTTGCGGGTGGTGACAATGCGCGCCCACTTGGTGATTTCGCCTTCGACAAACTTGCCCATCTCGTCCGGGCTGGTGGAAACAGCCGTGCCGCCGAATTCGGTGAAGCGTTGCTGCACCTCGGGCTGGGCCAGCACCTTGCGGATTTCGCGGTTCAGCTATTCCACGACGGATCCGGGCAGGCCGGCGATGCCCAGGAAGGACGAGGCCTCGTAGCCCGGGTAGGTCTCGGCCACCGCCGGCACGCCGGGCAATTGCGAAGAACGCGCGGTCGAGGTGATGGCCAACACGCGCACCTTGCCGGCCTTGAGCTGCGGCGCCACTACCGAGAGCGTATTGAAGGCTACGTCCACCTTGCTGCCGCCCATCAGTTCCGTCAATGGCTGCGAGCCGCCCTTGAAAGGGATGTGCGTCATGTCGATACCGGCAGTGGCCTCGAAGAGCCCGGTGGCCAGGTGGAACAGCGAGCCTACCCCGGCGGAGGAATGGTTGAGCTTGCCCGGCTGCGCCTTGGCGCCCGCCACCAGATCGCCCAGGGCCTTGAACGGCGACTCCGCGCCGACGGCCACCACCAGCGGCTAGGAGATCATCATCGACACCCAGCCGTAGCTCTTGGCGGGGTCGAACGGCAGCTTCTTGGCGGTGGCCGCCATGGTGGGGAAAGCGCCGCTTACCAGGAGCAGCGTGTAGCCGTCCGGCTTGGCGCGGGCCACCGCCTCGGCCGCGATGACGCCGTTGCCGCCGGGGCGGTTTTCGATCGCCAGCGGCTGGCCCAGCCCGGATTCGAGCCGCTGGCCCACCAGGCGCACGACGATATCCGCATTGCCGCCGGCGGCAAAGCTGTTGATGACAGTGATGGGGCGGGTGGGGAAGTCTTGCGCCTGCGCTGGCAGCACCGCGCAGAACAACGCGGCGGCGGCGAGCCGGCGCGGAATGGGGAACGGCAGTTGCATTGATTGTCCCGTTTGGTATGAGGTGTAACGATTAGCGCAGTGTGGGGCAAGTCAGCTGGCCGCACGCTCCGCGAGAATCACGCGACTGATGGACACGCCTTCAAGCACCAGCGGTCGAACGATGCGGCGCTTCCACGACGGTAGATCGGCAGGAACTGGCACGACGTCTGCGATTGGCTTGCCGTTGCGATATACGCGCACTGTCTCGCCGGATTCAACCATGTCGAAATGGCGCTTCGCCTGATTGCGGAATTTGGTAGAGGTTGCGTGCTTCATGGCGGTCTCGCGAGATACAGATTGGTATGACCATATCTGCTTGGGTGCACCCTGACGGCATCGAAGTGGAGCACGTAATGACTATCGAATCGATCCGTAACGACGACGATCTGACCGCAGCTTTCCGCCGGCTGGAATCCATTCTTCAGGCCGCGGAGAAAACGCCCGAGGCCAACGAGCGCGACATGCTGGTGAAGCTAGTGGAAGCCTATGAGAACAAGCACTTCGACTTCGATCTGGTTGAGCACATGACCATGTCAAGCAAGGCGTAGTCATGAAGGAACCAAAGCGCCAGACCGAGTTTCTCGCGCGCATCCGTTTTATCTGGGATTCGGCGCGCAGCCAGGCGACGCGATCCGTGAACACGGCCCACGTTTGCGCCAACTGGTTGATCGGGCAGCAGATCGTGCATGCCGAGCAAGGCGGAGAAAAGCGCGCGGGCTACCGACAGGCCCTTCTGAAGGCTCTGTCGGAACAGTTGTCCCGAGAATACGGTAGCGGGTTCTCAGTCAGTGCGCTCCAGTACATGCGCGGATTTTTCCTGGGCTACCCGGAACTACTGGCAAATCAACACGCACTGCGTGTTGATTCGCCTGTTGAAGCGGCTGGCCTTGGGCATGCCCGACTCAATCGGTGGCGAGGTTGCCCTCGCGGATTACCTGGGCCCAGCGGCGCACGTCTTCCTGCACCACCCGCGCGAAGTCGGCGCGCGGCATTTCCACCACGTCCACGCCCAGTTCGGTAATGGCCTTGCGGTTTTCCGGCACGGCCAGCACCTTGCGCACCTCAGCGGCCAAAAAATCCACAACCGCCGGCGGCGTGCCGGCGGGCGCGAAGAGGCCGGCCCATATCGTGACGTTCAACGATGGGTAGCCTTGCTCGGCGGCGGTTGCCAGCGCGGGAAATATGCTGCTGCGGTTCTTGCCCAGCGCCGCCACCGGCACGATCTGGTTGGCGTTGATCGGTTGCAGCGCGGTGGAGGCGGTGATCGGCATGACCGGGAATTGCCCACCGATCAGGTCTGTCATCGCCGGGGCGCCGCCGCGGTAGGGGATGTGCGTCATCTCCAGCTTCATGGTGCGTTTGAGCAACTCCATGGTGAGGTGCTGCACGGTGCCGGTGCCGGCCGAGCCGTAGCTGGTGTTCTTGCCGGTGCCGTGGGCCACCAGGTCTTTGAGGTTGCGGATGTTGCTGGCCGTGTTGGCCACGATCACCAGCGGAAACTCGATCAGGGAGGCCACCGGAATCAGGTCGCGCACCGAATCGTAGGGCGGCTTTTTGCTCATCGAGGGGCCGATGCCGATGGCGCCGGATTCGCCCAGTACCAGGGTGTAGCCGTCCGGCGCGGCTTTCACCACGCTTGCCACACCGATGGTGCCGCCGGCGCCCGGGCGGTTTTCCACCACCACCGGCTGCTTCATGTTGGCCTGCAGGCGCGCCGCCAGCACGCGTGCCACCAGGTCGTTGGCGCCGCCCACGGCGAAGGGGACCACCAGGCGAATGGATTTTTCGGGGTAGGTTTGGGCTGACGCGCCCGGGGCGATGGCGCAAAGTGTGAAGGTGGCGATGGCCACCGCGAACGACCGCATATTCAATGTCTCCACCGTTTTGTGTTCAGGGTTCAGGCACTGTACGCCAAACGTGAAGGCGCCTTGATTCCCATATATACTTCCCTACTTATATTCCCATATGATATTCCCATCAAGCGGGGCATGCCATGGAAACTGTCAACGTAAGCGGCTTGAAGAACAACCCCACCGAGGCGCTGCGCAAATCGCAGGACGACCTGGTGGTGGTAATGAACCGCGACCGGCCGGACGCGCTCATGGTGGGGCTGGCCTCGACCGGCGCGATGGATCTCGCGGGCGTGCGTGCCGCCCTGGCGACAGCGCTGTTTCGCGACGGCAATCTTTCACTGGCACGCGCAGCACGTGTCGCGCAAATGCCCTTGTCCGGGTTCATGGCGCATCTGTCACGGCTGGGTATACCGGTCATCCAGATGGCCGCAGCGGAAGTAGAACGCGATCTCGAAACGCTTGACCAGTGGCTCGCCTCGTCCTGACCGACGCCAGCCCGCTGATCGGACTTTCCATAGTTCAGGGGCTGGGCTGGCTGCAAGCGCTGTTCGGCGAAGTATGGATGCCGCCCGAGGTCGAGCAAGAGGTGCTTGCCGGCCCGGTGACGCGGGGGCAGGAAGCGATCCGCGCTGCTACCGCCGCAGGTTCGCTACGCACCTGGACGGGCAGCGTGCCCGAAATCGCGCTCCCCGATCTGGACGAAGGTGAGGCCGCCTGTATTCGCATCGCCCTGGCGCACCAGGCTACTCCCGGCAATGAAGCGCTACTGCTGATGGACGAACGGGCTGGTCGTGCGGTGGCGCAGGAGCATCAATTGCGCTTGGCCGGCACCGCTGCCGTGATCGGCATGGCGCATACGCGCGGCCTGATCCCGAGCGCCCGCAATGTGTTCGAAACCTTGTTGCAGTCCGATTTCCGGATTTCCGCCGAGGTCATCCGGACGGTGCTGACGAGAATCGAATCCCGCTAGGAAATGCGCCAGAAGAGTTGCAGGACCATTTTGCTGGCACCAGCACACTGGTCGACTGGGTCAATGATGGGCACTTTTACGCCC
>JBEIFV010000068.1:0-30012 GCA_040382235.1 Burkholderiales bacterium
GAGCGGCGCTACCCCTCGATGTTCGAACCGATCCACGGCTCGGCTTTCGACATCATGGGGAAGGGACTGGCGAACCCGATCGGCACCTTCTGGTCTTGCGTGATGATGCTGGAGCATTTAGGTGAAGCGGCGGCGGCGGCGGCGCTGATGGCAGTGATTGAGAGCGTGACCGCAGAGCCTGTTTTGCATACGCGCGATCTGGGCGGGTCGGCCACGACTGTGCAGGTAACCAACGCGGTTGTCGCGCGTATTGCGACGGGCGCGAGCAGTGGGAGGCTGGCTGGTTGAATAGCCGTATCCTGATCGACGAGGAAGTTTTCAGCGAGCCGGGGGGCGCCCGTCAGATGCGGACGAAAACGCTTTCCGCTCTGGCGCGCTACCGCGCCAATTGCTTGAATTCCGCCACAAAATCACGATCGAGAGCGGCGCCAAAGTCGCGCAACCAACGCTCGACATACGCGCGATCAAGTGACTTCTGCTTGCGTAGAAGGCGACGCACGTCGTCATGGTCGCGCTCGCGACCGGCGACAACCTTCTGGACGACCAGATCTTCCGGCGACACAAACGCAATATCCGTCTTGCCGATGCGCTGGTGGACTACGCGTCCAAACGCAGCTTCCTCGAAGGCGGACCCCGCGAGGGCGACATCGACCCGGATCGAGGTGGAGCGATCCGCCAGCAGCAGAATGTTCGCATCCGTCGCCAGCAACTCATAGTCGGCGATGCGCGGCACGAATCCCGCGCTTCGCAGCAGCGCATCGGCGAGACGCCAATCGTCCGTGCCGACATCGAGCGTGATGTCGATATCCTCGGTGAGGCGCGACTGTCCGTACTGAATTACCGCCTGACCGCCAATCACCATATAGCGGATGCCAGCCGCTTCCAGCGCCATGGCGAGTCGCTCAAGCAGGGGCGCGAAGAACTGTTCCACGCAGAAGCTTCAGTACGCGAATTTTTTCGGCCACCCGCTCTGGATCATGCTGCGGTCGCCATCCCCGCTCCCAAGCGGAGATCGCCAAGGCTTCGGCGATCATGCGGTTGCGCACCGGGTCATGAGGCGTCTCCGCTTCTTCACGATCGATGCGCGCGGAGGCCAAGTCCATCCGCGCTTTCCAGGCGCGGATCGCCGCGGGCGTCATCTGCGGACTCGTACTCATTGGGACCCGTTTCGGTTTTATCTTCAGGCGATCGTGTTCCACATTTCCATATCCCGCTCGGCGGTCCAGATGCGCGGGTTCTTGATGCCCTTCGCCTCATCATAGGCACGGCTGACGTCGAACGGCATGCAGTGCTCATAGATCGGGAAGCTGCCGTATACAGGATCAAGCTTGGCACGGGTATCGACATACACCTGCTTCAGGTCCTTGCCGGCCGCCACGCCCTCTCTGGCGCAGGCCAGCAGCTGGCGCACGAAATTCTGCGTGAATTCGATCGCCTGAATCGCTTCTGCCTCGGTCTTGAGCGCCGCACCGCGCCCCGGCACCAGTGCCTTGGGTTTCAGTGCGCGCAGTTTGTCCAGCGTATCCGGCCACTCTTCCAACTGTGCGTCGCCGGTGTAGATGCCGGCATTGAACTCCACCAGGTCGCCGGAGAACAGCATGCGCTCGGCCGGCAGCCAGGCGATGGTGTCACCGCGCGTGTGGCCGGGGCCGATCTGGATCAGTTGCACTTCCAGCTTGCCCATGTAGACCGTCATCTGCTTCTCGAACACCATGGTGGGCCAGGTGAGGCCGGGCACGCTGTCGGCATTCTGGAACAGGCGCGGAAAACGCTCGTATTCGCTGTCCCAGTCTTCCTTGCCGCGTTCGACGATCAGTTCATAGGTCGGGCGCGAGGCGATGATCTGCTGCGCCCCGTAGGCCGAGGCGCCCAGCACGCGCACCGCGTGGTAATGCGACAGGGTGACGTACTTGATCGGCTTGTCGGTCACGCCGCGAATCTTGGCGATCAGGTCCTGCGCCATCACCGGGGTGGCGGTGGCATCGATCACCATCACGCTGTCGTCGCCTACGATCACGCCCGAATTCGGGTCGCCTTCGGCGGTGTAGCCCCAGCCGTGCTCCGACAACTGCTCGAAAGTGGTGACTTTGGCCGTCATGTCGGCCTTGGATGCGAATGCCTTGCTCATCTCTGACTCTCCATCAAGAATTCGATAACTACGATATGCGCAACTGATCGCACAATTTTATCCCGCCCCCCGCGCCGGCAGGCGGCGCGTGCGACCCGGAGCGGGTCGCCGATCGGCCATTATGAACCTGCCAGGCCGGCCAGCATGACCTTCGATACCTCGGCGGCGTAGTCGGCATAGCTGAGCGCGCCGTCTGGCTTCAACCAGGTGAAGGTCCAGTTCATGGCGCCCATCAGCATCATGGTCACCGCACGCTGGTTGGCGGCGCTCACGCGCGCCGGAAACGCGCGCGCGAGTACATCGGCGAACGCACCGACCACCGCGCGCTCGCGCGCGACGATGTCGGCGCGCTGCGTCTCGCCCAGAAACTTTACATCGTTGAGCAGGGCGATATGGCGGGTGCGCGCGGTGCGGTAGGCATCGAGAAAGCTGGCGATCATCAATTCAAGCTCGGTGCGCGGCGCCATCTGCTCGCGCTGCGCGCGCGCCCGCACCTCGCCGGCGATATCCGCCAGGCGCCGGATATGGCGATCCAGCAGGTCGAAGAGGATCGCCTCCTTGCTTTCGTAATAGTGATAGAGGCGCGCCTTGGAGGCGCCGCCCTTGCGCGCCACATCGCTCATGCTGCAGGCGGCATAACCTGCTTCGGCAAAGGCTTCGGCTGCGCTCTCGAGAATCTTTGAGCGCTGCGACTCATAGTCGGCGGACTGGGTTCTGGCCAATGGCGTGCTGCTAGCGCTCGTCGTACGAAATCACGACCTTGGCCGAGACCGGATGGGACTGGCAGGTCAGCACGAAGCCGCGCGCGGTTTCGTGCGCCTCGAGCGAGAAATTGCGCTCCATGCGCACCTCACCTTCGAGCACCCGGGCGCGGCAGGTGCAGCAGACGCCGGCCTTGCAGGCGAATGGCAGGTCGAGACCCGCAGCCATGCCGGCATCCAGCACCGGCTGGCCCTCGAAGGGCACCTGCAACACGCGCGCCTTGCCGTGCTGGATCAGATGCACCTCGGCGGTGGCCGCACCGGCCGCCGCCACTTTGCGCGGCCCGGCCTGCGGCAGCGGTGTGCCGAAGCGTTCGACATGAATCTTCGCGCGCGCCACGCCGGCGGCCAGGAGCGCAGCTTCGGCCGCATCCATCATCGGTGCCGGCCCGCAGATGAAGGCCTCGTCGATCGAGGCGGCGGGAATCAGGGTATCGAGAAACTGCGCGCACTTGGCTGCATCCATCAGCCCGTTGAACAACTCCACTTCCTGCGGCTCGTCGCTGATCACGTGATACAGCGAAAGCCGGCCGAGATAGCGGTTCTTGAGTTCTTCCAACTCCTCGGCGAACATGATGGCGCCAATCGCGCGGTTGCCGTACACCAGGGTGAAGCGACTGCGCGGCTCGGCTTCAAGCACGGATTTGATGATCGACAGCACCGGCGTGATGCCGCTGCCGCCGGCAAACGCCACATAGTGTTTGCGCTGCTCGGCTGCGAGCGAGGTGAAGAAGCGGCCGTCCGGGGTCATCACCTCGAGCGCCATGCCAGGCCGAAAGGTGCGATCGGCGAACGACGAGAAACGCCCGCCTTCAATGCGCTTGATGCCTACCCGCAATTCGCCGTCGCGCACGTAGTCCGACACCGCGCAACACAGCGAATAGGAGCGCCGCAATTCCTCGCCGTCAATGCGAGCCTTGAGGGTGACAAACTGGCCCTGGGTAAAGGCGTACGCGTCGCGCAAGGCCGCCGGCACGGCGAAACGTACCGAGATCGCATCCGGCGTCTCGCGTCGTACCTCGCGGATGGTGAGGGAATGAAAGGTCGGATGCGTCATAGCGGCTTGAAGTAATCGAACGGTTCGCGGCAGTCGATGCAGCGATACAGCGCCTTGCAGGGCGTGGAGCCGAACTGCGACAGCAGCTCGCTATGCGCCGAGCCGCAGTGCGGGCACGCCGGCAGCTTGTCCACCCGCCCGGCGCGCGGCGCGAAATGCACGATCTGCGGCGCATGGTGGTCCACCGGCCCGGGCGGTGCGATGCCGAATTCGCGCAGGCGGGCCCGCCCCAGCGGCGTGATCCAGTCGGTGGTCCAGGGCGGCGACAGTCGCGTGACAAGGCGCGCGCTGATGCCGGCAGCCTCAAGCGCGGCCGTGATGTCGTGCGCGATCACCTGGGTGGCCGGGCAGCCGGCGTAGGTGGGCGTGACGCTGATCTCGTAACCATCGGCGGTCTCGGTGACACCGCGCACCAGGCCCAGGTCAAGCACCGAGATCACCGGAATCTCCGGGTCGGGCACGGTCGCCAGGATGGCCATGATGCGGTCGACCACTTCACCGCCGGCCTGCGGCAGGTCGGAATCGACACCCGCGCTCACCACTGCGCTCCGGGGTGCGCGCGCGCCAGGCTTTGCATTTCGGTCAGCAGGAAATCAAGGTGCTCGCTGTGCATGCCGTTCTTGCCGGTACTCTGAAACACGCAAGCCGCCGGCAGCGCGAGGCCCGCCTCCTCCAGCACCGCCGCGATCAGGTGATCGAAGCCCGCCTTGAGCTCGGCGCCGCGCACACCGATGCCGGCAATGGCCATCGCTTCCTCGACCGGGTCGCTGCTGAAGAGTTCGTTGGTGTAGGGCAGCAACTGCAGGAGCGCGCGCTGCGCGCGGACATGGCTTTCGGCGGTGCCGTCACCGAGGCGGACCACCCAGTCGCTCGCGTGGCGAAGGTGATAGGCGGTCTCCTTGGCCGACTTGGCGGCAATCGCCGCCAGCTCGGTGTCCTTGGAGTCCGCCAGCGCCGCCCACAATTGCGCCTGCCAGGCGCAATACAGGAGGTTGCGCATGACGGTGAAGGCATAGCAGGCGCCCTCGCCGCCGCCCTTCTCGATGCCGCTGTTGGGCAACTCACACAGGGTGAAGTTGCGGTACGCGCGGGTGTCGCGAAAATAGGCCAGGGCGTCTTCGTCGCGCCCCGCGCCTTCCAGCTTGCCCGCGTGGCTGAGCAGCATGCGCGCCTGGCCGACGAAATCGAGCGCGATGTTGGTCATCGCGATGTCTTCTTCAAGCACCGGGCCATGACCGGTCCATTCGGACAGGCGTTGGCCCAGCACCAGCGAGGAGTCGCCCAGGCGCAGCAGGTATTCGATATGCGGATTCATGGCGTGTGGTGACGGGCGGCAGGATTCAATGATGAGCGGCTTCGGCGCGGGCGCGCACCGGGCTCATGACTACATGTGCTCGACTTCCTTGGGCAACTTGTAGAAGGTCGGATGGCGATACACCTTGTCAGCCATCGGATCGAACATTTCGGCCTTGTCGTCGGGATCGCTGGCACTGATCAGGTTGGAAGGCACGACCCAGATCGACACGCCTTCCATGCGCCGGGTATAGACGTCGCGCGCCATCTGCAGCGCCTGTTTGGCATCGGTCGCATGCAGGCTGCCGACATGGCGGTGATCCAGGCCCTGCTTGCTGCGGATGAACACTTCCCACAACGGCCATTCGACTTCACTCATAGCGTCAGCTCCGTTCTCACCCTCTCCTTCAAGGAGAGGGCCGGGGTGAGGATGGGTTCCAAAAACCATAGCGCGCACTCCGTTTTTTCATTCCAGTTGCGGCTCGATCACCACTTCGCAACTGACCGAATTGGCGATGTAGCATTCCTCGTGCGATTCACGGTGCAGGTCATCGATATCGGTCTGCGCCGGCACTTCACCGGCGAACTGAATCGCCGGGCGCAGCAGCACGCGGGTCATGGCCATTTTTCCGCGCGCGTTCTTTTCCATGAAGCCCACGGCGCTGTCGGTATAGCTTTCGACGATCCAGTGGCGCTTGGCGGCAAACCCCAGGAAAAACAACATGTGGCAAGAAGACAAGGCGGCGACGAAAGCCTCTTCCGGGTCGACCGCTTCGGCGTCCGAGTAGGGCAAGGGCACCGACAGCGGCGAACTCGACGCCGGCACGATGGCGCCGCCGTCGAAATGCCAGTGATGGGCGCGGCTGTAGCGCCCGCCAATGAAGGCCTGGTCATGGCGTTGCCAGACCACGGTAGCGGTGAATTCCTTCACGCCGGCTCCTTCATGCCGCGCGCTGGGCGCGCGCCTGCGACTTGGCGGCGTAGGCCAGCGCCGCCTCGCGCACCCACGCCCCTTTCTCATGCGCCGCCACGCGGGTGGCCAGGCGCTCGCGGTTGCACGGCCCGTCGCCGCCGACCACGCGCCAAAACTCGTCCCAATCGATGGCGCCGATGTCGTAGTGCCCGCGTTCGGCATTCCACTTGAGATCGGCATCCGGAATCGACAGGCCCAGCAATTCGGCTTGCGGTACGGTGGCGTCGATGAACTTCTGGCGCAGGTCATCGTTGGAAATGCGCTTGATGCCCCAGGCGGCCGACTGCCCGCTGTGCACCGAGTCGCTGTCGGGCGGGCCGAACATCTGCACCACCGGCCACCACCAGCGGTTGAGCGCGTCCTGCGCCATCGCCTTTTGCGCCGCGGTGCCGCGGCACAGTGAAAGCATGATGTCGAAACCCTGGCGTTGGTGGAACGACTCCTCCTTGCAGATGCGGATCATCGCGCGCGCGTACGGCCCGTAAGAGCAGCGGCACAGCGGAATCTGGTTCATGATCGCGGCGCCATCGACCAGCCAGCCGATGGCCCCCATGTCGGCCCAGGTGAGGGTCGGGTAGTTGAAGATCGACGAATACTTGGCGCGGCCGGCGTGCAGGGCGCCGACCATCTGGTCGCGTGATGTGCCCAGGGTTTCCGCCGCCGCATACAGGTAGAGACCGTGCCCACCCTCGTCCTGCACCTTGGCCATCAGGATCGCCTTGCGCTTGAGCGAGGGCGCACGGGTGATCCAGTTGCCCTCGGGCAACATGCCCACCACCTCGCTGTGCGCATGCTGCGAGATCTGCCGCACCAGGGTTTTGCGGTAGGCCTCGGGCATCCAGTCGCGCGGCTCGACCTTGCGGTCATCCGCGATACGCGCGTTGAACGCCAGTTCTTCGGGCGAAGCTGCGCGCGTCGCTTTTGGTGCGCCGGCAATATCCATCGCCTGGGTGTACATACGCAACTCCTGCTGCACTGGTGACCATCAATTTATAATAAACCGACCGGTTGGTCAATTAATTTTGCCGGTTCCGCCAGAATCGTCTTGCGCGCCAGCGTTGATACACTGCTTAAGCGGAATACCAACACGGTTGCATCGACCGAAACACTGCGCACTGATCGAGGAGCGCGCCAAATGATCATCGAAACCCAGCAGGACGTCACCACCGCGGTGCTGGTCGAAATGCAGCGCACGCCCGATGCACGCACCAAGGAGATTCTCGCCGCGCTGGTCACCCATCTGCACGGTTTCGTGCGCGATGTACGCCTGACCGAGCGCGAATTCCAGGCGGCAGTGGGGTTTCTGGTCGAGTTGGGCCAGCGCACCACGCCCAGCCACAACGAGGTGATGCTGATCAGCGGCGCGCTCGGGGTCTCGAACCTGGTGGCACTGCTCAACAACGGCGCCATGGGCACGCGGCCCACGCAGGCCAACAACCTGGGTCCTTTCTGGCGCGCCGAGGCGCCACGGGTGGAAAACGGCGGCTCGCTGTTGCGCTCGCCGACGCCGGGCGAGCCGATCGTGGTGCATGGCCGCGTCACCGACGCGGAAGGCCATCCGATCGTCGGCGCCGAGGTTGACGTCTGGCATTCCTCGACGGTGGGCCTGTACGAAAACCAGGACCCATCGCAGGCCGACTGGAATCTGCGCGGCCGCCTCACCACCGACGTCGGCGGCGGCTTCTCGTTTACGAGTGTCAAGCCTTCAGGCTACCCGGTGCCGACCGACGGACCAGCGGGCGCCTTGCTGCGCGCCCAGGGGCGCCACAACATGCGCCCGGCACACCTGCACTTCCTGATCTACAAGGCCGGCTTCAAGACCATGGCCTCGCAGATCTACGTGGCCGACGATCCCTACCTGGAAACCGATTCGCAATTCGGCGTGACGCGTGCACTGATCGGCGACTATGTGCGACATGAGGGTGGCGGCGAGGCGCCTGGTGGCGCTGCCGTGTGGTGGTCGCTTGAGCAGACCTTCGTGCTGGAGCCGGGCGAGAGCCGCTTGCCAAAGGCGCCGATCAGCGGCAAGGCACAGTAATTCCTTTGGCGTGGGCGCACGTTGTAGCGCTCACGTTCGCGCAGAACCGACCGCCAAGGTGAACTGGTCCGGACCATATCCAGAGCATCCGGCCTGCGAAGGCGGCAGGCAGCGCGCCAAGCCGTTGCTTCGACCAGCGACTACCCCAACTCGAAGCGAGGCAAGCCCAGCGCGTCAGTGGCGTTGCACAGTCGTTTGTCAAGGCTGGCCATGTGCGCCTGCGTACGGCGTGCGATGGCAATATGTAGCGCATCACCGGCGCGCAGTGTGCTGCTACCCTCGGGTGTTTCGATCAGCACTGCGGCGGTACGGAAATCCGCCGGCTCGACCTCGGTAGTGCGTAGGTGTGCTGACGCAAATCGCTGAAAGTTGCCCAGTGCTTCCCGACAGGTATCGACATCAAGTGCGCCGATTCGCCGCTTGATGCCGGCCACGCTGGCCATTTCGGTCAAGCTCCAGGCCGAGATCAGCAATACTTCCTTGCGGACGCTTTCCAGCCGCAAGAACAAGGCCGCGGCGCCCGGCTCGCGAAAGAACATCGCACCGAGCACAGAGGTGTCGAGGTAAATCACAGCAAGTCTCTTTCTCGCATTTGAGCCACCGTCATGCCGGCCGCCGGTAGCGCACCAACCCATCGCGCCAGTTCAGCCCAGCCGAACCCCTTCGGCTGCGTCTCAGCTACCAACCTGGCCACCGGCTTACCACGGCGCGTAATGACAACTTCATCGCCGACGCCAACCTCGGCGATGAGCGCGGATAATTGCGCTTTGGCCTGAGCTACCGTAGCCGTTTTCATCGGAAAATCTCCTCAAATGATCATTTGAAGGCATATTTTCGATTTAGTTGGTCATTTTGTAAAGCGCGTCAAGCTTTTATGGCTCTTTGATACCCACTTGTCATGTAGGGTAGGCGCCGCGCGCGTGATGAAGCAGTCGAGGGCCAGTTCTGGGGCGGCCAGAAATGCTGACATGCGCCGTGGCGCTAGCGCGTACCGCCCAAAAGCGCGGTCAGGCAGTTGCGCACCGTTTCTACATCGACGGCTGCAAGCTCGCCGATTTTCCCCTTGACCAGGCGATGATCCAGAGTAAAAAGTTTGAAGCGCACCTTCGATGGCGCAGGCAAACCCGCTGCCGCAAGATCGCGGATGCTGCAGTCAAGCGGCCAGGGAGAATTCGCTTCCGAGGTGATCATGGCCATCACGGAATGACCCGCCGGGGTGTTGAAAGCGTTAGCGTCTGACAGCACGACCGCAGGGCGGTTTTTCGTCGTGTTGCGGTCGGTAAACGGAAACGGCACGCGCACTACCGCATACAGATCAAAGGTCACGGTAGGCCTCTTCGTCGGCAGCGCTGGCCCATTCGCCCAGGGTGCCCTCGACTGCACGCAGGTATTCCATGTCCATCGGCTGCACCCGGCGCACCGTCGCGCTGCCGTCGCTGCCCACTTCCCAGGCGATCAGATCCCCCGGCACGACCTTCAGCGCCGCGCGAATATCCTGCGGAATGGTGGTTTGGCCCTTGGCCGTGATTTTGGCGATTGCCAGCATTCTTCTCTTTCTGGAAAGTTATCCTTACTTCCTTACTTTACAGTATTCTAGAACCTGAATTCGCTCCCCGACAAAGCCGTGCCGACACGATCCGAAACGCCAGCGACTAGCAATGAAATCGAACACCTGCTCGCACTTCTGAACGCAAGCAGGCGCCTTGCAGTCCTGACCGGCGCCGGCATCAGCACCGCCTCCGGCATTCCGGGTTATCGCGACGCCGACGGCAACTGGCAACGCAAGCCCCCCGTAACGCACCAGGAATTCATTGGCGATCTTTCGGTGCGCAAGCGTTATTGGGCGCGCAGCATGCTCGGTTGGCCGATGATGCGCGACGCACAGCCGAACGCAGCGCATGTCGCGCTCGCAAGACTGCAGCAGCACGACCGCGTGACACACCTGATCACGCAGAATGTCGACAGCCTGCACACCGCCGCCGGCAGCATGAACGCGCTCGAACTGCACGGCCGCCTGCGCGAAGTCAAATGCATGGACTGCAATGCCGTCCACGCGCGCGACTGCCTTCAGGCATCGCTCGTGGCTGCCAACCCGGGCTTTCTCGACGCATCGGCTACGGTCGCACCGGATGGCGACGCCGATCTTGAAGCGGACTTCAACGATTTCAAGGTCACGCCCTGCAGCGCTTGTGGCGGCATGCTCAAGCCCGACGTCGTGTTTTACGGTGACAGTGTGCCGCTTGCGCGCGCGCGCGCGGCGCTGGCCAAGGTTGAAGCGGCCGAAGCGCTCCTGATCGTCGGCTCCACCGTGATGGTGCGCTCGGGCTACCGGCTGTGCGAAGCGGCACACGCCGCCGGCAAGCCGATTGCCGCGATCAATCTCGGGCGTACGCGCGCCGACCCGCTGTTGTCCTTGAAGCTGCAAGTCGATTGCGGCGCGGCATTGGCGGAACTGGCTGAGCGCCTTTGTTCTGCCTGACCGGGCACACGCCGCAATCGTTGGGGCATTGCCGCCGCTCGCGGGCGCGACCTTGAAACGCGGCACGGGCGCGCCGCGCGCCTTCTACGCGCGGTCCTGGCCCGCCATGCAAATCAGGAGCCCTTCCGCAGCAAGCCGCGGGAAGTCCGCTTCACCTTTCAGCGCCCATGGAAATCCGGCGTGCGCTTCTCGGCGAAGGCCTTGCGGCCCTCCTTGTAATCCTCACTGGTAAAGCAGGCCTGCACCATGCGCTCCACCAGCGCGATGTCGCGCTTATCGGCATCCTTGCGAATCTCCAGCAGGGCACGCTTGGCCGCCGCCACCGTCAGCGGCGCGTTTTCCGCGATCTGGTTGACGTAGGCCGTCACCACTGCATCGAGCTCGGCCGCGGGCACCACCTGCTTGGCCATGCCCATGGAGAACGCGTCGGCGGCGCCGAAAATGCGCGCGCTGAAAAAACAGGTCGGCGGTGTTCGACGGGCCCAGCACCTCGGTGAAGCGCTTGAGGCCCGGATACTGGTAGCCCAGCCCCAGGCGTGCCGCCGGCATGCGGATCTTGACGTCGTCGGCGACGATACGGATGTCGCAATTGAGCGCCAGCCCCAGGCCACCGCCCATGCAGATGCCGCGAATCTTCGCCACCGTCGGTTTGGGGCAGTCGAGCACCGCGGAATAGCCGCCATCGACGGCCTTGTTGTAATCATCGTTGGCGCTGCCGGTGCGCTTCTTGTCGAACTGTGAAATGTCGGCGCCGGAAATGAAGGCGCGATCGCCGGCACCGGTGATGACAATCACCCGCACTTCAGGGTCGGCAACAAACTGCGCAATGACTTCCGGCACGGCCATCCACATGTCGAAATTGACGGCATTGAACTTGCGCTGGTTGTCGAATACGACATAGCCAACGCGCCCTTCCTTGTGGTGTGTGAGTTGGCCTGGGCGTTCTTCGGTGGTGACGGTCATGTGATCCTCGGGGGCTGTGGTTGCGGTTCGATGGGCCGAAAGCCGTTTCGGCGCGGCGCCGAACCGGCCATGATTTTAAACCCGCGCTTGCGCAACAAGCCTTGCCCTCGCGCCCCCACCCGAAATGGAGGAAGATGCGCCCTTTCCCAATTGCTTGACCAAAATCGGAGTCGAAAATGAAATCGTGGTGGATCGAAGGTGGCAGCGGCACTCTGGACATGCGCGAGGTGGCCACGCCGGAGCCGGCAGCGGGCGAAGTATTGATACGGCTGAAGGCGGCGGGCTTGAACCGCGGCGAATTCATTCGCGGCCACGGCCTGCACACGCCCGGCAAGGCCAAGGCTGCCGGCCTCGAAGGCGCGGGCGAAGTGGTGGCGATAGGCAGCGCCGTCAAGAGCTTCAAGATAGGTGATCCGGTCATGGGCCGCACCATGACCGGCTTTGCCGAATACTCGGTGATCGCGGAAGGCGAAACCATGCCCAAACCCGCAGCGCTTTCCTGGGAAGAGGCCGCCGGCGCCTCTCTCGCGCAATGGGTCGCCTATGACATGGTGGTGCCCGAAGGCGAAGTCGGGCCCGGCGACTGGGTGCTGATTACCGGGGTTTCCTCCGGCGTGGGCGTGGCGGCGCTGCAGATCGCAAAACACCTGAAGGCCAAGGTCGTTGGCACCTCTGGCTCGGCTGCCAAGCTGGAGCGCTTGAAGCCCATGGGGCTGGACGCCGGCATCGTCGCGCGCGGCGCCGGTTTTGCCGCGGAAGTGCTGCGCGTCACCGACAACAAGGGGGTCAAACTGGCGGTCAACAACGTCGGCGGCACCGCCTTCCCCGACGCGCTGGCATCGCTTGCCTACCGCGGCCGCCTGGGGATAGTGGGTTACGTGGACAACACCCTGAAAGCCGAAATCGACCTCGACGCGGTGCATGCCAAGCGCCTGCGCGTCTTCGGCGTATCCAACAAGTTGCGCCCGGTAGCCGAACGCGCCGAAACAGTAGCAGGCTTCATGGCCGACATATGGCCCGCCTATGCCAGCGGCGCGATGAAACCGCTGATCGACCAGGTGTTCGGCTTCGACCAGCTACCGGCAGCCCGCGACGCCATGGAAAGCAACGCCCAGGTCGGCAAGATAGTGGTGCGCATGGCGGATTGACGCAAGCGATACAGCCTCCGCGCGCAGCTTTTTCGTAGCTTTTCGACCGGCGAATTGTCCGGCTTCGCCAGCGATTGGTCGGCATGCAAGCCTCGCCAAAAGTAGGGGTTTACTTTTGTCGACTCAGTCCGCTGTGATCCCCGCCTGCTTGACGACGCGCTCCCACAGCAGGTATTCGCGCTCGATGCGATCGCCCAACTCTTTGGGGGTCGATGGCACCGCATCCATGCCATGCTCGCGAATCTGCTCACGCACCTGCGGGTCGTTCAAGGCCTTGATGACTTCACGGTTCCAGCGCTCGGCCAGTTCGCGCGGCATTTTTGCAGGACCTACGAAGGCATACCAGTTGCTCACGTCGTAGCCCGGAAAGCTTTCGCCGATGGTGGGCACGTCCGGCATGGCGTCGCTGCGCCTGGGGCCGGTGACGGCCAGTGCGCGAACCTTGCCGGCCTTGATCTGCGGCACCGCCGAGGGCGCCGATGCGAACAAGGATTGCACCTGGTTACCCAGCAAATCGCTCATCGCCGGGCCACCGCCCTTGTACGGCACGTGCGTCAGGTCAAGCTTGGCGATAGATTCCAGCAGGGCGCCGCTCAGGTGCCCGGTGCCACCGATTCCCGAGGTGCCATAGGCAATGGCGCCAGCCTTGCTGCGTGCGAACTTCACGTACTCGTCAAGACTGCGCATCGGCTGCGCGGTGTTGACCACCAACACATTCGGAAAGGCCACCGCCATCGAGATCGGCGTCAAGTCGCGCCGCAGGTCGTAGCCGAGCTTCTTGGTGATGTGCGGTGCGACTGTCAGCGGGCCGATCGCCGACAGATGAATGAAATGGCCATCGACAGGGCCGCGCGTGGCCAACTCGGCGGCGAGATTGCCGCCGGCACCCGGCTTGTTGTCGACATTGACCGGCTGCCCCAGTTGTTCCGACAGCTTTTTCGCCAGGAGGCGTGCGGTGATGTCGGTGCCGCCGCCGGGCGCGAAGCCGACTGACAACAGGATCGGCTTGCTCGGGAAGGCGGGCTGCGCCTGTGCCAGCATGGCGCCGGTCGCCAGTGTCACTATCAGGCAAGCTGACGCAAGGCGCGCAGTCACGGCTGGGGTCGTGCGAATGTGCGGAAACATCATGGCGTCGCTCCGGCTGTTCGGTCCGCTGGCGCTCAAGCGTATTCCGCAGGTTTGCCGGATATGCCGGAGATGCCGGATACGCCGTGGCACGGTGTGGGTCCGGTTGCTTCGAACCGGTGTCAATCCGCGCCGGCGGCTACGGCTCTGTTGCGCGCCATTCTCCATCAAGGCCCGGAATTATAGGCCGCGCCGCGCTCTCAGGCCGGAACAGCCGCGCCTTCTTCGCAAGCGGCGACTTCCGCTTCAAGGTCGTAGGTGCTGCGCAGGTAGCGCTTCTCGCCGCACACGTGGTTAAGCCACATCAGGCGGTAGGTGGCTTCGAGGTCGCTGACAAAAAACTGGTGATTCATCAGGGGCAGGCGTTGCATGCGCGCGCGGATGTCCGAGCGGAACGCCGCCAGCCTGGCCGGGTCACGCGCCAGCGCCGCGGCCAGTTCCACATAGGCGTCCTCGTCGGCGGCGATGAGTTCGTCCAGGTACAGTCCGCGCAGGGTCGCGGCGGTCGAGGATTCGAATGCCTGCCGGCCGGCGACAGTCACCACCGGCAGGCCCATCCACAGCGAATGCATGGTGGTGGTGCCGCCGGAAATCGGAAAGGTATCGAGCGCCACATCCGCCTTCAGGCCCAATTGCATGAAGCCATCCAGCGCCAGGCGCGGCAGGATGCACAGGCGTTCCATTGGCAGGCCGGCCGCCAGCAGGCGCTCGTGCTGCTGTTCGACCGCTTCTTCCTGGGTACGCTCGTAGCCAATCAGGATCAGGATCGAATCCGGCACCCGATCGAGCACACGGCGCCACAGGCGCAACATGTCGTCGGTGACCTTCTTCAGGTTGTTGAGCGAGGCGAACACCGGCCGCCCCCCCTCTTCCATCGGCGCGCGCAGCGCCAGCGGCGTGTCCGGCGGCGGCTGGTAGCAAGCCATGCCCTGCATGCGAAAAAGGGTTTCGCAGTGGCCGGCCTCGGTCTTGCCCGGTGGATCGATGGAAAAATCGGTGATGCGGTAGTCCATTGCCGCCATGCCGGTGGTGTACATGAAGCCCAGCCAGGTGGCTTGGACCGGTGCCGGTTTGCGGGCAAATGCGAGCAGGCGGTTCCCCATGGTGTGGCCCGAGAGATCGATCAGGATATCGATCTTGCGCCGCCGGATCAGGCCGGCCAAGTGTTCGTCGGTCATCGAGGTCACATCGAACCAGTGGTCAACGTTGCCCTTGATGCGTGCGGTCACATGGTCTGCCGGGCCGGTGGCGAAAACACTGACCTCGAACTTGCCGCGATCGTGCAAGGCGAACACCGGTTCCACAAAATAGGCCACCGCGTGGTCACGCAGATCGGCCGAAACGTAACCGACACGCAACTTGCGGCCAGGCGAGAGATCGGCTTGCAGGACCGGTGCCGCCCGTGTCAACGGGTCGGCGAAGCGGGTGCCCCAGTCGCGA
Organism: Burkholderiales bacterium; assembly: GCA_040382235.1. GTDB lineage: Bacteria > Pseudomonadota > Gammaproteobacteria > Burkholderiales > JAEUOS01 > JAEUOS01. The sequence goes on from JBEIFV010000068.1 coordinate 15,406, forward strand.
AACGCGGCCAGGGTCTTGGCCGGGTCGCCACCATAGGTACCCAGCAGGTAGGCGCGGAAGGGATAGATATTCGGATTGTCCGGCGCGACCGCGATGGCGTGCTCCATCAGCGCGATCGCTTCGTCATGCGCGCCCATGGTTTCAAGGCAGATCGCCCGGCCGTAGATCGCGTCGAGATGACGGGCATCCATTTGCAGCACGAAGTCGAAGGTTTCGAGCGCCGGTTTCAACTTGAACAGCCGCATGAAGCAAAAGCCCTGCCGGCACCAGGCATCGAGATTGCGCGGATTGAGAGCGACGGCCCGACTGTATACCCCGAGCGCATCGACAAACTCGTTGCGCTGCTCGTGCAGCGCGCCCAGCTTGGCAAGGATCGCAGGTTCGTCCGGCCGCGTTTTCGCCAGTTTCAGCAGGCGATCGAGGTCATCGTCGAGACGCGCCATTGTCACCCCCATCGGAGTAAATGTAGATCGATGGGAGATTAGCGCCCAGCGCCTGCCGCCATGCCGCAATCAGGCGGCGAAACACCAGCGATTTCGGGCCATCGCAGAGCGCCCTGCGCGACCGGCCGGGCTGGCTTGTGGTGACAGCCGCGGACGCGACTTACGAACTCTTGCCGCTGGCGCGGAAATAAATCGGCATGACCTGCGGTAGTTGCCGTTCAATTTCCTTGATGCGGGTGTCCGAGGCAGGATGGGTGGAAAACCATTGCGGCGGCGCGCCCTTGCTCGCCTCCTGCATCTTGCGCCACAAGGTGATGCCGGCGCGCGGATCGTAACCGGCACGCGCCGCCAGTTCCAGGCCGACGGTATCGGCCTCGGTTTCGTCGTCGCGCGAGAACTTCAGACTCAACAGATTGGCCGAAGCGCCCAGCACCGCGTTGCCCGCGTTACCCAGGCCCAGCACGCTGGACAGCACATTGGCGCCAATATTGGTAGCTGCCGACTTGCCCATGCGTTCGCGCGCATGTTCGCGCAAGGCGTGGGCGATCTCATGGCCCATCACCATCGCCACTTCATCATCGGTGAGCTTCAGGGTTTCCAGAATGCCCACATAGAACGCGATCTTGCCGCCAGGCATGCAGAACGCGTTGATCTGCCTGCTGCCCAGGAGGTTGACCTCCCATTTCCATTGCGCGGCACGCGGATTCCACTTGGCGGTGAACGGCAGCATTTTCTCGGCGATCTTGCGCAAGCGCTTGACCTGCGGATGGTCCGCCGGCGCCAGTGCCTTTTGCTGCGCCGCCTGTTGCATCATTTGCTGGTACTGCTGCGCTGCGCCGCGTTCTACCTGCTCGGCCGGCACCAGCTTCGAAAATGCCGAAGCCTTGCCAACGTTCACGCCTTCCTGCGGCTCGTCGCGTGCGACGGCCGGCAGCGCCAGTATCAGCGCGAAAAGAAGCGTTGTCGCCAGTCGAAAGCCATTCATCGATGGGTTGATCCTCAAAGCAAGGGCCGGAGTATAGCCACAAGATGCGGCGCGTCCGTGCCGATTTCAATGCCCGCAATGGCACATGTTGCGCGCTCAAAACTGGGTCGGCGGCAAGCCCAGCACCAGTCCGTCAAGCCCCGCCTCCAGGCGCAACTGGCACGCGAGCCGGCTTTGCGGCAGTCGCGGCGCCGCGGTAAAACCCAGCATGTCATCCTCGTCCGCCGCAGGCGGCGGCAAACGATCCACCCAAGCCGGGTCGACAAGCACATGGCAGGTGGCGCAGGAACACAAGCCCCCGCATTCGGCGGCAATGCCACGCACGTTGTTGAATATCGCCGCTTCCATGGCCGATTTGCCAACGCCGGCCTCGACGGACACAGCCACACCGTCCGGCTGCACAAACGTGACTTTCACCATCTGCATTTTGTGTGGGCAGCCTGTGGTTCGCGGCGCGCGGCGCCAAGTGGTTCTCTCATCGATTTTCAGTCGTGAAATCGTCCGGCTCCGCCGGCGATTTCACGCAAAAAAAGCCCGGAAAAAGGTGGGGTTCACGTTTTCCGGCCTCTCAAAACATCTCGAAATACTCGCGCTGCTCCCAATCGGTGACTTCGGCATCGAAGCGCGCCAGTTCGGCTTCCTTCAGACGACAGAAATAGGCGATGAAATCTTGCCCGAAACCGGCGGCCATGCAGGCATCATCGCGCAACGCTGCCAGCGCCTCACGCAGTGAACGCGGCAGCGGCGGCGCAACCGTTTCATAGGGCGCATCGGCCGAAGGCCCGGGATCGAGTTTTCGTTCAAGCCCGTCGATGCCCGAAAGAATCTGCGAGGCGAAATACAAATAGGGATTGGCCGCCGGTTCGCCCACCCGGTTCTCGATACGTGAGGCTGCCGCACCGCGCCCCATCACGCGCAGCATGGCCGCCCGGTTGTCATGCGCCCAGGCCACGCGGTCGGGCGCCAGCGAGTTGGGGCGGAAGCGCCGGTAGCCGTTGATGGTCGGTGTCGACATGGCGGCCGCACCGCGCGCATGCGCCATCAGCCCGCCCAGCCAGTGCATGCCGGGTTCCGATAACGGCGTCTTCGCGCCCGCCGGGGCGGCGAAGGCATTGGCGCCACTGACCAGGTCGGTGAGCGATTGGTGCAAATGCCAGCCGCTGGAAAACACGTTGGGCAGCGCCGGGCGGCACATGAAGGTGGCGTGGTAGCCCGCGCGCCGACACACCTGCTTGACCACATTGCGAAACAGCAGCATGGCGTCGGCATTGGCCAGCCCTGCTTGCGGCGCGAAAGTGAACTCGAACTGGCTGGGGCCGTACTCCACTTCGAGTGTGCGCAGCGGCAGGCCGATCGCCTGCACGTTCTTGCGCAGCAGTTCCATCACCGGTTCAACCAGGTCGTAGTGCAGCTCGGTCAGGTATTGATAGCCGTGCGACAGCAACTCCACATCCGGCGGGGTTCCCGGTTGCCCGGCGTCGGCCGGCGCCATGTGCGGGTCGGTCGCGCGAAACACGTGGAACTCCACCTCCAGCCCGGCCAGAAAAGCGTACCCGCGCTGCTTGAGCGCTTCGACAGCACGCGCAAGGATGTGCCGGGTGCCGAAGGGAACCGGGCGACCATCATGAAAATACGGGTCGCACAACACCCAGCCGCTGGAAGGCGCCCACGGCAATACACGGAAAGTGGTCGGGTCCGGCACGATCAGAACATCGGCGGCGCCCTGCATCTCGGCAATGCCATGCCCGCCGCCGGCGCTGAATATCGGGTAAGCGGTGCGATGCGCGGTGTCCTTGAGCAACAGTGTCGAGGTGAGGGATACCCCCTCCTCAAGCATGGCCAGCGCCTCTGCCGCAACCAGCGTCTTGCCGCGCGTCACGCCGTGCTGGTCGGCAAATACGAAGCGCACCACTTCCACCCCACCGGTGCGCAGGCCAGCCGCCATTTCGCGTGCCGCCGCACTCTGGTCGTCGCTCCATAAACCGTGCCGCGCGACGAAGCTCACTATGTCGCCTCCGAAGTAGCCGTGTCCGCAGGTGAAGGCGCCAGAGCGCCCCACGGCGTCGCGCGCCGGCGCGCCAGATCGGCGGCGACCCAATACTCGCTCCACGGCACCTCACGGGCAATCCCGTCAACAGTGGCCGGGCCGCGCAATAACGCCGCAGCTGCCGCGTCGGGCCGCATCGGCAGGCTTTCGCCGGCACGCTGCCGGTCGATCGCATCAAGCAGCATACGGCGATAGCGCATGATGGCGCGGTCGCTGGTGCCAAGATGCTCGCGCGTGCGGTCCTGGATCGGCCCCTGGCTTTCGATGGCCCACTGATCGTGAATGTTGATGTCCATGCCCATGCCGGTGTAGGTCTGGGTGCGCTGCTCCGCGGCATCGAAACCGTAATCGTTGCGCTTGTTCAGGCGCGAGGTGTAGTCCGGCAGGGTGTAGGTGGCGAGCCGCTGCGCACGCATTTGCGCGCGGTCGACCGGCTTGCCGAAGCTGGTGAAGATCGCCACCCAGTAGCAGTGCGTATCGTCGACCGGCACATGCCACTGGGTGATGGTCATCTCGGTGCTCATGGGGATCACAAAGGCCTGCGGGAATACCAGGTTGGTGATGCGCACATGGGTCTGCGCATCATCAATGCGGCGCAAGGCGGTCAGGCGCATGCCGTGCGGGACGGCATCGACCATGATCTCGGGCCGCTCGAATTCGCGCATCACCTTGGTCATCGGCCAGGCGGAATCGGCGGAGGCGCCGCGAAACTGCCGGCCGTAACTGCCGCCTAAGTCTTCATCCTCGAAAAAGCGGTGCAGGAACGATGCATGCGCCGGATCGATGCCGACCTCGAGCGCCTGCAGCCAGTTGCATTCGAACATCCCCTTGAAGGCGAAGGTATAAGCCTCCGGCGCGACAAAGCAATCGAAGGCGGGAAACGCCGGCGGCTCCCCAATGCCGACATACGCGAATATCACGCCACTCTTTTCGATCACCGGATAAGCGCGCTGGCGCACCCGCTCGCACAGTTTGCTGCCGGCCGGCTCGGCCGGCGTCTGCAGGCAATGGCCGTTGACATCGAACAACCAGCCATGGAACGCGCAACGCAGGCCACCATCCTCGAGCCTGGCAAATGCCAGATCCGCGCCACGATGCGGGCAATCGCGATCGAGCAGGCCCAGTTGCCCTGCGGAATCGCGAAACAACACGAAATCCTGGCCCATCAGGCGCACTGCGCAGAGCGGGCGCAGGGCGGGCAGTTCCTCGCTCAAGGCGATCGCCTGCCAGTACTGGCGCAACAGGGCGCCTGCCGGCGTCTCGGGACCGACGCGGCACATATGCTCGTTCTGTTGGGCACTCATCATGATGGTGCGCACTCCACTGGATGGATGGCAAGGATTGTAGCGCCCGGGGTCGACTGACAAGCGCTCGGCGAAACGCCGGCGGCAGAGCGGCACCCACACCGCGGTCGATGTGCGGAAGCACGATGCACACCGCATGTCGGTCTTGATCCGGGTCAAATCCGGGCTGGTCGATCGCGTTAGGATGCGACCATGGAAACCCGCCCTGCCGTCCCGTCCTTGCTGGTAAAGAGCGTTGGCGACTTCCTGCGCCAGCATGCGCCGTTCGCGCAAATGGAAGCCCGCCACCTGACCTGGCTGGCTGAGCGTGCGACTCTCAATTACTTTGCGCACGACACCCGGCTGCTCGGTGCCGCCGATGGCGCGCCTGGCGTCTATTACGTGATCCAGCGCGGTGCGGTCAGCAGTGCCCCGGCAGGCGCCACCCAACCGGATGCGGCACTCACCGCAGCGCTGCATGCAGGCGAGTCGTTTCCGTTGGGGGCGCTGGTCGAAGGGCGCCCGGTGGTCAATGACTATGTCGCCCAGGGCGACACCTTCTGCTACGAATTCGACAAGACGGTCTTTGACACGCTGATGGCCGAGAGCGCCCCGTTCGCCAGCTTCTGCACTCGGCGTATCGCCCACCTGCTGCAGGAGTCACGGCGCCAGGCGCGCGTTCTCGCGAACGAGGAAGCCCATGCCCAGCAAAGCATGACCAGCCTGCTATCGGCGTTGCTGCGCCGCGCGCCGGTGACCTGCAAGGCGCAGGCGCCGCTGCGCGAAGCGCTCACGGTCATGCGCGACCTGCGCATCGGATCGATTGTCGCGGTCGACGAGGCCGCGCGACCCGTGGGCATCCTGACCGAGCGCGACCTGCTCGATCGCATCATTCTCGCAGGGCACTCGCTGGATCAGCCACTGGCGTCGGTCATGACCCCCGACCCGCACAGCATCGACGAAAACGCCAGCGCCTTTGATGCCGCATTGCTGATGGCGCGCCACACGATTCGCCACTTGCCGGTAACGCGCGGCGGCCTGCTGGTGGGCATGGTGTCGGAACGCGACCTGTTTTCGCTGCAGCGGATTGGCATGCGCGAAGTCGGCAGTGCCATCAATCAGGCAGCGGACCCCGACGCGCTTGCGGCCGCCGCCGCCAATGTGCGCGTCTTGACGCGCAATCTGCTGGCGCAAGGCATGGCGGTCGCGCAACTGACACAGCTCATCGTCGCTCTCAACGACCGCCTGCTTGCGCGCGCCATCGAGATGAGCGCACAAGCGGCAGGAGTCGCCGCCACCGAATATTGCTGGATCGCCCTTGGCAGCGAAGGCCGCATGGAGCAGACCATCAGCACCGATCAGGATAACGGCCTGATCTTCGCACCGGCAGCGGGCGCCAGTGCCGACGCCGGCCGCGCCCGACTGCTCGGTTTCGCCACACAAGTGAACGCTCTGCTGGCGCGCTTGGGCTTTCCGCTGTGTCGGGGCGGCATCATGGCCGGCAATCCGAAATGGTGCCTGTCGGCCGCCGAATGGCAGGAGAGGTTCAGCGACTGGTTGCAGAACCCGACCCCGGACGCACTGCTCAATGCCGCGATTTTTTTTGATTTTCGGCCTTTGCATGGCAACACCGCCGTAGCCGACGCCTTGCGCGCCTGGCTCTGTGCGGAAGCGCCCAAGCGGCCGGCTTTCCTGCGCATGCTGGCGGCCAACGCGCTTGACAACAATCCGCCGCTCAACATCTTCGGCGAACTTGGAGCCAGCGGCAAAGTGGACCTGAAAGGCCAGGGCGCACGCCCCTTCATCGACGCCGCGCGGGTGCTGGCATTGGCCGATGGCATCGCGGCCACCCACACCACGCAGCGATTGCGCCTGGCTGCCGCACGCCATGGTGGCGAACGCGAGGCCGACGCCATGATCGAAGCGTTCGAGTTCGTTCAGACCCTGCGCCTGGCGCGCCAGTTCGAGTCGCTGCAGGATGGCGGCCCGCCCAACCAGATCGAGATCGCATCAAAGAACGAACTCGACCGGCGCATCCTCAAGGAGTCGTTCCGGCAGGCACGCAAGCTGCAAAGCCGCATCAAGCTCGACTACGCATTGTGAATCCGTTCGCCCGCTGGTTCGGTCGCGGCGCGCCGCTTACACCCGAATTGAAGCAGCTGATTGCCGACTGGCAAGCCACCCCCTCTCCTCCACCCACGGCGCGCTTCGCCGCGACGCGCGCCGTGGTGGTCGATACGGAAACCAGTGGCCTGGATACACATGGCGACAGGTTGCTCGCAGTCGATGCGGTCGGGCTTGACCGATTGCGCATTCAGCTGGCCGACAGTTTCGACGCGGTGCTGCGCCAGGCGCACGCCAGTGCACGCGAAAATATTGTCGTTCACGGCATCGGTGCCGCCGCCCAGATTGGCGGTGAGGAGCCGCAGCTGGCATTGCTGCGTTTCCTGGAGTTTTGCGGCAAATCAACCCTGATCGCATTTCACGCGCCGTTCGATGAAGCCTTTGTCAAGCGCGGTGTGTTGGAGGCACTGGGTGTACGCCTGCGCCTGCAATGGATCGACTTGGCCGTCCTGCTGCCTGCGCTGTACGAAACCAAACCTACCCTGGCGCTGGATGACTGGTTGCAGCGATTCGAGATTGCCGCGCCGACCCGGCATTCGGCACTTGGCGACGCCTTCGCCACCGCGCAGCTGGCGCAGATCGCCTTGCGCCGCGCCCAGGCCAGGGGTATCGAGGACTTCGGCTCGCTCGCCAGGCTGGCACGCGACGCGCGCTGGTTGCGCGATTCAAGTTCGCGACCAGCGTAGTGCGCGGCACACACGCTTGAAAGCGCCGGCAGCGACGAGGCTGCCAGCAGCCTGTCGGACTTAGGACGTCGAGAGCGAAAAGCCGACGTTTCATAAGTCCGACAGGCTGCTAGACTCCGGCACGATGAATTTTCGCGACTTCGTTGCCGTATACGCCGATCGCCGGATCGCACTGCTCCTGCTGCTGGGATTTTCTTCCGGCCTGCCGCTGGCACTGACCACGGGAACCCTGCAGGCCTGGGCCACCGTCGAAGGCCTCGACATCCGGACCATCAGTTTCCTCACGCTTGCCGGTTCGGCTTACACGCTCAAATTTCTGTGGGCGCCCTTGATGGACCGCTTCGTGCCGCCGTTTCTGGGGCGCAGGCGCGGCTGGATGCTGGTGTCGCAACTGCTGCTGATGGCCGGCATCGCCGCCATGGGCAGCATGTCGCCACGCGATTCGATTGTTGCCTTGGCCGCGATGGCGGTGGTGGTGGCGTTTTTCTCGGCATCCCAGGACATCGCCTTCGATGCCTATCGCACCGACCTGCTCACAGCCTACGAGCGCGGCGCCGGCGCCGCCGTTTCGGTGCTGGGCTACCGCCTGGCGATGCTGGTGTCAGGCGGGCTGGCACTGGTGCTGGCCGACAGCTACATCGGCTGGCGCGCAACTTACTGGCTGATGGCCGGCCTGATGGCCATCGGCGTGGTCGCCACCTTCGTGGCCAGCGATCCGCCACAGCAAGTCGCGCCGCCGCGCACGCTCGACGAGGCCGTGGCGGGCCCGCTCAAGGACTTTTTCACACGCGATGGCGCCGTGCTGGCGCTGACGCTGATCGTGCTCTACAAGCTCGGGGACGCCTTCGCCGGCAGCCTCTCCACCGCTTTCCTGATTCGCGGCGTCGGCTTTACAGTCACCGAAGTCGGCGCGATCAACAAGATTCTCGGCCTCGTTGCCACCATCGTCGGCGCACTGGCGGGCGGCGCGCTGATGTCGCGCTTGTCCCTGTATGGCGCGCTGATGCTGTTCGGTGTGCTGCAGGCGGTGACCAACCTGGGATTCTGGGTGCTGGCGGTCACGCCCAAATCATATGAGTCGATGGCATTGGTGGTGGGCTTGGAAAACCTGTGCGGCGGCATGGGTACGGCCGCCTTCGTGGCCTTCCTGATGACCTTGTGCCGGGTGCGCTATTCGGCCACGCAGTTCGCCTTGCTGTCGGCACTGGCGGCGGTCGGCCGTACCTACCTTGCGGGTCCGTTTTCCGGAATCATGGTGGCGGAACTCGGCTGGGCCACATTCTTTCTGGCCACTTTCGCCATCGCCCTGCCCGGACTGGCCCTCTTGTGGACGCAGCGTCGCCTGATCGATTCAATCGCCGCCGACGGCTGACTCCGCCCGTCAGCGGGTACTTACGGCGTCGCCGCGGCCCTGACGCGGTAGATCGCAAGTTCGCTGTTGATGTTTGGTTCGTTCACGACCGGCTTGCCGTTGGCCAGCGCCACCCGCTCGACAATGTGGATGCGAAGCGCCCCGCACAGGTCCTCGAAATCAGCCAGGGTACACAAGTGCACATTGGGGGTGTTGTGCCACTGGTACGGCAGCGTCTCCGAGACCGGCATGTGACCGGCTTCAAGCTGGCGAAAATGCGGCGCATAGCGAAAATTCGGAAACGAGACGATCGCCTCGCGTCCGACCCGCAGCATTTCCCCCATCAGTCCTTCGATGTTGTGCATGGCCTGCAGGGTTTGCGACAACAGCACAGTATCGAACGAGGCGTCGGCAAAACTGCGCAGGCCGCGTTCGAGGTCGCCTTGCAACACGTTGATGCCGTTCTTCAAGGCCGCCAGCACGTTGCCGTCGTCGATCTCGATGCCGTAACCCTTGATCGCGCGCGCCGCAGCCAGAAACTTCATCAGGCTGCCGTCGCCGCACCCGAGATCGAGCACGCGCGTGCCCGGGCGCACCATGTCGGCGATGATGGTGAAATCGGCGCGCGGTACGCGACTGCCGTTGGCTGCGCCATTGACAAGTGCTGATGCGGTGCTCACAGGCCCTCCGCGATGGCATCGAACCAGGCCCGCGCCAGCGCGTGGTAGCGCTCGTCCTCGAGCAGGAATTCATCATGCCCGTGCGGCGCATCGATCTCGGCGTAGGAAACGCGGGCCCGATTGGCGGTGAGCGCGGCGACGATTTCGCGCGAACGTGTCGGCGAAAAGCGCCAGTCGGTGGTGAATGAAACCACAAGGAAATTGACCGCCGCCGCCGGTTTCAACGCCGCCGCGAGATCGCCGCCGGCCGCTGCGGCCGGATCGAAATAGTCCAGCGCCTTGGTGATCAGGAGATAGGTGTTGGCATCGAAGTAGGCGGAAAACTTCTCGCCCTGGTGGCGCAGGTAGGACTCGATCTGAAACTCGGTGCCGTAGCCGAACTTGAGACCGTCGCGCAGTTCGCGGCCGAATTTTTCAGCCATCACGTCGTCGGACAGGTAGGTGATGTGCCCGATCATGCGTGCCACCCGGAGCCCGCGCTCCGGCACCACATCATGCTCGTAGAAATGCCCTCCATGAAAGTCCGGATCGGTGATGATGGCCTGGCGCGCCACCTCGTTGAAGGCGATGTTCTGCGCCGACAGCTTCGGCGTGGCGGCCACCACCAGCGCATTGGCCACCCGTGCCGGATAGGCGATCGCCCACTGCATGGCCTGCATCGCACCCAGCGAGCCGCCCATGACGGCGGCGAAGCGGGCGATGCCGAGATGATCGGCCAAGCGCGCCTGGGCGTTGACCCAGTCCTCCACAGTCACCACCGGGAAATCCGCGCCGTAGCGACGACCGGTCGCGGGATTGATGTGGCGGGGGCCGGTGCTGCCGAAGCAGCCGCCCAGGTTGTTCACCCCGATGACGAAAAACCGCGTGGTATCCAGCGGCTTGCCGGGCCCGACCATGTTATCCCACCATCCGGCCTCACCCGCAGCGTCGGCGTAGATGCCGGCCACGTGATGCGAAGCGTTCAGTGCATGGCACACCAGTACCGCATTGGAACGGGCCGCGTTGAGCTGGCCATAGGTTTCGTAGACCAGTTCGAAGTGCGTGATCGACCGGCCGCTTCTGAATACAAAGGGCTCGGCAAAGTGCGCGATTTGGGGGCTGACGACGCCAACCGAATGGGGATCCAAAGTGACGCTTCTCGAAAAGATAAAACCCGATTGCCGCTGCGGCTAATCGGGTTGATGGATTTCTTTTCGGGCGTCCATGCACCTATTTAGCCGGATTTATATAGCGCCCGCAATCCGATGATCAAATCGGCGCTCAGTCGGTATTGTAGCGCAGGAAAACGCGCCGCACGCAGCTCATCGACGGGTCGGCGAACTCGGCACGGTTCGATCCAGCGCTGCGCCGAAAGCACTCGACCGGCCTTGCGGCCCCGCTCGCCGCTTCCCTATTGCGGATCGGCTGCCCGTTGCTGCCATTCTTCGCGGCGCACCACCACGCGTCGAGGCTGGTTGCGCTTGACCGCGCCATGCAACGCGAAATCATGCAATTTCGCCAGCACGAATTTGCGCACCTCGATCGGCAAGCCGGCCGACTCGCGCAGGAAACGTGCATTGACTTTTTCGGCGTCGAAGGTGCCGCCGCTTTCGAGCAAGGGCGCCTCGGTGCGGCACGCCGCGTCGACGCCATCGTGGAACAATCCCAGCCCATCCTTCCAGCTGATCGCGCTTTCATCCTTGCGGCCGCGGTTGTAGCAGAGCTGCATGTGGATCACCTGCGGCCCGCGCTGCCAGAGATAGAGATCAAAAAAATCGCTTTCGAACCAGCGCTTGATGACCTCGGGCGTGTTTTGCACCACGCCCATGATTTCCCTAAGCATTGAGTTGCGCCAGCAGATCGCGCAGGCGCTCGGGCTCTTCGGTGCGCAGCATGCGCTTGACCTGGCTTTCGGCACTGGAGAGGCTCGTCTGCAACACGCGTTGCTTGACGGCGAGCAATTGCGCCGGATGCATCGAAAACTGTCGCAAGCCCATGCCCAAAAGCAGGCGCGTCATCGCCACTTCGCCGGCCATTTCGCCGCATACCGCCACCGGCACACCGGCCTTGTTGGCGACACGAATGGTGTTGGCCACCAGGTACAGAACAGCCGGATGCAGCGGGTCATAGAGACTCGCCACCTGGTCGTCGGCACGATCGATCGCCAGGGTGTACTGGATCAGGTCGTTGGTGCCGATCGAAAGGTAATCGAGCTTCTTGACAAACAGGCCGATCGAAAGAGCCGCTGCGGGAATTTCAATCATGCCGCCCACGGCCACGGCCGGGTCGTAGGGAATGCCGGCCGCATCGAGCTGGGCCCGTGCCTGGTCGATCAAGGCAAGCGACTGTTCGATCTCGTGCCAGTGCGCGATCATCGGCAACAGGATCTTGACCCGGCCGTAATGTGACGCACGCAGGATGGCACGCAACTGCACCATGAACATCTGCGGTTCGGCCAGACAGAAGCGGATGGCGCGCAACCCGAGCGCCGGGTTGAGCGCGACGCTGTCCTGCGCGGAATCATTATCGACCTGCTTGTCGGCGCCGATATCGAGCGTGCGGATGGTCACCGCTTGGCCGTTCATCGCCCGCACCACCTGGCGGTAGGCTTCGAACTGCTCGTCCTCGCCGGGCGACTCTTTGCGGTTCATGAACAGGAACTCGGTACGAAACAGGCCCACGCCGGCGGCACCGGCATCGTTGGCGGCCTTGACGTCGTCGGGCAGCTCGATGTTGGCCTGCAATTCGACCATGGCACCATCCAGGGTCGCCGACGGCGCGCCGGCCAGTCGCATCAGTTGCCGGCGTTCAAGTTGCAGCGCACGCCGCTTGAGCTTGTACTCGGCCAGCACCGCGGCGTCGGGTGCGACGATCAGCACCCCGGCGGTGCCGTCAAGAATCAGCCAGTCGTCTTCCTCGACCAGTTGACGTGCATGATGCAGGGCGACCACCGCCGGCAGGGCCAGGCTGCGCGCCAGGATCGCGGTGTGCGAGGTCACGCCTCCGAGGTCGGTCACGAAGCCGGCGAACCGGTGCTGCTTGAACAACAACATGTCGGCCGGCGACAGGTCGTGCGAGACCACCACCATTTCGCTTTCCTGCGACTGCAGCGCCTTGAGCTTCTGGGTCCGGCTCAAGGCTGAATGCATGCCGGACCCGGCACCCAGCAGCGATTTGAGCACCCGCTCGACCACCTGCACGACATCGTTCTTGCGCTCGCGCAGATACTCGTCCTCGATCTCGTCGAACTGAGCGACCAGCGCGTCCATTTGCTGGATCAATGCCCATTCAGCGTTGCAGCGGCGCTCCTCGATGATCCGCAGCGGCTCTTTCGACAACACCGGATCGGCCAAGATCATCGAATGCAGGTCCAGAAACGCGCCCATTTCGCCCGGCGACGCATGCGGAAGGCTGGCGTGCAGGCTCTTCAACTCATCCTGCACGGCGGCAACCGCGGCTTCAAAGCGCGCCCCTTCGGCCGCGACCTGCGTCGGCGCTACCAGGTAGTGCGAGACGTCCAGCGCCACCGGCGTGACGAGATGGGCGCGGCCGATGGCGATACCACCGGATACACCTATGCCGTGCAGCGTGAAGGACATGTGGTAACGACCTTGCGTTGGAGCCGGGCGGGTTTGAGCGGAATGCCGGAAATGGACATGCGCAGGCTGCCCTGTATCGCCTTACTTGCCTTCGCCGAATTTGTCGGCGATCAGGAGCTTGAGCGCACTCATCGCCGCGGCTTCGTCGTCGCCAACGGCCTCGATCTCGACCTTCGAACCAATCCCGGCGGCCAGCATCATCACCCCCATGATGCTCTTGCCGTTGACCCGCCTGCCGTTGCGGCTCACCCAGACCTCACTCTTGAACTGCGCCGCCAACTGGGTCAATTTGGCTGACGCGCGCGCGTGCAGGCCAAGCTGATTGATGATCTCAATTTCCTCCCGCAGCGGCATGGCAAGCATCCTCCTTCATGTCGATCTGCCCGCGCGCCCCGGCGGCAAGCGATTGTGCGACAACCTGCGAAAGCGGCAGGGTCCCGCAACTCAGGGCCTTGACCAGCATCGGCAGATTCACCCCGGCGATGCCTGCGATGTGCCCGTCCTGGAGCAAGCGCGCGCCGATGTTCGATGGCGTCGCGCCATATACGTCGGTCAGGATGAGCACCCCGCCGCCCGCATCAAGCGCGGCTAGCTGCCGGCGCGCCCCGGCCAGCACCGTCGTCGCATCGTCCGTCGCTCCAACCGAAATCGCGCTGGCGTTGGTCTGCGATGCGCCGAGCACATGCTCGGCGGCGGACAGGAGTGCCGCACCGGTGCTGCCGTGGGTGATCAAGAGCACGCCAACCATTGGGACGCACATCGCTTCGCGAAAACCCGAATATACGGCAAAGGATCAAGCGCCGACGCGACGGCGCGATCGATCCCGGCTGCGGGCTGGCGCCGCGAAAACGCAGGACAAGACACTGGACTACGGATTCTCGAACGAAGCGTCGTATCGATTCGACATCCTGCAAGAACGACTTTCTGAAGCGACGGACTTGGTCAGCGCTTCCCTATGCGGCGACGGCAGCTTCCACGGCATCGATGAACATGGCGGCGACATTGAAACCGGTCTGCTCGGTGATTTCCTGGAAGCAGGTCGGGCTGGTCACGTTGATCTCGGTGAGGTTTTCCCCGATCACGTCGAGCCCGACCAGCAGCAGGCCGCGCGCGGCCAAGGTCGGCCCCAGGGTTTCGGCGATATGGCGGTCGCGCGCACTGAGCTCGCGCGCCACGCCGGTACCGCCGGCGGCCAGGTTGCCGCGCGTCTCGCCGGCTTTCGGGATGCGTGCCAGGCAATACGGCACAGGGCGGCCGGCGATCACCAGCACCCGCTTGTCGCCATCGACGATCGCCGGCAGATACTTCTGCGCCATGATGGTCTGCGTGCCGTTGACGGTAAGGGTCTCGATGATCACCGAAAAATTCGGCTCGCTACGACTCACGCGAAAAATCCCGGTGCCACCCATGCCGTCGAGCGGCTTGAATAC
>JBEIFV010000069.1:0-29659 GCA_040382235.1 Burkholderiales bacterium
GGTACTCGGCCGAACCATGCATGTCGCCGTTCATGCCTTCCGGTGAGAGCTTGACCGCCGCTGCCGTCGCCGAGGTGAAGCTTTGCGTCAGGGCGGTTTCGATCGCGGTGGCACGGAACACACTGGATTTGGCGCCGGTGACCGCCACCCGCACGGTGCTGCCAAAACGCGCCACGAAGACGCCAATCAAGGCGAAGCGCGAGGCCGGTTGCTTGAACTTCACGTAAGCCGCCTTGTCCGGCACCGGAAACTCGACCGAGGTCACCAGTTCACCCGGCGCCAGCGCCGTTTCGAAGAGGCCGGTGAAGAACTTGTCGGCGGTCAGCGTGCGCTGCGGGGTGCGAATGGTGGCGCCCAAAGCCAGGAGCGCCGCGGGATAGCAGGCCGCCGGGTCGGCGTTGGCGATCGAGCCACCTAGCGTGCCCTGGTTGCGCACCATCTGGTCGCCGATGCCGCTGGCAAGATCGGCCAATGCAGGAATCGCCTTCATGACGACGGCCGAGCGTGCGACTTCGGAATGCCGGGTCATGGCGCCGATCACGATGTTGCCGGCCACGCTGCTGATGCCCTTCAACTCAGCCACACTGTTCAAGTCGACAAGGGTGCCGGTCTGCGAAATGCGCAGCTTGAGCGCCTGCACCAGGCTTTGACCACCGGCCAGGAAGCGGGCGTCGCCCTTGGCCGCAGCGCTTGCCGCCGCCGCCGAGGTCGGGTTTACATATTCGAATGCATACATTTGATGGTCTCCCTTTTCGCAGTCAGGCGCGTGCTTGCGCGGCGCGCCATACACGCTCGCGCGTGGCCGGCATTTCGAGGTCGCGCACACCGAGCGCGTCGGTGATCGCGTTGATCAAGGCCGGTGGCGAGCCGATCGCGCCGGCCTCGCCGCAACCCTTGACGCCCAGCGGGTTGTGCGAACACGGCGTCACGCAGGTATCGATCTTGAAATTGGGGAAGTTGTCGGCGCGCGGCATGGCGTAATCCATGTACGAACCGGAAAGCAACTGCCCGCTTTCCTTGTCGTAGACGCAAGCTTCCATCATCGCCTGGCCCAGGCCCTGCGCCAGGCCACCATGCACCTGACCGTCGACGATCATCGGGTTGACGATATTGCCGAAGTCGTCGACCGCGGTGAAGGCGCAGATTTCGGTCTCGCCCGATACAGGGTCGACTTCCACTTCACAGATGTAGGAGCCGGCCGGGAAGGTGAAGTTGGCCGGGTCGTAGAACGCGTTCTCGTTCAAGCCCGGTTCCAGCTTGTCCAGCGGATAGTTGTGCGGCACATAGGCGGTGAGCGACACCTGGGCGAACGGCACCTTTTTGTCGGTACCGGCGACCTTGAACTCGCCGTTCTCGAACACGATGTCGGTGTCGGCCGCTTCAAGCAGGTGGGCGGCGATCTTCTTGCCCTTGGCGATGATCTTGTCGACTGCCTTGACGATCGCGGTGCCGCCCACAGCCAGTGAACGGCTGCCGTAGGTGCCCATGCCGAACAGCACGCGCCCGGTGTCACCGTGCACGATTTCGACGTTCTCGACCGGAATTCCCAGGCGCGCGGCAACCACCTGCGAGAAGGTGGTCTCATGCCCCTGGCCATGGCTGTGCGAACCGGTGAATACCGTGACAGTGCCGGTCGGATGTACCCGCACCTCGCCCGCTTCGAACAGGCCCGCGCGTGCACCGAGTGCGCCGGCGATGTTGGAAGGCGCGATACCGCAGGCTTCGATGTAGCAGGAGTAGCCCAGGCCGCGCAGCTTGCCCCTGGCGGCTGATGCCGCCTTGCGCGCGGCGAAACCGGCCACGTCCGCCAGCGCGATCGCCTTGGTCAGGGTGGCGTTGTAGTCGCCCACGTCGTAGGTCAGGCCGACCGGGGTGGCGTACGGGAACGTGGTGATGAAATTGAGGCGGCGAATCGCCGCCGGATCCATTTTCATCTCGCGCGCGCACTGCTCGACGATCCGTTCGACCAGATAGGTGGCTTCCGGCCGACCGGCACCGCGATAGGCGTCCACCGGCGCGGTGTTGGTGAACACCGCCTTGACTTCGCAATAAATGGCCGGCGTCGCATACTGGCCTGCCAGCAGCGTGGCGTACAGGATGGTCGGCACGGCCGAGGCGAAGGTGGACAGGTACGCGCCCATGTTGGCGGTGGTGGCCACGCGCAGGGCGAGAAACTTGCCGTTGGCATCCATCGCCATTTCGGCCACGCTCACATGGTCGCGGCCATGCGCATCGGTCAGGAACGATTCACTGCGCTCGGCGGTCCATTTGATCGGCCGGCCGACGCGCTTGCTGGCCCATACCAGCGCGGTGTCTTCGGCGTACAGGAAAATCTTCGAGCCGAAGCCGCCGCCCACGTCAGGCGCGATCACCCTCACCTTCGATTCCGGCAGGCCGAGCACGAAGGCGCACATCAACAGGCGCTCGACATGCGGGTTCTGGTTGGCCACATGCAGGGTGTAGCTGTCGTCGTGCTTGGTGTAGGACGCGATGGCCGCGCGTGGCTCCATCGCGTTGGGGATCAGGCGGTTGTTGGTGAATTCCAGTTTGGTGACATGCGCGGCACGTGCGAACGCGGCGTCGACGGCTGCCTTGTCGCCATGGCCCCAGTCGTAGCAGAGGTTGTGCGGCACTTCGTCATGCACCAGCGTGGTGGCGCTGTAGGCACTGGCGGTGTCGACCACCGCCGGCAGCACTTCATAGTCGACCTCGATCAGTTCACAGGCGTCCCTGGCCTGCCATTGGGTCTCGGCCACCACCAGCGCCACCTGGTCGCCTACGTGGCGCACCTTGCCCTGCGCCAGTGCCGGATGCGCCGGCTCCTTCATCGGCGTGCCGTCCTTGTTGTTGATCAGCCAGCCGCAGGGCAGGCCGCCCACCTTGGCGTCTGCCAGGTCCTGGCCTGTGAAGATCGCCACCACGCCAGGGGCTTTCTTTGCCGCATCGAGATTGATCGACTTGAAGCGCGCATGCGCATGCGGCGAGCGCAGGAACACGCCGGCGGTCTGGCCGTGCAGGCTGATGTCGTCGGTGTACTGCCCGTTACCGGTGAGGAAACGCTGGTCTTCGCGCCGCAGCATCGGCTTGCCGATCGGGCTCATTGACATGTCGGTCATGGTTTTTCCTTTACGCGGCGGCAGCGACTTGCTGCACCGCACGCACGATGTTGTGATAGCCGGTACAGCGGCAGATGTTGCCTTCGAGTCCGGCGCGGATCTCGGCTTCGGAGGGCTTGGGGTTGTCGGCCAGCAGTTGGCAGGCGGACATCACCATGCCCGGCGTGCAGAAACCGCATTGCAGGCCATGGCAATCGCGAAACGCCTCCTGCATCGGATGCATCTTGCCGTCGGCACCGCCCGCCAGGCCCTCGATGGTCGTCACGGCAGCGCCGGCGGCCTGCGCCGCCAGCATAGAGCAGGCCTTCACCGCACGGCCGTTCAAGTGAATGGTGCAGGCGCCGCATTGGGCGGTATCGCAGCCGACATGGGTGCCGGTCAGTTGCAATTGCTCGCGAATGAACTGGGACAGCAGGGTGCGCGGGTCGATCGACGCCGTCACCGATTTCCCGTTGACCGTCATGCTGACGGAAACTGTCATCTTGTTTCTCCTTTGGGTGGGTAATTCAGTGCAGTGCGTGTGGCGCGCCACCCATGCGGTTTCTCAGGTTTGCGCAGGACTGCAAGAATGCGGAATGTTGTTGTTGGTTGTCTTTAGTTGCCGCGGCAATGATACGAGACCGCGGCTGCAAGCGTCAACGGCGACGGGGCGTGCGCGCAGGGTTTTTTCGCGCGGCCGCCTCCGTTCCTGCCAAACCGGACAAGATCCCGTGTTTGCGTGGTTCGACCGCGTTGAAGATTTCGGGTTTCCCCTATGTCGGGCAGCGCCGCTCGAGTGGGGTGCTGCGCGCAACCGAAATCTGGCTGAGCGTATCGCCCGCACGGTGCTACTTGCCAAGTCATATCAACGGCTCTGGCTGCATCCGGGCGCAGCATTGTTGGCAAGATGTGTAGCGTCGCAGCGGGTATCTCAGGTAAAAATCGTACTCGAAAACGCTGGCGAAAAAAGGCCCGCTCGTGCGGGCCTTTTTGATCTCGACCTTGGCGAAAAATCAGGTCTTGAGGTGCGTGCTGACCAGCTTGGTCATCTCGAACATCGAGACCTGCTTCTTGCCGCCGAACACGACCTTGAGCTTGTCGTCGCCGTTGATCATGCGCTTGTTGGTCTTGTCCTGCAGGCCGTTCTTCTTGATGTAAGCCCAGATCTTGCTGGTCACTTCAGTGCGCGGCACGGCCTTCTCACCGATCACGGCAGCCAGAGCGGGCGACGGTGTGACAGGCTTCATGAAGGCCGCATTGGGCTTGCGCGCGGCTTTCTTGGCCGCAGGCTTTTTGGCTGCGGGTTTTTTGGCCGCAGGCTTTTTCGCAGCCGGCTTCTTGGCGGCGGGTTTCTTCGCAGCTACTTTCTTGGCGGCCGGTTTTTTGGCAGCGGGTTTCTTTGCAGCGGGTTTCTTGGCAGTGGCCATGTTTAATTCCTCCTGAAAGGATTGCGGTTGCGTGAAGGTGAGTCAAGCATTTTGCCAAGAGTCGCAAAACCGGCGCTGATGTCGCTGTTGCACACGATTTTGCGTCTCTCGCCACTCTGAAAATCACGTTCTTCGAGAGTGACAGCGCGAAGGATGCACACTCTGAATTGCCTTGTCAACGGTTTTTCAGAGGGAAAACACAAAAAGTTGGCGCGTCTTCCCTCTGAAAAGCCGTACATTCAGGCGGATTCACCTGTTGGGCGTGATACAAAACAAGGTGTCAGGCAGCCTGCCAACCACAATTGGTAGTGGTTGCGGGAAGTCTCGATCGCGCAAATTCGGGGCAAGCGGCGCGCGCTAGAATAGGAGGGTATTCCACGCAACACGCAGGCTAACCTGATCGATGTGAATATGCAAACCGACCCGCAAAACGAAACAAGGCTTGCCGACCTGCGCAAGGATTACGCGTTTTCCGCGCTCGACGAATCGCAAGTCGCCGCACAGCCGCTGGCGCAGTTCAGGCAGTGGCTGGACGAAGCGCTGGCGGCGCAATGTCCGGAGCCCACCGCCATGTCGCTGGCGACCGTCGGTGCCGATGGCCGGCCTTCATCGCGCATCGTGTTGCTCAAGGAGGTCGACCAACGCGGCCTGGTGTTCTACACCAACTACGACAGCCGTAAGGGGCGCGAGCTTGCAGCCAACCCGCATGCGGCCTTGCTGTTCCACTGGATTGAACTGGAGCGCGAGGTGCGCATCGAAGGCCATGTCGAACGTGCCGAAGCCGCCGCCGCCGATGCCTACTTCGCCTCGCGGCCGCTGTTGAGCCGGATCGGCGCCATCACCTCGCCGCAAAGCGACGAGATTCCCGGCCGCGCCTGGCTTGAAAAGCGTTTCGCGGAGGCCGAAGCGCGTCTGGGCCAGTCGCCGGCGCGGCCGCACAACTGGGGCGGCTACCGCCTGATTCCCCAGTCATTCGAGTTCTGGCAGGGGCGCCGCAGCAGGCTGCACGACCGCATTGCCTACACCGCGCAGTCCGATGGCTGGAAGATCGCGCGCCTGGCACCGTGATCCGGGGCGGCGATGGGCCGGCTGCGCATCCCCATGCCGTTTCGCAGCGCTTGCCGGACCGGCCTGTCGATGTGATGTTCGCGAGGGCTGCCACCAAGTTCTCTTGCCGGCTATGCCGAGGGACAAAGGCACCACGTTGGTGGTGGCTGGGCGACGCCAATATGCGACTTGATTGCCTGTAGCGGGAGCGGTCGGCGCGCCGTGACTGCTACAATCCGTCCCGGCGGGCCTCCCCGCATTGAGGCTTGGGAACCTGGTCAGGTCGGGAACGAAGCAGCCATAACCAAACACCCCAAGTGCCGGGGTCAGGCTCGCCACTCTGTTTAAGAAGCCGCCACACCTTAGTGCTGCGGGATGCGGCGCTTTGCGGCGCTGTTTTTTTGGATCGCGCCCGATGCCGGCTAATCAAACCGCGTGCAGATGCCGCCAGGCTGGCGGGAGCGCCTGGTTGACATGAAGCGCATCCTGATCGTCGATGACGACGCCGAAACCCTGCGCCTCCTGAGCCTGCGGCTCAAGAGCCATGGCTACGCCGTGACCGCGGCTGACAGTGGCGAACAGGCATTGGCGCACATCGGCACCGGCTTGCCCGACCTGATCATCACCGATATGCGCATGGGCGGCATTAGCGGCATGGCCTTGTTCGACCAGGTGCATGCGCGCCATCCGGCCGTGCCGATCATCATGTTGACCTCGCACGGCTCGATCGCCGCTGCGGTCGCTGCCATGCGTCGTGGCTTGTTCGGCTACCTCGCCAAACCTGTCGAGCCTCGCGAACTGGCAAGCGAAGTGGCACGCGCGCTGGCCTTGAGTGCCAACCCGGCAGCGGGCGCCGGTGCTGCCTGGCGCGCCGGCATCATCACCTGCAGTGCCCGCATGGAGCAGGTGCTGGCCGAAGCCTGGCAGGTGGCGCAGGGGGACGCCAGCGTGCTTCTGACCGGGCCCAGCGGCAGCGGCAAGGAATTGCTGGCGCGCGCGATCCATGCCGCCGGCAAGCGCGCGGCGCAGCCCTTCGTGGCGGTCAACTGCGCGGCGATTCCGGAGCAATTGCTCGAATCCGAACTGTTCGGTCATGTGCGCGGCGCCTTCACCGGCGCGGTGCGCGACCATGCCGGGCTGTTTCAAGCGGCGCACGGCGGCACCCTGTTTCTGGATGAAATAGGCGACATGCCGCAGTCCCTCCAGGTCAAGCTGCTGCGCGCATTGCAGGAGCGGGTGGTGCGCCCGGTGGGCGCGGTGGTCAACGTCGCCATCGATGTGCGCATCGTCTGCGCCACCCACCAGGACCTGGACCTGGCAATCGCGGCCGGGCGTTTTCGCGAAGACCTGTTTTACCGGCTCAATGTGGTGAGCCTGGCGTTGCCCGCGCTGGCGGAGCGGCGTGAGGACATCCCTCTCCTGGCGGCACATTTTCTGGCGATCTTGGCGGCGCGCTACGGCAAGAATGTTGCCGCCTTCGCCCCCGAGGCACTGCAAATCCTGCTTGGCCAGGCCTGGCCGGGCAACGTGCGGCAATTTGCCAACGCGGTCGAGAAATGCGTGGCCATGTGTGTCAGTGAAATCGTGCCAACGTCGCTGGTGCAGCGCGCGGTCGGTGAAGCAGCCGATGAACTGGCCAGTTTCGATGAGGCGCGCGCGCGTTTCGAACGTGAATACCTGACGCAGATTCTCAAGATCGCCGCAGGCAATGTTTCGCGCGCGGCGCGCCTGGCTAAGCGCAACCGCAGTGACTTCTACACGTTGCTGGCGCGGCATGCGCTTGATCCGGCGACGTTCAAGAAGCAGAACTAACGCGACACTGAATAAGTCCGCAGTCGGGAAAGTCGCTTTGGCGAGATGCTGGATCGCAATAGCTGTGCGCTCGACAACCCGGACTCCGGTGACTTGTTCAGCGCGCCTCTGGCACCTGTGGGCGATTGCCAACACCAGACAGCCTATTGAAATCAGACACTTTGCCTCCCGAGCGCTTCGCGGTGTTGGCATTTGCCAACACTCGGCGTCTGGCGCGCGCTTAGTTCTTGTCGCCCAAGTTGTTGATTTATATAATTGTCCCGATTCAAATACTTCGAGATTTGCTTGGCATAGGCTTTGCATACGCTTGTTCGCTGGAGGCGGCATGAGCGTAAAGAATTTGCCAAGCGAATTGCGCGGGCAGCTATGACCATGGCTGCGGCAGGGGACCTGATCGTGGTGATCGACAACGGGGGCGGTGACGGTTTTTTCGCCGTCAACGCCAGGGGCAGGCTTGTCTGCCATGACGACCAAGACTGGTGGGCGCTATTGCCCACCGGGCTTTGGTGTGTCGGCGCTGAGCGTTCCAACTTTGTCGTGCTGCGGCAACCACTATCGGCCGCCCCCCAGACGCTGGCGGCGAGGTCCCTATCCCACGCCTGATTCCAACAACAGGAACCTTGCCTGATGGCAGCCGGAACCTAAAGGAGGCGGCATCTCCGGGGGTGAGTAGCGGGGTTGTCGGCCAAGGGGCGGGTGCGCTCAGGGGATTTGCGCGCCGCCTCCTGATCGCGGGCGCCGGCCTCATCATGGCTCTGGTCGGCGCCCCGTCGCTTGCCAATGTCACCATCTCCGGGCAGTTCACACCGCTTGAGATCGTGCAGGGCGACCGCACGCGCATGCGCATCAACTTCCAGAACAATGACACGGTCAACCCGGTCACTGACGCAAATTTCCTGAACCTGCTGCCGGCGCCCTTGCGCCTATACGACCCGACCTTTCCCGGCTTTGTCGCGCCCACCAGCAATTGCAATTCGGTCAACGTGGCCGGGCAGACCATCGTCTCGAACCCGGCCCTCGTCAATACCACCGGGACCAACCAGATCAATCTGGCCGGTGCCATTGTTCCGATCGCGCCAAGCGGAATCGTGTCCGGCTCGTGTTTTGTCGAGGTCGACGTCACGGTGGCGACCGGTCCGACGACCAGTTACACCAACACGCTGGTGCGTGGAAACTTCAGTAGTACCCCTGCGACCGTAGTCGACGGGGCGACTGACCCACAGTTTTCCCTGAACGTCACCGGCCTGTCGAGCCTCACCGCCAGCAAGGCGTTCGCGGCCAGTCCGCTGGTGCAAGGTAACACCACCACGGTGACCATCACCATCAACAATCCGAACACCTTGACGGCGGTACCGTTGACCACGTTCTCGGACACGCTCCCCGGCAATGTCGAAGTGGTCGGCACGCCAACCGCTACTTGCGCCACTGGCGTTGCCGCCGCCAATCCGACGGTCACCAGCGCGGCCAACGCCAATCCGATCTCGATTTCCGGCGGTACCATCGGGGCGGGCGGCAGTTGCGCCATCACAGCAACGGTGAGGGGTGTACTTGCTCCGGGGGCACTCACCGGCGCCGGCACCAACACCATCAACGTCAACGACATCGGCAACACCCGTAGTCTGCCGCTGGATTTGCCGGTCAATACGCCACTCACGGTGAATTCACCGATTCGCGTTGCCAAGTCGTTCTCGCCCAATCCGCTATCGGTCGGTCAGGCTGCAACAGCGACGGTCACCATATTCAACGACAGCAGCGTGGCTTTGACCGGTTTGACGCTGACCGACGACGTTACCAGCGGGCGCTGGCCCGTCGAGATCGTCAATACAGGGGCGCCGACCCTCTCAGGCTGTGGCGTGGCCGACGTCGCGGCCGGCGGTGGTGGTGGCGGCTTCGTTCTTGGCGGCATCACACCAGGCAGTATCGCCGCAGGCGGCAGTTGCACCATCACCGTTCCCATCACCTCCAACACGGTGTCCGCCGGTGCCAGCCAATGGACCAACAGCGTACCGCAGGGGGCGGTGGGCAATGCCAATGGGTTCACTTCGCCCGCCGCCAGTTCCAGGCTCGATGTGCGCAGCGTATTGCCGATCGTGGGCAAGAGCGTCGCACCGACCAGCGCGGCGCCCGGTGACCTGGTGACCTACAACGTTTCGGTGCAGACCTTCAATCCGGTCGCGCAGACGGGCGTCAATTTCACCGACACGCTGCCCGGCGGCATGCAGGCGATCCTGGCGGCGGCGCCGGGCGCCACGCTGCCGTCCCTGGCAGGTGCCGGCTGCTCCAATCTGGTGGTCACCGGGACCACGGCTGTGCCGACATTCACCTTTGACATGCCAGCCGCCGCGCCAGCCGGCTCGACTTGCACGGTCAGTTTCCAGGCACGCCTGCCGCTCAGCGCAACGCCTGGCGCCAACATCGCGGCCAATGCGTCGGGTCCGATCACCAATCCCGGTGGCGGCATCAACGCGGCCAGCGTTGCGTCCAATCCGGTGGCGGTGCTGCCACCCATCACGGTACAGAAACTGTTCGACGGCCTTGCCGCGCGCAGCCTGTCGCAGGGCACGCCGACGCAATTGTCGATCACGGTGTCGAACAACAACTTCACGGCCGTCACCAATACAGCGTTTACCGACACCCTTCCTACTTCACCAGGCAACCTGGTGGTTGCCAACCCGCCCAACGCCTCCACCACCTGTGCCGGCGGCACGGTCACAGCGGTGCCCGGTGCCGGCACGGTCTCGCTTGCCGGCGGCACGATTCCCGAGCGCAATAGCGGCACCCTGGCCGCCGGCACCTGCACGATTCTGGTCAATGTGGTGGGCGGCACCGCCAGTTCCGCGCCCGGGCATACCAACACCATTCCAATCGGCGGGGTGACCGGCACCATTCCGGCCAACAGCGCGACCGGCAATACCACTGCGTTCACCGTGCAGAATGCCGCCCCAGCCACAGCTACCCTGCAGTACACCCCAGCGCTCACGGTTGCCAAATTCTTCCTGACCAATCCGGTCAACGTCGGCGGCACCTCGCGGGTGCGCGTGGTGCTGGGCAACATCGGCGGCGGGGTTCTATCCAATGTGCGGGTCAATGATCCGGTCGCGTCGATCGCCGGCATCACCCTGGCGACCACACCCAACGCAACCACCACCTGTACCGGCCCGACCAATATCGACACCAGCGGCGGCAATGTGGTGTTGACTGGTGCGACGCTTTCGCCCGGCGGCAGTTGCGATTTGCTGTTCGATGTGGTGGCCACCAACGCCACCGCCTCGGTCAATAACATCCCGGTGGGCAATGTCACCGCCGATGGCGGCGTGACCTTCTCCAACCCTGTCACCGCGACATTGACCAAGCAGGCCGGCGCGGTCAGCGTCACCAAGGGCTTCACGCCCAACGCGATCAATAGCCCGGGCCAGCCTTCGGTGTTGCAGATATCACTGAGCAATACCGGTGCGCTGGCACTGACCGGGCTCGCGCTGACCGACAACCTGCCTAGCGGCATGCGCATCGCGGCGGTACCCAACGCCTCCACCACCTGTCCGGGCGGCATCATTGGCGCCACGCCGAACGGCTCGGCGGTCAGCATTTCCGGCGCCAGCCTGGCCATCGCCGCGTCCTGCGTGATCAATGTCGATGTGACGCATCTGGTGTTGGGCGCCTTGACCAACACCATCGCCGCCGGCGCCATCACTACAACGCAAGGCATTACCAACGCCACGCCGTTCTCGGCCAACCTGGCCTCGCAGCAGAACGTGGGCGTGCAGAAATCGTTTACGCCAGCCGCCGCCGCGCCCAACGTGCCGGTCACCCTGACGCTGCGCATCAACAATAGCCTGGGCGTGGGCCTGACCGGGATTACGCTCACCGACAACCTGCCGGCCAATATGCTGGTGGCGCCGGCACCCAGCGCCACCAATAGCTGCGGCGGCAGCTTCAATCCAGTCGCCGGTGCCGGCAGCTTCGTGCTCACCGGCGGCACGCTGCCGGCCGGGCCATCCTCCTGCACGCTGACCGTGCAGGTGATCGGCACCAGCATTGGCGCGCTGGTCAATTCGATTCCACCCGGCGGGGTCTCGGCCAATGGTGGCGCGGTCACCAATCCGTTGCCGGCCAGCACCGCGACCCTCAATGTGCTCAACCCGGCGACCATCGCCAAGGCGTTTTCGGTCTCGCCCCTGATCGCCGGCCAGATCAGCCGCTTGACCGTCACGGTCAACAACCCCAACCCCGCGACCGCGCTCACCGCCGCGGTGCTGACCGACAACCTGCCGGCGGGGCTCTTCATCGCGCCGGTACCCAACGTTGCCACGACCTGCGCGGGGGGTGTGGTGAATGCGGTTGCGTCGGGCACCTCGGTGGCACTGACCGGCGCGACCATTCCGGCCGGCGCGCCTGGCACCTGCTCCTTCTCGGTCGATACGGTATCGAACACCCCGGGCACCTATACCAACACCATCCCGGCCAGCGCGCTCACCACCGCCGAAGGCGTGACCAACAGCGGGCCCGCCACCGCCCCGGTGCAGGTGTTCCAGTTCCCCACGGTTGCCAAGAGTTTCGCGCCGGCTTTCCGGCAAGCCGGCGAAACCTCGACCCTGACCATTACGCTGGGCAATGCGAATGCGATTCCCCTGACGCTTTCGGCCGCCATGATTGACAACCTGCCGTCGGGGCTCACGGTGGCGGCCGCGCCCGCCATCGGCGGCACCTGCCCCGGCTTGCCGGGCAGCGTCACTGCGTTGGCCAACAGTACCCAGGTGCGCTACAACAACGGATCGTCGATTCCAGCCGGTGGTTGCACCATCACCGTCGCGGTCACCAGCGCGCTGGCTGGCAGCTACACCAACACGATTGGCGCCGGTGCGCTGACCACCACGCAGGCGGGCACCAACCAGGATCCGGCCAGTGCCGTGGTGGTATTCAGCCCGCTGGGGGCGATCTCCGGCACGATCTACCGTGACCTCAACAACGATGGCACGGTCAACCCAAGCGACAGCGGCATCGGCGGCCAGACCGTGGAACTGCTGGACAACACCGGCACGGTGATCCAGACCGCGATCACCGACCCCTCGGGCAACTACCTGTTCACCGGGCTTGTGGCCGGCACCTATTCGGTTCGCCAGCCAAACCAGCCAGCCGGCACGCTGGACGGCAAAAATACGGCCGGCAGCATCGTCAGCGGCACCGGCACGGTGGGCACGCCCAGCGCCAACGGCGCGGCCACAGTGGGTGCGCCTTCGCGCATCAACAACATATCGCTGGTGTTGGCCGCCGGTGTGGTGTCGAGCTCCCCGGGCAACAACTTCGGTGAAGTCTTGCCTTCGCAGGTGGCGGGGCGCGTCTATAACGACTTCAACAACAACGGCGTGATCGACGGCACCGACACCGGCATCACCGGTGTGCCTGTCACCTTGTCCGGGTTCGACGATCTTGGTAATCCGGTGGTGATCAACACCGCCACCGACGCCAGCGGCAGCTATGCATTCACCGGCTTGCGCCCCTCCTGCGGCTCACCCGGAGCCGTGGCGTGTCCAGGAGGCAACCTGCCGGGCTATACCATCACCGAAGGCTTGCCGCAGCCAACCAATACCGCCAACGGGCGTGAAACCGCCGGCACGGTGACCGATATCACCAGCGGCACCAATACCGGGACGGCCGGCAGCATTTCCAGCAACGTGGCGCCGCTTAACGGCAACGCGCCGGCCGGCGCCAGCCGCATCGCGTCGATCATCCTGCCTTCGAATGCGCGTTCATTGGCCAACAATTTCGGCGAGATTCCGAACAACCGCTCGATTGGCGGGCGCATCTTCACCGACTTGGATGGCAACGGCGCGGTCAATGGTGCCGATGCCGGCGTTGGTACGGGCGCTGCCGGTGTCAACAATCTGGTGCAGACACTGACACTCACCGGCACTGATGTGGCGGGCAACGCGGTCAACCGGACCGTGAATACTGACGTCAACGGCAACTACAACTTTGGCAACCTGCTGCCCGGCAGTTACACCGTCACCTGCACCACTTGCGCGGCGCCGGCTGGATTTTCCAACGGCGCGGCGTTCCCCGGTTCCACCGGCGGCAATGCGGGTGGCACCTCGGCGGTGCCGGTGATTTCCGCCATCGACCTGACCGGGCCCGGCAACATAACCTCCACCGACAACAACTTCAACAAGGTCCAGGGTAACGGCACGATCTCCGGGCGCATCTATCGCGACGACGGCAACAACGGCCTGTTTGACGGCACCGATGTCGGCATTGCCGGCCAGACGGTACGCCTGCTCGATTCCAATGGCGTGGAGCTACGCACCACCACCACCGCTGCCGATGGCACCTACGCGTTTGCGGCCTTGCCTGCGGGAACGTATACGGTCGAACAGCCGACCCAACCGCCGGGCACCAACAACGGTATCACCAGCCCGGGCACCATTACCGGGACCGGATCCGCGGGCACCGCGACCGCGCCGGCGGTCACGCCCAGCCGCGTCGCCAACATCGTGCTGCAGAGCGTGGGCGGCAGTGTCGCCAGTTCGCCCAACAACAACTTCGGCGAGTTGCCCAACATTCGTACCGTCAGTGGGCGCATCTTCACCGACTTTAATGGCGACGGCATCTTCAATACGATCGGCGGCACCGATGCGGGCGTTGGTACTGGCGCGGCCGGCGCCAATGGCGTCGCACAAACGGTTACGCTGACCGGGCTTGACTTGAACGGCATCGCTGTCAGCCGCACCGCCACCACCGCCGCCGACGGCACCTATACGTTCACCAATGTACCGCCGGGTGGCAACTACACGGTGACATGTACCACCTGCGCGGCACCAGTGGGCACGCAGAATGGCTCGCCGTACCCGGGCACGGTCAACGGCGCGGTCAGCGGCACCGGTGGCGGCACCCAGGCGGTGCCGACCATCACCGGCATCAATGTCGGCCCCCCGGCCAATGCGACCTCGATCAACAACAATTTCACCAAGATCGTGCCGAGCCAGCAGATCTCCGGCTTTGTGTACTTCGATCCGAACAACAACGGCGGCACCAAGGAACCGGGTGACTCCTCGGTACCCGGGCAGACCGTTCAGTTGCTCAATGCAGGCGGCACCGTGCTGGCCACCACCACCACCGATGCCAGCGGCTTTTATGTGTTTTCCTCGGCGACTGTCGCCGCGCTCGTGCCGGGCACCTACCAGGTGCGCTACAACGCGCCGCCGGCCGGGGTGAATGTGGGCACCACCAGCGTGGGCACTATCAACGGCGTTACCACCGGCGCGGCCACGGGTGCCGGTGTCGCGCCGGCAGTGGTCAGCGCGATCGTGGTCACCGCCGGGCAGCAGTCGATCAACAATAGTTTCCCGCTGGTGTCGACCGCCGCCATCGGCGGCAAGGTGTATGACGACTCCGATTTGTCCGGCACGTTCAACGGCGGCGATGCGGCGATTGCCGGTGTGACCATGACGCTCGCCGGCACTGACGCGTTCGGCAACGCGGTGACCCGCACCACCACCACCAACGGTACCGGCGACTACAACTTCGCCAACCTGCCGCCGGGCAATTATGTGGTGACACAGACCCAGCCCGCCGGGTTCAGTTCGGTAGCCAACACGCCAGGTGCGTTAACCAACGGTACAGCAGGCGCGATTGGTGCACTCGGTGCCGCGACCGAAACCATCGCCATCACGCTGGCCGGCCCCAGCGGCGGCGCGCCGAATGTCAATTTCGGTGAGCGTCAAACCGCCGGCACCATGCGCGGCTTCAAGTCGGTGTTCAACCAGACGCGCCCGGGACAGCAGCCCTCCGCCGGCGACATCCTGGTGTGGACCATCATCTACAAGAACGAATCGGCGCAGACCTTGCCGCTGCAGATCACCGACGTTTTGCCGGCGGTGTTGACCCGAACCGGGGCGCCGCCAATCACCCTTACGAGCTCGGGCGTGGTGACAGGTGTGACGCTCAACCCGGG
Source organism: Burkholderiales bacterium (assembly GCA_040382235.1). Taxonomy (GTDB): domain Bacteria; phylum Pseudomonadota; class Gammaproteobacteria; order Burkholderiales; family JAEUOS01; genus JAEUOS01. Next base: position 15,330 of record JBEIFV010000069.1, read on the forward strand.
CTACACCGGCGCAGGGGTCAATACCCTGCTCAATGGCGGCGCGACGTTTGGCGCCGGGGCTGTAGTCATCGTCAATCTGCCGGTGGTGGTGCTGCCTGCGGCGACCGGCACGGTATCGAATCAGGCGACGGCCACAAGCGGCATCATCAGCGTGCGCTCGAGCCAGGTGGACAACAGCACCGTGGTGCCGATCGGAGTGATCGTGCCGATCAACAGCCTGCCGCAACCGGCACCGACCAACGCCAATCCGAACAACCTGGTGCCCACGGTGGTGCAGGTGGGATCGATCCCCGCCAGCCTGTCGGGTTTCGTTTGGCGCGACAACAATGCAGACCGACGCCGTGATGGCGGCGATACGCCGATCCCCAACTGGGGTATCGCTGTATTTACGGCCGCCGGCGCACTGGTGCCTTGCACCACCAACAACAGCACCACCGGTTGCGTCACCATGCCTGACGGACGCAGCCTGTTCCGCACCGACGCCAATGGTGCCTACGGGGTGACCGGGCTGCAGCCCGGCAACTACAAGATCGAGTTCCGCGACCCGGCCAACAACGTGATCTTCGGCACGCCGCAAAATTCGAGTAATGCGCCCGGATCCAGCGTGGCCGCATCGCGTGACTCGCTCAATGTCACGCTTGCCTCGGGTCAGAACCTGGTGCAGCAGGACTTGCCGCTGGATCCGTCGGGTGTGGTCTACGATTCGGTGACGCGCCAGCCGATCGCCGGCTCGCGCGTCGAACTGTGCGGCCCACCCGGATTCAACCCGGCAACCATGCTGGTCGGCGGCGCCAGCTATGTGATCACCGGCCAGTGCGCGGCCATGACCACCGGCCCCAGTGGCTTCTACCAATACCTGCTCAACCCCGGCGCCACGCCCGGCACCTACACCCTGGGGGTGACCGCGCCCGGCTATGCGCCGGCGCCCTCGGGAACGATTCCGCCGTCGGGTGGGCCGTTCACCCCCGCCGGGCCGTCGCCGCTGCTGGTGCAGGCACAGGCCGGCCCGCCGCCGGTGGGGTCGCCCACCACCTACTACCTGGCCTTCAACCTGGGCCCGGGCGTGCCGGATGTGATTCACAACCATGTCCCGCTTGATCCTTTCAGCGGCACCGGGCTGTTCCTGCAGAAGCAGGTCAATCGTGATTCGGTGGAGCTGGGTGATTCACTGCAATACACCTTGCGCCTGGTCAGCCCTAATGGCGCAATCACCAATGCGTTGATCACCGACTCCTTGCCCGCCGGGTTCCGTCTGATACCCGGCACGGTGACCCTGAACTCGGTAAGGGTGGCCGACCCAGGTGGCTCGCCGGGACCAGTGCTCTCGTTCAATGTCGGCAACCTGGCTGCCAACGTGATTGCAACCATCACTTACCGGGTGCGTGTCGGTGTCGGCGCGCAGCAGGGTGATGGCATCAACCGGGCGCGCGCGAATGCGCTCAATGGCGGCCTGCCGGTGTCGTCCAACCAGGCGCAGGCGCGCGTGCGGATTACCAGCGGCGTGTTTTTCCAGGAGGCCTGCGTCTTAGGCAAGATCTTCGTCGACTGCAACAACAACCGCATCCAGGATCCGGAAGAGCTGGGCATTCCCGGCGTGCGTGTCTATCTGCAGGACGGCACCTACCTGATCTCCGACTCCGAGGGCAAGTACAGCTACTGCGGCCTGCCGGCGCGCACCGCGGTGATGAAGGTTGACCCGACCACGCTGCCGCTGGGATCGCAACTGGTGACTTCCAGCAACCGCAATGCGCTCGACGCCAACAGCCTGTTCCTCGACTTGCGTTTCGGCGAGCTGCATCGCGCCGATTTCATCGAGGGTTCGTGCTCGGTCAACGTGATCGAGCAAGTGAAGGCGCGACGTGCCAAGGGCAATGTGGTGGCGCCGATCATCGAGAAAAAGCCGCAACCACGCCTGATTTTCGAATCCGGCTCGATCCGCAATTCGGTGCCCAGGGAGCGCGATGATGTGATGCGCGCCTGCGCCGCGGGTCAGTGTGCCGCCGCACCCGGTACCACCGGCGGCAGTGGGCCAGGTGCGGCGAAATGAGCGCCTTTGCATTGAAGCGATTGCCGGCGGCACTGTTGGCAGCCGCGGTGGGATCGCTGGGCGCACCGGCGATGGCGCAGGGCAGCTCGGGTTCCGCTGCATCGCCGGCGGATTTTTCCACCCATGGCGGCCCCACCCAGGCGCCGGGCCGCCCGCTGTTTCCGGCAGCGCCTGCGTCTGACAATTGTCCGTGCGACGAAAAAGGCCGGCCCGGCTCGGCACGCTTCGATCCGCTCGATGCCAACCGCGCACTGGGCGCGGGCAACTCCAACCTGCCGCAGCCGATCACCTCCACCGCGTTGCCAGCCCTGTTGCGCGCGGTGGCCTTGCCCGACAGCGGGCGTATCGTGATGGAGGTCGAGCGCGACAACATCCCGGCCGACGGCAACACCATGGTGCCGGTCAAGCTGCGCCTGTTCGATCGCGACGGCAAGCCTTGGTCGCCGAGCACCGAGATCATCATCAAGACCACGCGCGGACGCCTGCGCCTGGCCGACGCTTCGCCGATCGACGCGCCGCGCAACGAGATCCGCATGGCGGTGGTCAACGGCGAAGCGACCTTGTATCTGGTCACAACCCACGAGCCTGGCGATGCGCTGTTGATCGCGCAGTCGGGCAATGTGGTGGTCGAGGGGCGCGTCACCATGCTGCCCGACAAGCGGCCGATGATCGCCGTCGGCGTGGTTGAAGGCGCGCTCAATCTGCGTTCGATCGATGCCGGCAAGCTGTCGCAGCCGCGTACCAACGATGCATTCGAGCTCGAGATCAAGCGCATCCAGCCGCTTGGGACAGGCAACGATGGCAAGACCGAGCTGGGTGCACGCAGCGCGTTTTTCTTGAAGGGCATGGTCAAGGGCGACTATCTGCTGACCCTGGCCTACGATTCGGAGAAACGGGTGCGTGACCGCCTGTTTCGCGATATCCAGCCCGACCAGTTTTATCCGATCTATGGTGACTCGTCGCTGCGCGGTTTCGATGCCCAGACCAGCCAGCGCCTGTATGTGCGGGTCGACAAGGAGAAGTCGTTCCTGCTGTTCGGCGACTTCAACACCGCAAGCACCACGCCGGCGCGCCAGCTTGGCAACTACGCACGCAGCGTCACCGGCATCAAGGAGCACTACGAGACCGAGGTGGTGGCGGCCAATGCCTGGGCCACACGCGACAACGTGCGCCGGGTGATCGACGAGCAGCCGGCGCGCGGCATCTCCGGGCCCTACGCGCTGACCAGCACCTTGGGCATTTCCGGGTCGGAGCGGGTCGAGATCATCACGCGCGATCGCAATCAGCCTGCCATCATCCTGAAAACCACGCTGATGGTGCGCTTCGCCGACTACGAGTTCGAACCGTTTTCCGGCAACATCATTTTCAAGGCGCCGATTCCGTCGTCGGACGAGAACTTCAATCCGAATTCGGTACGGGTGACCTACGAGGTGGAGCAGGGCGGGCCGAAATTCTGGTTGGGCGGGGTTGACGGCCAGTGGAAGATCACGCCGAACATCGAGGTCGGCGGCAGTTATGTGAGCGACAAGAATCCCACCGATCCGTATTCGCTGAAAAGCCTCAACACCACCATCAAGCTGGGCGCGAATACTTTCGTGCTGGGCGAGATCGCACGTTCGGAGCGTGAGAATCTGGGCGCCTTGGGGCAGGGCGAGGGCAAGCGCTTCGAACTGCGCCACAAGAGCGAAAGCCTGGAAGGGCGGCTGTTCTACGGCGAGACCGATGCGCGCTTCTCCAACCTGGCCTCGCAGCTCAACGGTGGGCGCGAGGAATCCGGTGCTGTGGGCACCTACACCATCGATGAGCGCTGGTCCCTGCGCGTCGACGCGACTCGTTCGCAGGACAAGGTGAGCCTGGCCAAGCGCGAATCCGCGTTTGGCGGGCTGCGCTACAAGGCCAACGACATCTGGACCTTCGGCATCGGGCTACGCAGCGTGCGCAACGAAGGTGGTGCGGTCAATGCCGCGTCAACACCGGGTTTCTCTACCATCCCGTCACAACCAGGCTTCCAGCAAACCCAGATCAGCGCCCCCTTGACCGCGGCCGCACCCGGACAAACCGTGAGCTTCGAGGCCTTGTCGCTGACCGCGACCGCGCAGGTGTCCGAGCGCATGCGCTTGCTGGGCGAGTATGAGCAGGACACCTCGCAAGCCAATCGCAATCGCGTGACCTTGGGCGGCGACTATCGTTTCAGCGAACAGTATCGCGCTTATGGGCGCGCGGAATTCGCCAACGGTCTGGGCGGGCAGAACGGGCTGGCGATCCCGAACTCGCGGCAGACCGCACTGGTGGCCGGCGTGTCCGGCAACTACATGAAAGGGGGCGAACTGTTCAACGAGTTTCGCCTGCGTGATGCCATCAGCGGCCGCGATGCGATGAACGCCACCGGGTTGCGCAATACCATCACCTATTCGGACGGCATCCGCTTCAACGTCGGTGCCGAACACCTGAAGGCAATCTCCGGCAACACCAGTTCGGCAAATGCCTTGACCGGTGGGGTTGACCTCACTTACGACCCGCGTTGGCGCGCCACCGGCCGTCTCGAATGGCGCCAGGATGCCAACTATGACAACTGGCTCTCGACCGTGGGCTATACCGCCAAACTCGATCGTGACTGGTCGCTCCTGGCGCGCAACCAATTGGTGGTGAGCGATGCACGCAACACCACCGTGCCGGGGCGCATCCAGGATCGTTTCCAGGTGGGTGCCGCCTATCGCCAGACCGATACCAACCGCGTCAATGCGCTGGGCCTGTATGAGCTGCGCTACGAGAAAACCAGCCCGGCGCTGGGAGCCGCAGGCTACTACGAGCGTACTGCTCATGTGGTCTCGACCCATGCCGACTATCACCCCAGCCGGCCGGTCTGGATCACTGGCCGCTTTGCCGCCAAATGGGTCAACGAAACCTTCGACGCCGGCCTCAGTTCTAGCTACAGCGCGTTTCTGCTGGGTGCGCGCTGGGTGTACGACATCACCGAAAAATGGAACATCGGCGCGCAGGCCAATGTGTTGTGGAGCCCGCAGGGCGACAGCCGTCAGTCGGCCGTGGGTGTCGAGGCCGGCTACCTGATCCGGCAAAACCTGTGGGTCACCGCCGGCTACAACTGGACCGGTTTTTCCGACCGCGAGTTGCAGGGGGCGGGCTATACCAACCGTGGCGTGTATGTACGCCTGCGCTTCAAGTTCGACGAAACCCTGTTTCGCGGCGACGACCCGGCGACCAACAAATCCTTGCCGCCGGGCGAGCGCAAGCTCTGAACCTTCATTTGCGCGAGATCATCATGAAACCAAACTCAGTTCTTGCCGCGATCGCCGCCGCGCTGTTGCTCGCGGCCTGTGCCAGCAGTGGCGAAAAGCGCGCCGGCATTCTGCCGCCGTACGCGGCAAAAGACCGCATTACCGACGAAGCGATCCGCGCCGACTTCGAATCGATTGAAACCCTGCAGACGCGACTTGCCCTGCTCAACCGCGGCGGCACGGTGCCGACCTCGAACTACCATTGGGCCAAGGCGCAATGCTGGCTCGACATGGCGCGCCACAACTATCACGAGAATGATCGCTCCGGTACGGTTGAATCGGCGCTGGCGCAGTCCGAGGGCCTGATCAAGAGCCTGGAGTCGAAAGCCGTGCCGGCGAACGATACGCCGCTGATACCCGAGAGCGTGAAACTGCGCGAAGACCTTTGGGAACGTGCGGACGGTTTCAAGCGTCACGCACAGTTCGCCTGCGTTGCCGCGCAAGTGGCCTGCTATGAAGTGCAGCTGGTGTGGATGGGCCAGGAATACAAGGAAGGCGGCTGGCGCCATGCCAACCCCTATATCGGGATTGCCGAGCAAATGCGCTCCAGGATCGAACGCGATCTGGCCGCCTGTGTGCCGCCACCGGCGCCGGTAGTGGCGGCAGTTCCTGCGCCGCCCGCGCCCAAGCCGGTGGTGGTGCCGGTGACCGAACGGCTGGTGCTTTCAGCGGATGCGCTTTTCTCCTTCGACAAATCCGGCCGCGACGACATGTTGCCGGAGGGGCGCCGCAAACTGGATGAGTTTGTGGCCCGGGTCAGGCAGATTTCACGCATCGATCGCATCAGCCTGACGGGTTATACCGACCGGCTAGGCACGCGCGAGCACAACGTCAAGTTGTCGCAGACGCGCGCCGAAACGGTCAAGGCCTATCTGGTCGCGCAGGGTATCGCTGCCGCGGTGATCCAGACAGAGGGGCGCGGCAGCGGCAACCCGGTGGTGATGTGCCCGGAGCAGGCCTTGCCGCGGCTTACCGCCTGTCTGCAGCCTAACCGGCGTGTCGAGGTGGATCTGGCGGGCGCACTGACACGCTGAAGCATGCTTTGATCCCGGGGCGCTCAGACGCCTCGGGTAGAATCGATGGCATGTCATATCTGGTTCTCGCGCGCAAATATCGCCCGAAGTCGTTCGCTACCCTGGTCGGCCAGGAGCATGTGGTCAAGGCCTTGACGCATGCGCTTGAAGGCAAACGCCTGCACCATGCCTATCTGTTCACCGGCACCCGCGGCGTGGGCAAGACCACCATCGCACGCATACTCGCCAAAGCGCTCAATTGCACCGGGCTTGATGGTCGCGGCGACGTCACGGCGACGCCGTGCGGTGTCTGTCCGTCCTGTGTCGAGATCGATCAGGGACGCTTCATCGACTATGTCGAACTTGACGCTGCCTCCAACCGCAAGACCGAGGAAATCGAGCAGATTCTCGATTCGGCGCCCTACAAGCTCGATTCCACCCGCTACAAGGTCTTGATGCTGGACGAGGTGCACATGCTCACCAGCACGGCTTTCAACGCGATGCTGAAGACGCTCGAAGAGCCGCCTGATCATGTCAAGTTCGTGCTGGCCACCACCGACCCGCAGAAGATCCCGGTGACGGTGTTGTCGCGCTGCCTGCAGTTCAACCTCAAGCAGATGCCGCAGCCGCAAATCGTGGCGCATCTGGAACGGGTATTCGGTGAAGAGGCGATCGCGGCGGAGAAGCCGGCCTTGCGTCTGTTGGCGCAGGCGGCTTCAGGCAGCATGCGCGATGCGCTTTCCTTGTCAGACCAGGCGATCGCCTACAGCGCCGGCAATGTGACCGAAGAAGCGGTGCGTGGCATGCTGGGTGCGATCGATGCCTCGTACCTGCTGCGCATTCTTGACGCGCTCCTGGCGCGTGATGCGGCCGCGATGCTGGCGGTGGCGCAGACCATGGAAGGCTTGAGCCTGTCATTCGGCGCGGCCTTGTCGGATCTGGCTTCACTGCTGTCGCGCATCGCGGTGGCACAGGCGGCGCCGGCGGCAATCCCAGAAGATGCGCCCGATCGTGCCGACGTGCTGCGCCTGGCGACAGCATTGTCGCCGGAAGAAGTGCAACTGCATTATCAGATCGTGATTCACGGCAAGAACGACCTGCCTTATGCGCCGGACGAGCAAACCGGATTCACCATGAGCCTCTTGCGAATGCTTAGCTTTCGCCCCGTGGACAGCGGCAGCGAGGCACGCGCGCAGCCGGTCGCGAAGGCGACGCCTGCGCTGCGTACGCCAGCGGTTTCAGCGCCGCATGCGGCGCCAGTCGCCCCAGGCGGCATGCGGCCGGTCGCCGCCGTTGCGCCGCCGCCAGTGCATTCTGCGTCGCCGGCCGCACGCGCGCTTGCCAGCGGGAGTTTCGATGGCGACTGGATTGCTCTGATCGCTCGCCTCCCCCTTACAGGCTTTGTGCGTACCTGGGCCAACAAGAGTGAATTCGTCAGCTTCGAAGGCGGCACGTTTGCGCTACGAGTGGGCTCGCGCGCACTGGCCGACGACAAGCCGATGCAGGAAAAGCTGCGCGCGGCGCTGGAGCAATATCTGGGCCGCCCGGTGCGGCTCTCGGTACAGGTGGGTGAGTTGGCGGGCGCGTCGGTGGCGGCGCTGACTGAAAAGCATAACGATGCGCGTCAGGAAGCGGCGGAGGCGTCGATCGCGAGCGACCCGTTCGTGCGCGAGGTGCTGGAGAAAACCGGCGCCCGCGCCAGCGCGATCCGGCCGTCGTGAGGCCGGCGCAAGCATTTTTATTGGAAGCCTTGTGCGTTGCTGCAGGGCCGCAATCTTTGAAGGAGATTCAAACATGATTAACAAGGGACAACTGGCCGGCTTGATGAAGCAGGCGCAGGCCATGCAGGAAAAGATGCAGCAGCAGATGGGCAAGATCAACGAGGAGTTGGCCAGCCTGGAGGTCGAAGGCCAGTCCGGCGCCGGCATGGTCAAGGTGATCATGAACGGCAATCATTCGGTCAAGCGCCTGTCGATCGATCCGTCGCTGATGAGCGACGACCGCGAGATGCTGGAAGACCTGATCGCCGCCGCCTTCAACGATGCCTCGCGCAAGGCCGCCGCCGCTGCGGAGGAAAAAAAGGGCGCGTTGTCCGCAGGCATGGGTATGCCGCCCGGGTTCAAGATGCCCTTTTAGTCAATTCGCCAAAAGTGAAAACCTACTTTTGGCGAGGCCTGATTGGTATGAAATCGCCGGCGTAGCCGAACGATTTCACTTGAAAAGACGACGCAAAGGCAACAACAACGCGTGGGCGAGAGCGCGCTACATTGTTGTTGCCTTTGCGTTTCGTTTTCTTGGAGCAGCAATCATCCGGCTCCGCCGGCGATTGGTGCTCACTTCAGACTCGTCAAAAGCTGGTTTTCACTTTTGACGACCTGGTCTCAGTGCTGGTGCGCCCGCGCCAGGGTGATGGATTTCTCCATAATGTAGTCGGTGTAGGCGATCGCCATTGCCGACAGCAGGAAGCAGGCATGTATCACGGTCTGCGCGATCAGGGTTTTCTCGTCGTAGTGCTGGGCGTTGATGAAGGTCTTGAGCAGGTGGATCGACGAGATGCCGATGATCGCCGTCGCCAGTTTGACCTTGAGCACGCTGGCGTTCACATGGGATAGCCATTCGGGGGAATCGGGGTGATTCTCCAGATCCATGCGTGAGACGAAGGTTTCGTAGCCGCCCACGATCACCATGATCAAGAGGTTGGAGATCATCACTACGTCGATCAGGCCAAGCACCACCAGCATGATCGCGGTCTCGGTCAACTGGCCGTCGGCAACATCTTTCAACAGCGGTCCGTGGCCAAACGCGGCTTCGATCAGGTGAGTGAGTTCGACCCAGAAATGGTAGACGTAGACCATTTGCGCGACGATCAGGCCCAGGTACAAGGGGAACTGCAGCCAGCGACTGGCGAAGATCATGCGTGGGATGGGCCGCATCTTGGCGGCAGTCTTCTGGGGTTCGCTCATGGGGCTTTTTCCGGGTCTGATTGGGGTTGTGACACACAATTTTGCAAACCAATTTTAACAGCGGGCGAGGGGCAGGCTGTGCCTTGACGGTAGCCACGAGTCCAGACGCGGCGTCGCCGAACCGCTTTGTCGCATCTGCCGCGCCGCCGTTACGGGCGTCCGGCGTGCCGGCTATAAGCCATTGTCGAAACAGGGTTTTTTCAGCGGCACCGTTGTAAGCGCTTAGCGAATTGTTGCAACGCAATAATTAAGCGCTTATTTATTCACGAAATTCGATCCCACAGGATTAAAAAATTACATAAAAACAATGGCTTGTTAAGTAAGTGCTACACGTCGCTAAACCTGTTGCCGAGCAGCATGCGGGTTTGCAAACTGCGAACCTTGCATTGCACAACGAACCGCTCACGAGTAGTGAAAGAGCGGTCAGGGGCGACAAAAACAACATGTACTCACTCATCAAGAAAGGGATTTGCCATGACCAGCCGTGACCTCGAGATCCAGAAAATCCAGAAAGACTGGAACGAAAGCCCCCGCTGGAGGGGCGTACGGCGCGACTACACGGCCGCCGACATTTATCGTTTGCGCGGCTCTGTGGCCATCGAGCATTCGATCGCCAAGTCAGGCGCGCAAAAGCTCTGGAAGATGTGCAACGAGCGTCCCTTTGTCAATTCGCTCGGCGCGTTGACCGGCAACCAGGCGATGCAACAGGTCAAGGCTGGTGTACCGGCGGTCTACCTGTCGGGCTGGCAGGTAGCGGCGGACGCCAATGATTCGCTGTCGATGTATCCGGACCAGTCGCTTTACGCGACCACCTCGGTACCCACGGTGGTCAAGCGCATCAACAATGCCTTGATGCGCGCCGACCAGATCCAGCACATGGAAAACTTCGACGGCAACGAGGGTGCGCAGATCGATTTCATGGCGCCGATCGTGGCGGATGCCGAGGCCGGTTTCGGTGGCGTGCTCAATGCGCATGAGCTGATGAAGGCGATGATCGAAGCCGGCGCCGCCGGGGTTCACTTCGAGGACCAGCTGGCATCGGTCAAGAAATGCGGTCACATGGGCGGCAAGGTGCTGGTGCCCACGCAAGAGGCGGTCGACAAATTGAAAGCCGCACGCATGGCTGCTGACCTGACGGGAGTACCGACGGTGCTGCTGGCGCGCACCGATGCCGAAGCCGCCGACCTGGTGACTTCCGATTGCGATGAACGCGACCGTGAATTCATCACCGGCGAGCGCACCCAGGAAGGCTTTTATCGCACCCGCAAGGGCTTCGACCAGGCCTTGTCGCGCGGACTGTCGTATGCGCAGTACGCCGACATGGTGTGGTGCGAGACCGGCACGCCGGACCTGGAATTCGCACGACGCTTCGCCGAAGGCATCCAGAAGAAGTTTCCGGGCAAGATGCTGGCCTACAACTGCTCGCCGTCGTTCAACTGGAAGCGCAACCTGGACGATGCGACCATCGCCAAGTTTCAGCGCGAGCTGGGAGCCATGGGCTACAAGTTCCAGTTCATCACCTTGGCCGGTTTCCATGCGCTCAACTATTCGATGTTCGAGCTGGCCTATGGCTATGCGCGCAACAACATGAGCGCCTTTGTCGAGCTGCAGCAAAAGGAATTCGCCGCCGCCGAGAAGGGCTTCACCGCGGTCAAGCATCAGCGCGAGGTCGGCACCGGTTACTTCGATGCCATCACGCAAGCGGTGCAAGGGGCCAATGCCTCGACCACGGCGCTGCACGGCTCGACCGAGGATGAACAATTCTTCGATGAGAAGAAGGCGACGCGCAAGGCGGCATAGCATTGTGGAGGAGGGTGGTGGCGCAAGCGGGCCCGGCAAGTGCCGGGTAGGCCGCGCATGAGACAGTGGTTGCATACGAGGGTCGGCCTGACCGGCCCCTTGAATACGCCCCTGACCCAAGGGGCGTTTTCTTTTGGCACCGGCACTCGCGGCGGACGAAATCTTGCGGCTTTGATTACACTTGTGGGTCACGCACGCTCAATGGTTGCCCCATGTCCAGCATCCCCGTTTCCACACCCGACGCGCCGGCCGCGATAGGTACTTACTCGCAGGCCGTCAAGGCCGGAAACACCTGCTACCTGTCAGGGCAGATTGCCCTTGTCCCGGCCACCGGACAACTGGTCGGTGGTGGATTCGAGGCTGAGATCGTGCAGGTGTTCGATAATCTCGCAGCTTTGGCCCAAGCCTGTGGCGGATCGCTCGCTCATGCGGTCAAGGTGACGATCTATCTGACCGACCTGGCAAATTTCGCCAAGGTCAACGAAGTGATGGCGCGCTATTTCAACGCGCCCTATCCGGCGCGCGCGGCCATTGGTGTGGCCAGCCTGCCGCGGGGCGCGCAAGTGGAAGCCGACGCGGTGCTGGTCATCGGTTGAGCCAGATTCGCAAGAAAGTTGTTGCCGCGCCGCCGGCGCCGCAGAGAAACGAAAGGCCTGCTATGGGCCGACCAGAGTCGCCGGAAGATGCAGCCGCGCCAGGTGCAGGGCGAACCATGGTGCAGAAGCGACTCAAGTCAGGGTTGCATGCTGCGCCTGCCCTGGCGCCCGTGACCAGGGCTGGCGCGACCAAGGCAGCAAACGCCCAAACCAACGCAGCGGCGCCGGAGTCCCGTTTGCCCAGGGCGTTGGCGGCCAAACCCCCGTTGCCACAAGGTCCGCCGGGCGTGGCGCCGGCGCTTGCCGCCAAGCTCGCCAAGCTTGGTTTGCGCACGCGTTTCGACCTGATTCTGCATTTGCCCTTGCGCTACGAGGACGAGACGCGCATCACACCCGTGGCGGACCTGGTCGACGGGGCCTTCGCGCAGGTGGAAGGCGTGATAGAAGGCGCTGAGATCGCCTACCGGCCGCGCCGCACCTTGCTGGTGAGGATGCGCGACGCGAGCGCGATCATTCATCTGCGCTTCCTCAATTTCTACGGTAGCCAGGTCAAGGCCCTGGCTGTGGGCAAACGCCTGCGGGCAGCGGGCGAAGCGCGCAGCGGCTTTTTCGGTGCCGAGATGATTCACCCGCGCTACCGCGAGGTGATCGAGGGCGCGCCACTGCCCACGGCCCTGACCCCGGTATACCCGGCCACTGCCGGTGTCGGCCAGGGTACGCTGCGGCGCGTGATCGTCGATGCGATCGAGGCGGCGCGCCGGGAGGGCGCGCTGGGCGATACGGCGCCAGCAGTGGGTGAGGTCGATTTGATGCCGTTCGCCGCGGCCATCAACGCCTTGCACTTTCCAGCGTCGGGCGCGATCGAGGGGCGCGACCCGCGCGCCTGGCAGCGTGTCAAATTTGACGAACTGCTGGCGCAGCAGTTGTCGCTCAAGCGCGCCTATCGGGCGCGTCGGCGCGAGCAGGCGCCGGCAATGGATGCAGGCAACATGAGGCAGGCCGAATCGCTCGAGGCGCGCCTGCTCGCAGCGCTGCCATTCAGGCTGACCGCGGCGCAGGAGCGGGTGGCCGGCGAGATCACTGCCGACATGGCGCACGCGCACCCGATGCGCCGCCTGCTGCAGGGCGATGTCGGCAGCGGCAAGACCATCGTTGCTGCGCTGGCTGCCTGCCGCGCCATCGATTCCGGGTATCAGGCAGCCTTCATGGCGCCGACCGAGATTCTGGCGGAGCAGCATTACCGCAAGCTCGAATTCTGGTTGAAGCCGCTGGGCGTCGAAATCGCCTGGCTCTCCGGCAGTCTCAGGAAGAAGCAGAAGGATGCGGGTCTGGCCGCGGCAGCCGGCGGCACCGCCGCGCTCACCGTCGGCACACACGCGTTATTCCAGGACAGGGTGATCTTCCAGCGCTTGGGGTTGGCGATCGTCGACGAGCAGCACCGCTTCGGGGTCGAGCAGCGGCTGTCACTGGCGCGCAAGGGGGCGCAGGGCGTGGCAGGCGCCATGCAGCCGCACCAGTTGATGATGAGCGCCACGCCGATTCCGCGGACCCTGGCCATGACTTTCTATGCCGATCTTGACGTATCGGTGATCGACGAGTTGCCGCCGGGGCGCACGCCGGTGGCGACACGTCTGGTGGCGGAAGGCCGGCGCGATGAGGTGGTCGAGCGGATCCGCGCCGCCTGCGAGGTCGGGCGCCAGGTGTACTGGGTCTGTCCCCTGATCGAGGAATCCGAAACCCTGGAACTGAAGACCGCCGTCGAGACCCACGCACGCCTGACCGCGATGCTGCCAGGTCTCGCGGTGGGCCTGGTACACGGGCGCATGAAGCCTGACGACAAGGCGACGGTGATGGCGGCGTTCGTTGGCGGCGCGATACAGGTGCTGGTAGCCACCACCGTGATCGAGGTCGGGGTTGACGTGGCCAACGCTTCCCTGATGGTGATCGAGCATGCCGAGCGCTTCGGCCTGTCGCAATTGCACCAGTTGCGCGGCCGCGTCGGGCGCGGCGCGCACGAAAGCGTGTGCATTCTGTTGTACCAGAGCCCCTTGTCGCAGAATGCGCGCGAGCGTCTCAAGGTGATGTTCGAAACCACCGACGGTTTCGAAATCGCGCGCCAGGACTTAAGGCTGCGCGGCCCGGGTGAGTTCCTCGGGCGCCAGCAAAGCGGCGTGCCGCTGCTGCGCTTTGCCGATCTTGAGACCGATACCGATCTGATCGAGGCGGCACGCGACTGCGCGCAGAGGATGCTCGATGCAGGTGATGCGCGAGTGGAGGCGCATCTCGAACGCTGGCACGGCAGTCGCGAGGCCTATCTTGGGGTTTGAGAGCGTCTCAATCGGGTTCATTGAGACAATCAACTGGACGGCACTTGCGAGAATTGAATATTCTTGAACCCCGGAAGCAAATTCATGTCAAGCTGAAAAGACGGAGAAAGCAATGACCAAAAAAATCAAAGCCGGCAAACCTTCTGCCTACGTACCGGACCTTGTCATTCCGGCCGCCGAACGCAAGAAAATCGTCGCTGGCCTGTCGCGCCTGCTGGCCGACACCTACACGCTTTATCTCACCACGCACAACTTTCACTGGAACGTCACCGGGCCGATGTTCAACAC
>JBEIFV010000070.1:0-29389 GCA_040382235.1 Burkholderiales bacterium
GCGCCGTGCGCGGGCCGCCTGCCGGAGCCGCCGGTGCGATCGCCGCTGCCACGGCGGCCATGTAACCGGCACGCGAACCTTCAATCACCGCCACACCGACCGCTGCCGCGACCTGCGGCCCGACCGGCGCCATGCAGGTACAGCCCAGGACGATCGCCTGCGCGCCGTCCTCGCGGATCGCGCGCTCGCATTCGCGCACGATGCTTTCGATGATCACATCCTCGCGCCGCGCCATGCGCTCCTGCACGCCTGCTTCGGTACCGAGCCGCAGCAATTCATCCTCGGGCGACACATGCCGTACCCGCAGGCAGGCGGCGCCGGCCGCAACTGCCCGCGTGCGCTCGTCGTAGATGAACTTCATCGAAGGCGGCCAGACCGTCACGATCGAGTACTTTCGGCCGCCTTCGGCGGCGATCGTCATCGCCGCCTCGCCTGCGCCTACGACCGGGATCGATAGCGCTGCGCGCATCGCCGCGATACCGTAGTCGGCATAGGTGTTGATGAAGATCGCGGCGCAAGCGGTGGCCTCGGCGCGCTGCGCCATCTCGACATAAGCCAGATCCACCACCAGGCGGTCGTACGGATTGCCGGCAAACGCCGCCACCCGCGAGTTGATCAGTTCGGGAATTGCCGCGGAGTCACCGAGTTCGAGCAGGTGCGGCGGCATAACCGGCTTGCGGGTGCCGCTGCCGAGCACGGCGATGCGTGCCGGCTGGGAGGCTTGCGTGGTGTTCATGCCGAACTCCTGTTGGTTCGCTTCATCTGCTTGATCGAAGGGCGCCGGTCTTCACTCAGCCACGCAACGCGCCGCAGGCGCATGCTGCTTCACGGTCTGCCGGATGCTGGAATTGCGGCGTCTCGTCGCGCGGCTGGCGGGTGTCGCCGCGGTCGGCGCGCATCGCGTCGGCCCGCCATTGTTCGAGCGTATCCCAGCGGTTGGACAAATGCCGGATCTCCTCCGGCTGCGTCATGCTTTTCAGGCCATCGAGCGCAGCACGGACTATTCCGAGCTGATCTGCCGGATCGAAAGGTTTACCGCTTGTATGCCCCAAAGGGTAATCGACAAAGGTGGCACGCGGCGCGCGGCCTGCCTCGAGAATATCGAGGGCACTGCCCAGGCACATGGTCGGTATTCCATGGGCTTCAAGGTAGCGGGCAACCAGACACACGGTCTGGTGGCAGACTGGTCACATCGCGACCAGGAGCGCGCAATCGACCTTCTGTTCGCGAAATCCCGCCAGCAGCGCCGGAGCGATCTCCTCGCGCACCCGACGCTGCGAATACACTCCGCCCATGCATGAGAACACCTTGTCGGCCAAGCTGCCGATGAATCCTTCGGCCACCAATCTGCGCAGCGCAGCCAGCGGCAGCAGGCACTCCGGATCGCGCCGCGCGCCGACGAGGTAGTTTTCGGTTACGTGCGAGAACCGCAGGTCATTGGGGTCCGTCGAGGACGGAATGCCGCGGATCGAGGTGTCGTCCTTGTAGTGATACGCCACCTGCCCCAGCACATACGCGCCCGAGGTTGAAAGCACGCCGATACGCGAGGCCGCCAAGCGCTTTGCCAACGGCGTCCAGGAAGGCGCGTCTCCGGCCTGGAACCAGCGATACGGGGTATAGCCGATCGCCTTGTAGCGCTCGGTGATGGCTTGCATGTACGGCACGGTCATCGCGAATTCCTTTCGCATCAGCTTCAAATCTTGCGGGGTCGGCCATGCGCCTCGCCTGAAGGTGCGAAACGCCAGTTGCACTGAAGTGTACTTGCGTAGCCGCGTGATTGCGGGCAAAGGAGCGCGACTTCAACCGCGATGCGGACACGCTGCGCGGCGAGAATCAGCCAGGGTCGCACCGCGCACGCTAAAACAGCCGGCCCTGGCGATCAGGCATGGGGGGCCTGCGGCGCGTGCTGGTGGTCGATGGCGACAAGCCGCTTTTTCGTGAGCCGTGTTTTTGCTGGATGTCCTCGGCTTCGGCATGGGCCGTGCGCGTCTGGCGCATACCATAGAGCTTTTGCTTCGCCGCGGCCAGCGCCGTGCGTTCATCGACCATCGGCTCTGGGTAGGCCGCGCTGCCGATCTCCGGCACCCATTGCCGTATGTAAAGACCCTGCGGATCCTGATCACGCGCCTGCTTGGCTGGTGAATAGATGCGCAAGGTGTTGATGCCGGTGGTACCCGACTGCATCTGCATCTGGCTCCAGTGGATACCGGGCTCGAAGTCGAGGAACTGGCGCGCCAGGAACAGACCAGGTTCGCGCCAGTGCAGCCACAGGTGATGGGCGGCAAAGCTGACCAACATGGCGCGCATGCGAAAGTTGAGCCAACCGGTGGCGCACAACTGGCGCATGCAGGCGTCTACCATGGGGTAGCCGGTGCGGCCTTCGCACCAGGCCTGCAGGCGCTCCTGGTCGAGTACGTCTTGGTGCACGCCATCGCCCGGGCGCAGCCCGTCGACCGAGCGTGCCACGTTGCGCCACTCGATTTCGGGTTCGTCTTCCAGCTTTTGCATGAAGTGGCAGTGCCAGCGCAAGCGGCTGGCGAAGCCGCGCAGCGAGTAGGCCAGGCTGCGATCGGGCGTGGCGGCGATGCGCGTCTCGGTCGCCTGATGCACGCAGCGCATCGAGATGGTGCCAAAGGCCAGGTGCGCGCTCAGCCGGCTGCAGCCTTCGGCGGCGCTGAGCGGGCTGGACATGGCGCGGCGGTAGCCTTGGGCGCGCCCATCGAGGAAGCTGTCCAGCGTGGCCCATGCGGCGCGTTCGCCGCCGGGTGGCAGCGCACGCTTCAGGGCCGGCAGGCCCAGCTCGCCCAGTGTGGGCAGCGCGCCAGGCTGCAGGCCTGGCGCCGGCTTGAAATTGATGACGGGCCGCGCCTCGGGCGCATTCATGCGTTGCGCCCAGCGGCTCGCCCAGCCGTTACGCGAGCGCAGGCGCCGCACCACCCCGGTCTGCGGCAGTTCGGTCCAGTTCACGCCCTGCTCCCGGCACCAGTCGGCCACTGCAAGGTCGCGTGTGTAGCTCCAGCCGGGGCCGGTCTCCTCGGAACTGAAGAGATGGGTGAAGGGGAACTCGCGCCGCAGGGATTGCAGCACCTGCGGCATCGAGCCGGTGCGCACGATGAGTGCCATGCCTCGCGCTGTCAGGTCGCGCCGCAGCCCGGCCACGCAGTCCAGCAGAAAGGCGACATGGCGCGGATCGCACTCCGGACTGGCGAGCCATTCCGGCTCGATCACCACCAGCCCCTGCGCATGCTCGAAATGCATGGCCTCGGCCAGAGGCGCATGGTCACGGATGCGCAGATCGCGCTTGAACCAGACAAGCGCCGCTGCCGTCATTTCACATCACCCAAGGGCGCCGGTGCCGAATACGCTACAGGTCATGCGCTCCGCCTGTCGGCGAGCGCGGCGCTTCCGCCGCAGGATCACGGGCGCCTGCCGGGACCGAAACGACCGGCGCCTGGCCGGTCGTCAGCGCGTCCCATTGCCGGCCACACCAGCAGCGGTTTTCGATATCGATGATGCAGGTGCCGCTGCCGCAGCAGCGTGGGTCTTCGTTCATTCGGAACTCCCGGTTGTCAAATCAAGCGATTTCGTGACGTGTCGCACGGCGTTGAAGCGGCCATTCACCGCATTCACGTGGCCGATCAGGCTGACGGCGGCAATAAGTGCGATCGAAGATGGCATGTGTTCGGCTGGGCGAAGTTGCCGGCATCAGCCGCGCATGTCGGGCCGCTCAAGCCGGAATGCCCAGCGCTGCAGCGTCGGCCGCAGGCGCAGAAAGAAGCGGTACAGGCGCTCCATCATCCAAACGGCGCCCGGCAGACGGCCAATCAATGCCATCCAGCGCCAGCCCGGCAGAGCAGCCCACATCGCAAGAAAGGCTTCTGCGCCACTGAGCAAGCGGCCGTCGCCGCCACGCACGTGAAAGCGCGCCAGCAACTGTTCGCGCGTGGTGCCGGCGGGCAGCGGCAATGCAGGATCGGATACGTCGGCGAAGCACAGCGGCGTGACCGGCTCAAGGCCGCGATAGACGCCAATCTCGCGCCTGCACAGCGGGCAAGCGCCGTCGTAGAGCACGGTCAGCGGCTGCGGTGGATGGACGGGATTGCTCATGATGCGGGCACCTGATGGATGGCAAGCAGATCGCTTGCGGTTTGCAGGCCACGCGAGGTGCGGGCCCACCATTGCGAGAACGAGTCACAGCGCCGTTCGACCGGCGCGAACAGCGCCGGTGCGGTCTCGCATGCGGCCCAACGCGACAGCCAGGCGGCCAGATGCGGCTCGGCTACGCTGCGCACACTGCGGGCCCCCGCCAGCGCTGCGCCGATGGCGGCGGCATCGCCATGCCAGCGCCGGGTGGCGAGTTCGGCCATGCGGCTGCCGACGAAACGCCAGCGCCGCTCGCTCCACGGCCAGGCCTGATGAAAGTCGGCCACGAAAATACCGATCACCACGGTGTCGGCCGGCAACGCAGCCGGCATCGCAACCAGGCTCCAAGGGTGAACCAGCCAGACGTCGCGACCCGCCACTGCGGCCGCGTCCGGCATCATCAAGCCGAGATCCGCCGGCGGCTGTGCGCACAGGCGGGGCAGAACAGGCTTGGCCGCGACGGACGGCGCGTCGGGCTTGGGTCGTGGTTGCCGCGCCAGTCGGTCCAGTTCCTCGTAAGACGTGTCGATCACAGTGCCGGGGCTATGCCAGGACGCCGGTGCATAGCGGGCCACATTCTCGGCATTGAAGAGATAGGGCTTGCGGCTGCCGGTGCCGGCTACCCATTGCCAGCTGAGGTGGTTGCTGGCCAGATCGCCATCGAGCAGGTGGCCGACCATCCAGTCGGCGCCGGCGCGCCAGTGCACGTGACGCACATGCACCACATAGCTTGCCAGCCACATGCGCGCGTGGTTGTGCAGCATGCCGCTGGCGTAGAGCGTGCGCACCGCTTCATCCACCACCGGCACACCCGTACAAGCATCGCGTATGTCGGGCGGCAGTTCGCCCGTGTACGCCTCGTCAGGCAGCGGGCCTTGATGCAGTGAACGCAGGATGCCGTCGCCACGGTGCTGCCAGACATGGCGGAAATAGGCGCGCCATCCCAGTTCGAAGACAAACTTGTGCTGCATGTCCAGTGCGTGATGCGCAGTGACGCCGGCCAGCACATCGGTCAGCGTGACAAAGCCGTGGGTGATATAGGGCGACAGCCCCGTCACCGCACCGTCGAGCGCGTTGCGCGTGCGGGCGTAGGCGGCCGGCCGCACGGCGGCGATGCGTGCCTGTGCGGCCGCGAGCGTGGGGGGGAAGGTCTCGGGCATGGAGTGCAATTTAAACGCCGGCTGCGTCGCAAGCCCCGATCTCGCAGCGGCGGATCGCCGCCGCGCGTTCAATCACAGACTCCTTTTGCGCATCGGTCAGGCGTGCCACATTCTTCACCTGCAGCGCCATGCGCGGGTTTTTGGCCAGTGCTGTTTCATGACGCATCAGGAAATCCCAGTACAAGGTGGTGAACGGGCAGGCCTTGTCGCCGCTGCGTTGCGCCGGGTCGTAGCGGCAACTCTTGCAGTGCGGGCTCATGCGGTCGATGTACTTGCCGGTGGCGATATAGGGTTTGCTGCCCATCACGCCGCCGTCCGCATACTGGCTCATGCCCAGGGTGTTGGGAAGCTCGACCCACTCCACCGCATCCACATAGACGGCCAGATACCATGCGTGCACCTGCTTCGGGTCGACACCCAGCATCAGTGCGAACAGGCCGGTCACCATCAGTCGCTGGATGTGATTGGCGTAGCCATGTGTCAGCGTCTGTGCCAACGCATCCTTGAGGCAGGCCATGTCGGTGGCGCCGGTCCAGTACCACGCGGGCAGGGCCTCGCGGGCGCCCATTGCGTTGCGCTCCAGATACGCGGGCATCTGGGTCCAGTAGATGCCGCGCACATACTCGCGCCAGCCGAGGATCTGCCGAATGAAGCCTTCGGCGCCCGACAAGGGCACCTTGCCGTCGCGGTATGCCGCCTCGGCCGCGGCGACCACCTCGCGCGGGTTCAGCAGTTTCAGGTTCAGCGCTGCCGACAGATGCGAGTGATACAGCCAGGCGTCGCCCGGCCACATCGCGTCCTGGTAGCGGCCAAAGAGAGGCAGGCGCTCTTCGATGAAAGCGTGCAAGGCCTGCAATGCCTGCTCACGGGTCACCGGCCACGCAAAACTGTCCAGGCGGCCAGGATGAGCCGCAAAACGCGCGTTGACCAGCGCGATCACCTTCCGAGTAACGGCGTCGGGTTTGAAACTCGTGCGCGGCGGCACATCGACCGGTCCGGCGGCGCCGAAGGCTTCGCGGTTGTCGGCATCGAAGTTCCATTTGTCGCCTGCCGGCTTGTCGCCTTTTCCATCGCCCTGCATCAGAACGCCGTGCCGCCTGCGCTGCTCGCGATAGAAATACTCCATGCGCAGGGATTTGCGGCCCTTGGCATGCTCCGCGAAATCGCGCACGCTGCAAAAGAAATGACGGTCCTCGCGAATGTCCAATGCCAGGCCGTGGGTTTTGGCCACGGCCTTGATCGCCTGCAGCACACGCCAATCGCCCGGAGCGGTCATCACCAATCGCGCAGGCCGCAGGCGCGCGATATCGGCCTGCAACTGGGCTTGCAGGCTGCCCGCGTTGCCGGGCGAGTCAAGCTGGGTGTAGTGCAGCGGGCTGCCGGCGCGTTGTAGTTCCTGCGCGAAATGCCGCATTGCCGCGAGGAACATCGCAGTACGCGGCTTGCTCGACCATACGTGAGTGGATTCTTCGGCCACCTCGGCCATCCAGACGGCGTCGACGCTCGCATCGAAATCATCGAACGCGGCAGCGCCCAGGTCGAGTTGGTCGCCCAGTACGACGATCAGATCGCGCAGTTCAGCCACCTTGCACCTTGCCGCGCCGACAGGCTTCGGAGCAGTACTTGACCTTAGCCCAATTCTTTGCCCAGCTGCGGCGCCAGCTCATGGGGCGGCCGCAGGCCACGCAAGGCTTGCTCGGAAGCGCGCTCTTGTTGCCGCGAAACGTGGCGCTACGCAGCATCATCCTGCTTTCCGGCGCGTAGTCGACGGGTCCACGCTTTTTCGCCGCGTGCTGCCCCTGCGCCGTGGCATCGCCGCACCATGGCGCGAGGAGAGACAGATCCGGCCTTGCAGGCTCTCGCAAGGTTTGCATCTTGGGATTTTATGAACGGCATCGCTTGCATAATACAATACTAGATTCATTATCAATTCAAACTCATAAATACACTCGATCAATCGCCTATAATCCAGTTCAAATACGCTTCATTTAAACATTATTCTAGAAAATCTCGTGACAATCAGCAAGCAGCCGATACGGCAGGGTCCAGCCGGCACAGGACACACGCCCTTCCACCGCAGTGGCGCCGTGGCGCACATGTTGCGCATGCCCGTGGCAACCCTGCGCGTCTGGGAGCGCCGCTATGGTTTGACCCGGCCGGCCCTGTCGCCAAGCGGCCGGCGGCTCTACTCGGCCGACGACGTGCGCCACCTTGCACTGGTGAAACAGTTGACCGACCTCGGGCATGCCATCGGCAGCCTGGCGCATCTGGACATGTCACAGCTACAGCGTGTGGCCGCCACCCATGCAGACGCACTGGCGGCCACGCAGGGCAGCAAGCAAGCGGAATCAGCCCGCCCGCCGCCGGCTCGGGCCTGGCGGCTCGCGGTCATCGGCGCGACGCTGGGCAAGCGCTTGCAGCACCCCGCGATGCTGCGCAGGCTTGGCCGGCCGTTGTCACTGCTGGGCCCCTTCGACGACGTTGCGCAGGCCGCCGCCGCATTGCAGCCCTCGAATGTCGATGCCCTGCTCGTATACGAACCCCAGTTGCAGGCCGGCTGGCCGGCCTCCTTCAATGCGGCAGCGCCGTCCCTCACGGCAGTGCCAAAAGCGCTGCTCTACGGCTTTGCTGCCGACGCCGTGTGCGATACCTTGGCAGCGGCCGGCATGGCCTTGCTGCGCGGGCCACAGCCGGACGCCGTGCTGGCGCAATGGCTGCACGCGTTTTCGATGGCGACCACGACACCACAGCCGGTGGCAGACAACGCCGCACAGGCAAGGCAGCCCGCGCCACCGCGCCGTTGGGACGATGCGGCCCTGGCCGACTTCGCGGCCCGATCCTCGGCGATCGCCTGCGAGTGCCCGCGCCACGTAGCCGAACTGCTGATGCAGTTGTCGCACTTCGAGGCCTACAGTGCCGGGTGCGAGCAGCGCAACGCGGCCGATGCCGAAATCCATACCCATCTGAAACAGGTGGCGGCCGCCTCACGCACACGTTTCGAAGATGCCCTCGAACATGTGGCATTGCACGAAGGTCTGCTGCTGCCTGCATCGTCTGGGGCAGCACATGCGCGGCGGCCGCGGCCCCGTAGATCCGCGGCGCCGCGCAGTCGCCCCTGATCCGCACTTGAAACGCCGCATGTCGACTCACCGCGCCCCCTTCCATATCACCGCCTGATCTCTCACCTGCCCACCCACATGCGCCACCTACTCTTTTCACTTGCACTCCTCGCCATGCCGTTTTCGGCCCATGCCATCGAAGAACCCGACTACGAAGTCATCCGCAAAATCGACCGGGTGGAAGTGCGCCAGTACGCACCCTATGTCGTGGCCGAGGTAGTGCTCGAAGCCTCGGCCGAAGACGCCGGCAACCAGGCCTTCCCGATCCTGGCGGGTTACATATTCGGCAAGAACAAGGGGGAGAAAAAGTTCGCGATGACCGCACCGGTGACGCAGGCCGCCGCGTCCGTGCGCATGGACATGACCGCGCCCGCGACCCAGGCCGCCGTGGCGGGCGGCATGCGCGTGCAGTTCGTCTTGCCCAAGGGGGTGACGATGGCTACGGCGCCGGAGCCGCTCGATGCGCGGGTGCAACTGCGAGAAGTGGCTGCCGCCACCTGGGCGGTCATCCGCTATTCGGGCACCTGGTCGCAGGCCAACTACCAGGAGCACCTGAGCGACTTGAAAGCGACGCTGCAGTCGGCAGGCGTGGCCACTCGTGGAGAGCCGGTGTTTGCGCGCTACAACGGGCCCATCACGCCCTGGTTCCTGCGGCGCAACGAGATCTGGTTGGCTTTGCGTTGATGCTGCCATCGCGAGTCGGTGGTGCCGGCCGCGTTCGATGCGCGTCGCGGACCATGCATTGAGTCGCACGTATGCGTCGACTGCGATTCGTCGTCGATCAAGTGAAATTTTGTCGATGCCGGTACGTCTTTGCAGAGATTGCAATGCGGCAAAACGGATCAAGGATTTCAGGTGGCAATGCACCACGGAGCAAGCAGTTTGAGAAAGATTTTCACTGTCCGGGTGATATCGAATGTGCGATGGTCGACAGCGATAGCGCGCGCCTGATTCGCGGCGAAGCGGTGGGTCTTCGCGGTTGCGGGGTTATCGGCCTTGAAGCGTTTGACCGCATGAGCGGTCGCCGACGTTCACGACTGGTGCTGCACGTCACTGAACATGACGTAGATGTGCACAGGATCACTGTTGCACAGACATGCCACCACCTCCGTCATCTCGACGGCCAAACGCTGCTTCTGCTCCAGGCTGCGCCCCGCCAGCATTTCAATACGGACGATCGGCATGGGTCTCTCCTGTTGTTGAAGTCCGGTTGGTGTTGCGAGCGTACGGCAGCCTGCCGCAGCGCAGCGCAGCGCTGATGCTTGTAGACTTCTGCCCGAGCGCCGACCGCTGTGGGCAGCGCATCAAGACATCAAGGAGACTTCAGTGGCACAAAACGCGGCGTCAAAACCAACCAGGCAGACGGCGAATTTGCCGGGCAATCCGCGCAAGAGCGAACTGCGCGACGGCATGCAGGTCGATTGGGATGTATCGATTCCTGCGCGGGACGGTCTGGTGCTGAAGGCCGACGTTTTCCGCCCGCCCACCCGCGGCAAGTACCCGGTGATCATGACTTATGGTCCCTACGGCAAGGGCCTGTCGTTCCAGCGCGGCTACAAGACTGCGTGGGACATCATGGCAACCAAACACCCCGACGTGACCGCAGGTTCGACCAACAAGTACCAGAACTGGGAAGTGGTCGACCCCGAGAAGTGGGTCAAACATGGCTACATCTGCATTCGCGTCGACTCACGTGGCGCAGGCATGTCGCCCGGTTACATGCAGTTGTGGAGCCCGCAGGAAGCCATCGACTTCTACGACTGCATCGAGTGGGCCGGCGTGCAGCCCTGGTGCAATGGCAAGGTCGGCTTGAACGGCATTTCCTACTACGCCATGAACCAGTGGCAGGTCGCATCGCTGAAGCCACCGCACCTGGCGGCGATTTGCACCTGGGAAGGCGCGGCCGACATGTATCGCGACCTTTCGCACCATGGCGGCATCCTGTGCGACTTCATCAAGAACTGGTACGACATGCAGGTGCGAACCGTGCAGTACGGCCTGGGCACGCGCGGGCCGAAGAGTGACGTCACCGGCCGGCCGGTGTGTGGCGATGTGGACCTGTCCGACAAGCAATTGATCGCCAACCGCGAGGACTATGCAGCCACCGCGCTCAGGCATGCGATGGATGACGCCTACTGGAAGGCGCGCATGCCGGACTGGAACCGTGTCGACGTGCCGGTTTTCTCGGCGGCCAACTGGGGCGGGCAGGGTCTGCATCCGCGCGGCAATTTCGAGGGCTATACCCGCGCCGCCTCGAAGAACAAGTGGCTGGAAGCGCACGGTATCGAGCACTGGACGCATTTCTACACCGACTACGGGCGCGCTCTGCAGAAGCGCTTCTTCGACTACTTTCTCAAGGACAAGAAAAACGGCTGGGACAAGCAACCCAAGGTCCAACTGCAGGTGCGCCATGTGGACAAATTCGTCATGCGCCACGAAAGCGAGTGGCCGCTGAAGCGCACCAAGTGGACCAGGTTCTACCTTGATCCCGCGCAGATGACGCTTTCGCCGACACCACCGGGCAAGGCTGGCAAAGTGTCCTACAAGGGCTTCTCGGACGGCGTCACCTTCATGTTGCCGCCGCAGGACAAGGACATCGAGATCACCGGGCCCTCGGCGTTGAAGCTCTTCGCTTCATCCTCGACCAGGGATGCGGACTTCTTCGTGGTGTTGCGCATCTTCTCGCCGGACCTGAAGGAGGTGGTGTTCCAGGGCGCGCTCGACCCGCACACGCCGGTGGGACAGGGCTGGCTGCGTGCCTCGCACCGCAAGCTCGACCTGGAACTCTCCAAACCCTGGCGCCCGTATCACACGCATGAAGTCAAGGAGCCGCTGACGCCGGGCAAGGTGGTGGAACTCGATATCGAGATACTGCCCACCTCCATCGTGGTGCCGGCCGGCCACCGCGTCGCCCTCACCGTCCGCGGCAAGGACTATGTGTATCCCGGCCCGGCCGGCGTGCTCTCGAACATGAAGTACCCGATGACCGGCTGCGGCCCCTTTACCCACACAGACCCGACCGATCGGCCGGCCAAGGTGTTCGACGGCGTCAACACACTGCATGTCAACCCCAAGCGTGCGCCCTATGTGTTGCTGCCCATCATTCCGGCCAGGCCCAAACGCCGCTGATCCAGGAGAATCCGCGTGCGGCGATCGGGATGCAGGGCAAGTTGGCCTTCATGGTGATGTCGGCGAAGCCCTTCCCCACATCGAACGACAGCCTGGGATGGGTCGCCGGGGGGGGCCGGTGTAGAACACCGGAATCTCCCCGGGATGGTCGGGCTGGAAAAGGTGCGGGGTCAGAATACCCCGAGATGCCGGGTCACTTGTTCGGGCGCGGCGCACACGCCGTCAGCGGGGCCGTCAAACACCACGCGACCGGTGTTGAGCGCGGTGATGTGGTCCGCCAGGCCCAATGCGAGCTTGAAATTCTGCTTGGCGCAGTGCCTGAGGCTGGAAGGTACCGCCCCGGTGGCCTAATTGCTGGGTGCGATGGCTGGATCGCAGCCGGTGGAAATACGACGTACCCGCACGCGCGCGCTGATGGGCGCGGCCGTCACGGTGCGTTTTCGGTGTCAGGTCTTGTCGATCATCACGTAGTACTTCTTCACCGGTTCGAGCACCTCAAAGGTGCCCTTGAAGCCGGCCGGGATCAGGCAGGCGTCCCCCGGCCCGAAGCTGCGTGCTTCGCCAGTTTCGGCGGTGATGCGGATGCGGCCTTCGAGCACATGGAAGAACTCCTCGCGGGTCTTGCCGGGCACGTCGGAAAAATCGATGCGCCACGCGCCGGGCTCGCAATGCCAGATACCGCTGTCGACCTCGCCGCGGGCGTAGTGCGAGAAGGTGGTGCGCAACGGCTTGCCGGCGACATGACGCTCGGGTTTGGGACGGTCATGCGCCGGCGCGATGTCGGCACGGTCGAATGTGATCAGGGACGGGGAGTTCACGGCACGTGTGGGTGAAAAGTGCCGGACCAGGCCAATCGACGCGGCCAAGGCGTTGCGACGGCGCACCCGAGCAATCCGCGCCGTGCCTCGGGCATGTTTGCAGCTTTACTTGCCGGCGGTGACGCGGGTCAGGAAGTCGCGCACCGCGATGTTGAAAATCTGCGCCTGCTCGATGCTGGAAATGTGCGCCGCAGAAGGGATCACCAGCAACTCGGCGCCGGACAGGTTGGCCTGTATCGCCTGCGATGCGGCCGCTGGCGTGCCATGGTCCTGCTCACCCACGATCACCAGCGCCGGGCACTTGATTTCCTTCAGGCGGTCCGTCACGTCAGTCTTCGAAATGCCGGCACAGCAGCCGGCATAACCGGCAGCGGGCGTGTTGCGGATCACCGCGCCGATACCCTTCATGCATGACCTTTGTCTCCGGTCGTGTCTGCGATCGTTGGTATTGCGGCTGGTGAATTTTTCACCGCTTCGTTTCAATGGGCTTGCGTCATCCTGCCGCCGTCGAAAGCGGGCAGTGCCAGGCAACGGTCTGCCAGGGCTTCAAGCTTCGGCATCGCCGAGAGATCGGTCCTGAACATGCGCGCGCCAAGTACATGGGAAGTCAGCACCACGTCGGCCAGCCCGGGTACGTCGCCGTGGGCGAAGGTGCCGGTTTCCGGATCGCGCCCGAGCCTGGCTTCAAGAGCCGCTGAACCGAGCGAAAACCAGTGCTGGATGAACGCGAGCCTGCTCTCTTCCGACAGGCCGAGTGGATTGCCCAGGTAGTTGCGCACCCGCGGCACGATCAGCGGATGGACGTCGGACGCGGCAACCTGGGCCAATGCGCGCACGCGCGCGCGGCCGGGGGCGTCGGCCGGCAGCAGCGCCGGCGACGGAAAACGCTCCTCGAGGGACTCGATGATGGGCAGCGACTGCACCAGATGCAGGCCGTCGATTTCCAGCACCGGAACCGCATGTTGAGGGTTGACGGCATCGAACTCGGGCGTGAACTGCGCGCCCGTGAGCAGGTCGACCTCGACCTCCTCGAATTCGAGACCCTTTAGGCGCAAGGCGGCGCGAACCCGGTAAGAAGCGAGCGAACGCCAGAAGCCGTGGAGTTTGATCATGTGGTCACCTTGCAATCTCGTGAAGGTTGCATCGCTGCGTCAGGCATGCAGGGATGCGTTTGACGGGGGAAATCCGTTTCGTCTGCAGGCCGCATGCCGTATGGTCAATGCACCGGCCCGTTATCGGCACCGGCCCGCTATTGTTTACGCGACTCTTTGCCGCACTGGGTCGAAGGTCGTTGTTTATCTAACGATAACTTCCAGCCGACATTAAACTGGCCTTTGCAATTGATGTCAATTGCCAAGCTCAGGAAATTCAAGGCCGCATGCGCAAGTATCTTGATCCTGGCCGGGGCAGCCAATCGCCGATTTCGCGCAGGAAAGTTGGAAAGCTGGGCGCTGGTCTATGCAAACGGGCAAGCGACGGAGTCTCCGCCGGGTGAGATGTCCCGCGCATCACCATGTACAAAACGGACGGCCACGACGACCACGTTGGCGCGCACCCGATGCCCAGGGTGTGCACGGCGACTGCGCCAACGTCACCCGAAAAAGCGGCGGCGCTGCCGCGCTCGGTTAAAACGCGACGCTTGCAAGGCGCCGGCGTTCGAAGACCGAAACGAAAGTGTCGTAGCGCCGTCCATGATCCGCCAGGCCCCGTGGCCGCGGTTCATGTCACGACCCGGCGCCGCATCCCGCCGCGGCGCGTTACTTGAACTACCATAGGCGTGAATTCGACCTGGAGGTAAAACACATGGCAGCAACCAGCAGCAACGGAGACACAGCACCATTTCGTATCGAAGAAGCGACCATCGACGCGTTGCATGCGGCCATCCGCGACGGCCGCACCACCTGCGTGGCTGTCGTGCAGCAGTCGATCGACCGCTGTCGCGCCTTCAACGGCGTGGCCAGCATGTTGATGACCGCCGACGGGCGCCCGGTGCCAAGAGCCGCCGGCACTGTCCGCGCCGGGGTGCCGCTCGAATTTCCGGTCGCCACCGTCGCTGCCGCCACGCTGCTGCCGGATCTCGACCAGTATCAGGGGCCGCCGCTGGAGTTCGGGCGGATGGAGGCAACCATATCGGACCCGACGGTGCAGCAGCAATTTGGCATGCTGGTGGGAATTCCCAGTGCCGGTCGGGTCAATGCCTTGTCCACACTCAATATCCGCGGCGAGCGCTCGGTGACCTGCAAGGGTGATTTCGACCGTCATCCCTCGCTGGGGGCGCTGCCGCCAGGCGCGCCGCCCGCCTGCGAAGCGTTTCGCCACCTGCCCGACGCTCTGGAACGCGCGGCCGAACTGGATGCGCAATACGGCCGCAATCCGGACCTCGACGCCATGCCGATGTACGGCGTGACCTTCTCGTTCAAGGATTCGTTCGATGCGATGGACATGCGCTCCACCGGCGGCGGCGACGCCGCCTACGACATGGATTTCCCGGCGCGCGACCATGGATTGATCAGACAGTTGCGCAGCAAGGGCGCGATCATTTTCGCCAAGGCGGTATGCACCGAATACAACGGCCGCGCCGGCGATCCTGGCGGCAAGCATCAGCCGGAGAAAGTGATGCCTTCGGTGCTTGGCTATCAGCGCACCACCTGGGGCGGCAACCCGTCCAATCCCTACGACACCACGCGCGCCGCCTCGCTCGGCTCAAGCTCGGGCTCGGCACTGTCGGTATCGGTCAATCTGGTGATGGCGAGCCTGGGCGAGGAAACCCGCGCCTCCTGCCGCGGCCCGTCGAACCATAACTCGGTGGCACTGATCCTGCCGCACAAGGCGATGCTCGGCTTCGACGGCGGCGCCATCGGCGCCGACATCTACTGCGACCGCAGCGGCATTCATGCGCGCCGGATCGTCGACTGCGCGAAGATCCTCGATGCGTTGAAGGACCCGCTCGAAGGCTATTACGATTACCGCGACCCTTACACCACGGTGCCACGCGCATCGGTGCTTGCCACCCGCTACGCCAGCCACATCACTGCCGGGCACGGTGCCGGCGCTCTGCGGGGCATGCGTCTGGGCGTGGTTCGCGAATCGATGGTGCATCCGCCGGACTCGCTGACCGAGGTACCGATCATCACCGCCGCCGCAGCCGAGATCAAGGCGGTGCTGGCGGCGCAGCTGGGCGCGACCCTGGTCGAATCTTCGCACCGCCTGTGGCAGCGCGACCCGGAGGTCGAATTGATGAAGACCGACTTCAGCCGCGCCCTGGCGCGCCTCTTGCCGGTCTTCATGCCCGACATCCTGTTTCGCTTAGGCGCCGACGGAACGCCGCTGTTCAAGGAATTCGCCGCCGCGATCTGCCGCACCGAGTTCGCACCGGGCCAATTTTTCGGCGGCGGCGCGATGCAGCCGATGGACTATCTGGTCGCGCTGGCCGATGGGACCATGCCGCCGCCCTCGAACCTCGACATCGCCACCATCCAGCATCAGGAGCTGGCGAACACCTTCCGCTTCCACATTTCGCAATACCTGGCGCTGCGCGCGGCCGACTGGAAGGCCCGGGGATTCACCGAAACCCTTGTGACCTGGGCAGAACTCAACGCACGTTCGAAATTCTGGGGTGACGACCAGCGCTCGGCTTTCAAGAACTGGGAAGAAATCGCCGACCCGCGCAATCCGCTCGGCGGCCGCCAGGGTGTCAACGAGCGCATCATGCTGCGCGAACTGCTGCGCCGGGTCGACATGATGGTGATCAACGAGAACAAGCTCGATGCGTTGGTGCGCCTGCACACCCCGTTCCCGCCCGGCATCATCGGCGGTGCCGGCCAGCATGGCATGCCGCACAACCTCACACCGGAATCGCTCTACGGGCCGAACGCCGGATTGACCGAAGTGCTGATTCCGGCCGGCTACGTCAGAACCGCCTACGACCCCGTATTCAAGTTGAGTCCCGACCGCAAGCGATACCTCGAAGTGGCGTCGACCAGCCCGACCCCGCTAGCCGCGCCCGGCCTGCCGTTTTCGCTGGTGTTTCGCGCCGACCCGGGGCGTGAGGATGTGATCCTGCGCGTTGCTTCGGCTTACGAGGCGGCATCCATGCGGCGGATTCCGCCACCGGCGTTCGGGCCGCTGGCCTGAGAGCCTTTCGCTCAACGGCTCAAAGGCGCCTGGATGGCTTGCGGCGAATGGCTGGCTGCATTCGACGCGCATCCCCGCGGGCCCTGGCGCAAGAAGCAATTCCCGACACCGATGCCCGGGTACCGCGTCAGCAGCAACCTGGCCGTGGCTGAACTCGTCGATGGGTGTCGGCCTGGCACCCTGCCCGCAACCTGGCTTCCACCAGGCTTCGACACCCTCACTACCAGCCGTCGCTGCCAGGCTCGCCCTTGAATGGGCCCACCAATTCCGGCGTGATCCAGCCACCGTAAAAACCGCCGGGCTGCGCCCTCACGGCCGCGCCGTCGACACTACACTCGAGCGCTGTTGGATAGAACGCCACGCAGTCGGCCAGCATTTCCGCACCGGCCAGCGGCCGCGGGTAGCTCCACGCCACGCCGACCAGGCGGCGATCACCCGACACCAGGGTCCAATACTGCGCAGGCCCCTTCCATTCGCAGAACGAGCTGCCAGCGGCAGGCTTGAGCAGATGTCGGGCGACGTCGTCCCATGGCAGATAAAAGCTGGGCGGATGCGCGGTTTCCAGGACGCGCACGGCCTTGCGGGTGCGCGCGACTTCCACGCCAGCCCAACGCACCACCACTTCGCGGCTGTCGGGCGCCAGGCGCGGCGGACGCGGGAAGTCCCAGACCGAAGTCTGGCCCGGCCCCGGTTTCGCGGCAAACGGCGGGCGCACCTGGCCCTGCCAGCGCCACTGCTCGCGTGCCGCACGGATCCAGTCGGGGGGCTCTGTCATCAGGTCTTGCGTGCGCAAGGCGGCTTGCATACAGGCATCGGGCAGAACGTCCGTTTCGTGTTTGATTCGGTCACGCGTCAACCGTCAGTGTCTCAAAAGCGCGGCTGAAAAATTCCGATGGCCATGAAGATCGCTTGGACGGCGATCTTTTCAACGCAATAGGCCCGCTTCAGACGGCAGCAGCGAGCCGCGCCATCATCTCACGTACCAGCGTGGCGACCAACTCGGCCGCCGGCATGGCGCGACCCGAGCGATAGGCTTGGCCAGCCCACATGGGCATGGACTCGCAGGAGCCGCGCGCGGCAGCGACATACACCAGGGGTATGGTCCGGCTGGCCTGCAGCGGAAAGGCCAGGATATCGGCCCCTGCCGCAGCGCCGGGTTCAAGCAGCAGGCGCCGCCATGAAAAAGCCGTTGAGCTTGTTGCAGTCCAGGTCGCGGAAGTAGCCGGCGTAGAAACCCTCGCTGCGCGGCCCCGGCGCACCCTCGTCGCGCCCCCCGAGTTCCAGCGCCGCGGCGTGCAGCGCGCGCACCTGCTCCTCGGACTTGCAGAGGATCGAGATCATGGTGCCGTTGCCGACCGTCGCCGGCTTTTTGTCGTAGGGTCTGAGCACGCCGAACATCGGCTGCGAGAAATCCGGCCCCCAGGCGGCGCCCTGCTCGCCCCAGTCCATCGGGCGCTTAATGCCGATGGCTGCGAACAGGGCGTCGTAGAACCCCTTGGCGCGGGGGAGGTCGTTGGTGCCCAGGCAGGTGTAGGCGATCATGGCTGCGCTCCTGTCAAAAAGGCTTATGTTTTCGATCATGTCCAAAAACATGACAGCCTCGGTAGAGGCATGTTTTTGTCATGAATTATGCAATTCTCAATAATCGCACCACACCTCACGCCGCCAGCCAGGTCGGCGAATGATGCGCGCGTTGTTGGCCGGATGATCGCACCGGTTGGTGCCGCCGGGAAACGCCGGCCGCGCCACGACGCGCGCCAAGGGCTGCGGCGCGGAATGGGTAGACTTCGGGCTCGATTACCCCGCCAGCGGGGCAAAGGACAACAATAGGTTTCGGTGTCGAGCGGCGCGGGCCTTGGCTGCCGGATTGCCGGCGACCAGGGCGAGGAACAACATGGCGAACGAGCAACATGGCGCGGCAAGCGCAGGGACCGCACAGGCATCAAGGGCGGCACCGCAGGCAGCAGGGCCGGCGTCGCGCCCGGGTACGGCCGCCGCAGCCACGGCGTGGCGCGATCGGCTCGCCTTGCTGCGCGGCTTTCTCGATCATCCGCAGCAGGTCGGCTCGGTCATACCGAGTTCGCATCGCCTCGAAAAACGGCTTGCGCGCAATGCCCGGCTGGACAGCGCCCGTTGCGTTGTCGAACTCGGACCTGGCACCGGCGGCACCACGCGTGCGCTGCTGCGCGCGCTGACCCCGCAGGCGCACCTGCTGGCCATCGAACTCAACGCCGGCTTCGCGCAGCGCCTGGGCTCCACCATCGCCGACCCGCGCCTCATCGTCGAGGAAGGCAGCGCCGAGGACATCGCCCGCCTGATCGCCGAACATCGGCTAAGCGCACCCGACGCGATCGTCTCCGGCATCCCGTTCTCGACCATGCCACCTGAGGTGGCCGACCGCATCGCCGTCGAGATCGCGAGCGCGCTTGCGCCGGGCGGGCGCTTCGTCGCCTACCAGGTGCGCGCCGCTGTCGCCGGCTACGCGACACCGTACCTCGGGGCGCCGCGTGCCGAATGGGAATGGTTCAACATTCCGCCGCTGAGGGTGTTCACCTGGACGCGGACGAACTGAGCGCCTCAACGGCCGCAATCGGGCGACAGCGACACGCCATTTCACCGGCGGCCGCGCGGTGGTGAAACCGCCGTCGACCGCGATCACCTCGCCGGTGATGCGCGCCACACCGTCGCCGGGCTCTACGGCGGCGACGCGACACCGCACGGCGCGGCGCTTTGCCCGATCCGCCGCGTCGCGGGCAGTCCGGAGCTTCCCGCTATTGACACTAGACCGACCGGTCTATAGAATTTTACCCCATGTCCCCCGCCACTCCCCTGCCCGGCACGCGTGAGCGGCTCATCGCCGCGATGCTCGAAGCGCTGCGCACGCGCGGCTACCACGGCGTCGGCCTGGCGGATGTGCTGGCCGCCGCGGGCGCGCCCAAGGGCGTGCTGTACCACCACTTCCCCGGTGGCAAGTCCGAGCTGGCCGTGAGCGCGATTGACGCTGTGGTCGGCCAGATCGGCATCGAGCTCGACAAGGTGATCCAGCGCACCGGTGACCCGGCCCAAGCACTGCGGGACTGGCTGGGAGGCGCGCAACGGGGCCCGGAGAAGAGCGGCTTCGAGCGCGGCTGCCCGCTGGCCACCATCGCACTGGAATCCAGCCCCGACGACGGCGAGATACGGCGCGCGCTGGCGCAGGGCTTCGCCGCCATCCGTTCCCGGCTGGCAGGCGTTCTGGTCGGCGCGGGGCTGTCGGAAACCAGGTCGCGCAGCCTGGCGGCGCTGATCGTTTCGGCCTACGAAGGCGCGCTGCTGCAGGCGCGGGTGGCAGGCAGCGTGCAGACCATGCGCGACACCGCCGAGGCCCTGATCGGCCTGGTTCAACTCTCCCTGAACGAGCGAACGCCGACCGGCACCTGACACCATGAGCATGCAAGCACCAGCCGCCGAGGCCGAATCACTCACCCTGACCACGCGCGACGGCTACCCCCTGATCGCCCTGCGCTACCTGGCCACGGGCACGCCGCGCGGCCATCTCATTGTGGCCGGTGCCACCGGCGTGCACCAGCTCTTCTACAAGAGCTTTGCGCAGTTCGCGGCCGCCCAGGGGTTCACCACGCTGACCCTGGACTACCGCGGCATCGGGCTCTCCAGGCCGCGCTCGCTCAAGGGCTTTCGCATGGCCTATCTGGACTGGGCGCACCAGGATCTGGCTGCTGCAGTCGACGCGATGGCGCATCCGGAGTTGCCACTTTTCATGGTGGGCCATTCGTTCGGCGGCCATGCCTTCGGCCTTCTGCCCAACCACGATCTGGTCGCACGCTTCTACACCTTTGCCACCGGCGCCGGGTGGCACGGCTGGATGTCCCGCGGCGAGCAGATCAAGGTCATGTTGATGTGGAAACTGGTCGGGCCGCTGCTGGTGCGCATCAACGGCTACCTCGCCTGGAGCAAGCTGGGCATGGGCGAAGACCTGCCCCGAGGGGTGTACCGCGACTGGAAGCACTGGTGCCGCTTTCCGCGCTATTTCTTCGACGATCCGGGAATGCCGCACGTCGCCGGGTGCTTTGCCCGGGTCACCACGCCCATCGTTGCCGCCAACGCGCTGGACGACCTGTGGGCGCCCCCGGCCTCGCGCGACGCCTTCATGTCGGGATACAGCGGCACGCGCTGGCGCGGCATAGACATCGACCCGGTGCGCAGCGGGCTGGGCGCGATCGGTCACATGGGCTACTTTCGCCGCCAGGCCGAACCGCTGTGGCGCGATGTGCTGGGCTGGTTCGGTGAACACAATGGCACGGCCATGCCGCCCTTGCGCGCACATTCCGGGCAAGGGTCGCCGTCGTGACCCGGCCCACCCAAGCGCAGGCGGAAAGCCGCATGGGGCAAAGCGACGATGCCGCCGCCGATGCCAGCGATGCGAACACGCTGGCGGCGCTGATCCGCGCCAGGCGCAGCGTCCGCGACTTCCTGTCGACACCGATCCCGGAACCGGTGCTCGACGCGGTGCTTGCCGACGCCTGTTGGTCGCCCAGCTGGTCCAACACGCAGCCTTATCGCGTCGCCGTGGCCACCGGCGAGTTACGCGACATTCTGGCCGCCGAACTGTGCGACCTGTTCGACCGCGGCATGGCCGCCCGGAACGGCGGCCTGCTCGGCAGGATCAAGCTCATGTTCACCCGCCGCGGCCTGCCGGACGGCGACTTTTCGACCCGCTTCGCCTATCCCGACGAGCTGCAGCCGCGCCGCCGCGACACCGGGCACGGCCTGTACTCACTGCTGGGCATCGATCGCAAGGACAGCGGCGCACGCGAGCGCCAGATGCGGCGCAATTTCGCGTTCTTCGGCGCACCGGCGGTGCTCTTTCTGTTCGTCCATCGGGGCCTGCGCGAGTTCTCGGCGCTGGACGCCGGCATCTACCTGCAGACGCTGATGCTGTCGGCGCAGGCGCGCGGCCTGGCCACTTGTGCGCAAGGAGCCCTGGCCACATGGGCCGGGCCGGTGCGCGCGGCCTTCGAGTTCCCGCCGGCCTACCGGCTGATCTGCGGCGTCTCCATCGGCTATGCGTCGGACCATGCTGTCAATGACTACAATCCCGGCCGCGCGGACGAACGTGAGCTGCGCCTGACCATACGGCGAGGCGCTGCCGAGAATCCGCTGGTCGCCCATCGGGGGAAATAGGCAGATTGCCGAAATACGCGAGCGGCGCGCAGTGCGTCGTGGAAGGCTCGTTCGTCCGCGAAAACTTCGCGTCGATACTTGAGCCGGGACTTGGCACGGCCTCAAGGGTCCGTTTGGTCGGCAACCGCAGCCGCCAGCGGTTCGACCATGGTGCGATACGCATGCCACGAGGCGTGGCCGAGGATCGGGCCCACGACCATCAAGCCCGCGAAGCCGGGCAGCATCACCAGCACCGTGATGACCGCCGCCCAGAAGATCAGCGCCGCGGGCTGGCTCAGCACCAGGCGGATGCTGGTGATGCCCGCGGTGATCGCGTCGCTGCGCCGATCGAGAATCATCGGGATGCTCACCACGCTCAACGAGAAGATGATGGTGGCGAACACGCCGCCCAGCGCAGTCCACGCGACGATGAATTCGGTGTTCTCCAGGTTGACAAGACTCCCGAGCGCCCCGGCGAAATCCGGCATCGAACCCTGGAACGACAGCGCGAACACCACCAGCGAGGCGCGTGCCCACAGCATCTCGAGCACCGGCAGCACGACACCGAAGATCGCCAGGCTGTCCTGCTTGCGGCGCCAGGCAAACAGCGCATCGAAAAGCCGCGGCCGCAGGCCACGCTCGAGACATTCGCTCACACGGTATAGCCCTGCGCAAAGCAGGGGGCCGACGAGAAGAAATCCGGCCGAGAGGCCGAGCACGAAAGCCGGCGCGTGCTCGAACACCTTGAGCAGGGCCCAGCCCGTGGCGACAAGGCAGGCGCCGAAGAACAGCCCGATCCCGGGCGCCGGCCCAAAGTCCTGGGCGCCGCGCGCGAGCCAGCGCAACGGGTCGCCAAAGGCCGCCGCACGCAGCGTCACCGGAAGGCCGGCTTAATCCTCCTCCTTGGTGCCGGCTTGCGGGTCGCTGGCGATAAGTCGAATCCTTTCGAGGCAAGAACATGTTCCGCGCGAGACCGCGAAGGGCGTACCTTCCCCGGCCCGCCGGGATCAAGGCCGCCAGGAAGCACCAGCGGTGCGGCGAAGCCACGCTCCCCAGGCAGATCCTCCTGGTCTCCGGCGTGCCGCCACTGGCCTCCTCGATCGGTTTGCCACTGCGCCCGCAGGCGCCGGCCCCGCTGCCGTATGGTCCGGCCAATGCATGGCAGCCGTGGCGCGACATCGCACGACAGGCGCACGGCTCCGCGGTCACTGGCAATGAACGCCCATGGTCAACCCCATCACCGGATTTTCCCGTTCGATGCTTCCACTTCCCCCGCGGCCAGGATGTTTTGATCCTGCTCAAGTCTTGTGCGCGGTCGGGGTTCTCGAAGTGCGCATGGGCCTCGCGCTGTGCAAAACGCGGTTGGCGGCAGTGAAAGCCTGCTCACCCCAGCAGCCTGTCGGAGACCCTGGTCGATCCTCAAGCGGAATTCACCACGGTCGCGGGTCAATTGTCAGCCGGCGTCGACACCTGTATTCTGGCGCCCCGGAACACGCGTATTTCTTGCACCAGGCTCACGTTTTTCTAAACTCATTTGGCCCGGCACGGGCCGATGCGTCCAGTAGATATCACCCACTTCCACTTACCCCCGCGGCCATCGAACGTGCAAACGATGCCAACGGTTGATGGGCACCCCATGTCAGACACAGATTGTCTTCAAACCAGAGATGCAAAGGCAGTTGTTCATGGCCTGACCGATTTATCCTTGCATGCCAAGCGCGGGGCCAGTGTGATTCAGTCCGGCAAAGGGGTCTGGGTCAGGGATATTCATGGCCGCGACTACCTCGAGGCGATGTCGGGCTTGTGGTGTATTGCCCTGGGTTACGGCAATGAACGGCTCGCCGATGTTGCCCATCGGCAAATGAAGGAGCTGGCTTACTACCCCTTGACCAACCACAAGAGCCACCCGCCGGTGATCGCATTGGCCGAAAAGCTGCTCTCCATGGCCCCTGTGCCCATGTCCCGAATCTGGTTTGCCAGCACCGGGTCCGAGGCCAATGACTGTGCGGCGCGCCTGAGTTGGTATTTCTGGAATGCGCTGGGACAACCTGAAAAGAAGAAATTCATATCGCATCAGTTGGCCTACCACGGCAACACCATTGCTACGGCCAGCTTGTCGGGGGTCAGCTATGCGCATCACAAGTTCAACTTGCCGCTTCCCGGATTCCTGCATGTCGCCACGCCGCATTTCACCCGGCTCGCCCATCCGGGCGAAACGGAAGACGCCTTCAGTGATCGCTTGATTGCCGATATCGAACGGCTCATCGAGTCAGAGGGCGCCCGTACCATTGCGGCGTTTTTTGTCGAGCCGGTGATGGCTGCGGGCGGCATTGTGGTGCCACCCGCCCGCTACTACGCGCAACTGCAACTTCTGTTGAAGAAGCATGACATTTTGCTGGTTTGTGACGAGGTGGTCACAGCGTTTGGCCGCACCGGGAAAATGTTTGGCTCGACAACCATGCATCTCAGGCCGGATCTTCTGGTCTGTGCCAAGGCCTTGTCCAGTGCCTATATCCCCATTTCGGCACTCATGATCAGCCCGCGCGTTTACGAAGCCATTGAACGGCAAAGTGGTGAACTGGGGCTGTTCGGGTTGACGATGACCTATTCGGGGCATCCGGTTGCATCGGCAGTGGCCCTGGAGACCCTCAAGATCTACGAGGAACTGCGTATCGTCGAGCATGTGCAGCAAGTGGGCCCCGGCCTCCTGGATGGATTGATGCAGCTGCGCGCTCACCCTTTGGTCAAAGAGGTGCGCGGCATCGGGCTGTTGGCGGGAGTCGAACTTGCACCCGGCCATGGTCGTGAATGCGCCCGCATTGCGGAGGAGGAAGGACTGATCGTGCGGGCAATCGGCGACACCATCGCCTTTTGCCCGCCACTGATCATTACCGAGGCCGAAGTGCAGGAACTGTTGCGGCGCTTCGGCAAGGCCCTCGAACGCCTCTAGCTGCTGCGCAAGCGGCGGCCGCAGTCATGAACACCGCCTTCCTGCAGGCATGGCGTATCAAGGCGCCTGCGGCGGACTGAAGGTAGGTCGCGCTGAACCTGGCCATCACCCGGGCGCTCGACGGCGTCGATCTGCGAGGGCAACGACTATGGATCGAGCGCCCATCTGGCTCCGAACGCCGCGTACGCGTGCCTCGCGACACGCGCAGCGGCAAGGACTACGCCAGCCAATGGGTCCAGCGAATCCGGCGATTCATCGCGGCGGATTCGCCGCAGGTTTCCAAGGTGTCGAAGGCGGCACGCATCCCCGCACTGAATCGCGGGGATGCGCTTGGGCGAAAAAAAGATGGCGCCAGTTAAAGCTGGCAGGCTCTCCGCTACTTCGCGGCCTGAACCATGATCTCCACAGTCAGGCCGGCCGCCGCAAGCTTGGCTTCGACGGTGGCCCGCGCCGGCGTGCAGCCGGGCGCCACCCAGGCATCCCACACTTCGTTCATCTGGCTCCAGGTATTGATGTCGGTCAGCCAGATATTGGCGGACAGCACCTTGGTCTTGTCGGTGCCGGCCTGGGCAAGGAATTTATCGATCTTGTCGAGAATCTGCTTGGTCTGCCCCTTGACGTCGAGCGTGCGGTCGTCCGCGGTGAGTCCGGCGAGATAGACGGTGTTGCCGTGCACGACGGCCGAGCTCATGCGTGGGCCGCAATTGATACGTTCGATGCTCATTGCTGGTTTCCTCCTTGAAAGATTGTGTTGAGTCGGTCAAGCCTTCTTGAACCCCGCGCGAAAAAGTGAATCGACCGGGTTTCGTGGCGGCTGGTTGGTTTAAGTCAATGCCACCGAAATCGTCTTGTCGTCATTGTCGGTGAGTTGCCGATAGTAGTATGCCTTGGCTCCGGCCGGTGGAGATTATCCGCGCCACGGTGTTCCTGCAACATCCTGACTGCGCGCTAACGTACTTCCGGGAAAAATGGAATTGACTTGCTCATGACGCCACCTACCCGGAATTCGGAGCGCCCTCGATACCCGGGGCGATTCAAAGCTCGCATCCGCCTGCCTTCGGTCATGTGAACCAGGTAGGTGGAAAGGCGCTAACATCGTCGCTGCTTTTGAAGCACGACACATTCCTCCTGCGCTCCGGCAGGCATCCATATGGGTGAACCATGACTTTCACGATTCTCGGATATTGCAAACGCACCGGCCAGGTTGGTATAGGGATCGCCACCTATTCATTGGTAGTCGGCGCCCTGTGTCCGGCGATCAAAGGCGGCGTTGGCGTGATCTCAAGCCAGGCCTTCGTCAATTTCGAACTGCGCTCGCTGGGCCTCAATCTGCTGGGCCATGGCCACCCGGCCGCGCACGCGCTCGAGATCATGAAGGACGCCGACCCGCAGGTCGCGTTTCGGCAATTGATGGTACTTGACGCCTGCGGACGTGGCGCTGCGTTTTCCGGGCCACGCACGCGGCCATGGAGTGGTCACAAAGTCGGGCCGGGATATGTGGCGGCGGGCAATGTGCTTGCCGGTGAACAAGTGGTCGACGCGATGGCGCAGTCTTTCATTTCGTCGGAAGCGGCGGACCTCGACGAGCGCTTGCTGCGCGCCATCGAAGCCGGGCGCGATGCCGGCGGTCAGGTGGGCGCCAAAGGCCATCTGCCGGAACGCTCCGCCGCGCTGCTCGTGCACGGCCGCACGCCAATCGATGAACTGGACCTGCGTGTCGATTCCCATCCTGAAGCGGTCGCGCAATTGCGCGCCATCCGCGAGGAGTGGGCGCCCTATCGCGCCTTCCATTACCTGCGGCACACTGATCCGGCCAACGCGCCGCCCCAGGAGGTTTTCGTGGCCGAACTCGAGGCCAGGCGCGGGAAAGCCTGATTAACGGGTATCCGTCAGTTGCGGAAACTGCAATGGCATGTGCCAGGACGTCAAAGACGCCTTTGGCCACACAATCGACTTGGCCGAAGCCGGCCGCCAAGCAGCAAGAAGCCGAGGTGCTGAAGGGATTTGGTTCTGCGGGCGTTCTGGAAGTGGTTGACGACCATCAAGCCGGCACCTATCGTGCGGTCTACACCGTCAAGTTTGCCGGATGGGTCTATGTGTTGCACTGCTTCCAAAAAAGTCCAAGAGCGGAATTTCGACACCCAAGCCCGATATGGACCTGATCATTTCTCGCCTGAAAGCCGCTGTTGGGCACCGTTGCTCGCCGAAAGATCGGGGCTGTGCTAAAAATGCGCGTCAACCGTTGCACGCTCGGCCCCTCCCTTGATCGGCATCCGGTTGGTTTGTCTTTTGCCCGACATCAACAACTAGAGAAGGAGA
The DNA here is from genome assembly GCA_040382235.1 of Burkholderiales bacterium. Lineage (GTDB taxonomy): Bacteria > Pseudomonadota > Gammaproteobacteria > Burkholderiales > JAEUOS01 > JAEUOS01. Next base: position 26,933 of record JBEIFV010000070.1, read on the forward strand.
CTCTCGTGATCGTATCGCTTCGGCTTCTGGGCGCACTCATCATCGCTGTTGCCAGTGTGCTCGGCGCATCGGGTGTACTCGCGCAAGCATCGTATCCCAACAAACCCATCAAGTTCATCGCGCCGTTCCCGCCGGGCGGGGCGAGCGACGTCATCACGCGCCTCATCAGCCAGAAACTCGCCGAAAGCCTCGGCCAACCGGTTACCGTCGAGAACCGCGGCGGCGCCGCGGGCAACATCGGCACCGAGTTCGCCGCCAGGCAACCGGCGGACGGTTACACGCTCCTCTTGGGCAACAGCGCGACCTTTGCCACCAATCCGAATCTGTACAAGCGCTTGCCGTTCGATCCGATTACCGACTTCGCGCCGGTCACTCTGGTTGCGACGGCAGGCTCGATTCTTGTCGTGCACCCAAGCGTGCCGGTCAACAACGTGGCGGAGCTCATCGCCCATCTCAAAGCGAATGCGGGCAAGCTCAACTTCTCCTCGGGCGGCAACGGAACGCCTGCGCACGTGATCGGCGAGGCCTTCAAATCACTCATGGGCGTCAGCATGACGCACGTGCCCTACAAGGGGACGGCGCTCGCGGTCGCCGATCTCGTCGCGGGTCAGGTGCAACTCTGCTTCGCAGACATGGTACCCGCCGTGCCGCAGATACGGGCGGGCAAGCTTCGCGCGCTGGCGGTGACCAGCGCGACTCGCTCGGCGATCTTCCCGGAACTGCCGACCTTGGCCGAAGTGAACGTACCGGTGAAAGTCGGGCAGACCTGGTGGTCGATGATGACGCCGAAAGGCACACCGCGACCGATCATCGATCGACTGAATGCCGAGGTCGCGAAGATCATGAAGATGCCCGACGTGCAGGAGCGCTACACATCGCTTGGCGTGTTCACCGCACATACCACACCGGAAGGTGTGATCGAGCGCATCAACGCCGACACGCCGGAATTCGGTAGGGTATTGAAGGCTGCGGGGGTCGAGCCGGAGTAAGGCGATCAACGCCTTTCAACAACCCAACTTCAGCCCTTCGCCTCCATCAACAGCTCACGCAGGAACGAAGTCGGCTGCGAAGGTCCCTTGCTTTCCATCGGCGCCAACAGCCGTGACGCCAAAAGTCCCGGAAATCGCTTTACGCGCAGTTCTTCGAGCACCGATTCCGAGAGCTTCCACCCCTCGCCGCCGATTTTCGCAATCAGCTCGGTCCAAACCCGCTCGAACGCATGGATCGCATCCGCCTCTTCGAAACGAATACCCGCCGGTAGCAGCGGCGTGATGTCCTCCGTCAGGCTCCGTGTGAGCTTTTCAAGCATCCGCTGCTCGGCCATCGCGCGCGTGATCGGCTTGCCTTCCAGTGCCAGATAGTGGTCAAGACATGCGATGACTTTTTCCGGGGCCAGCGCAAGTTGCTCCAGTCCCTGATGCAAATCGAACAGGTCGCGGCTCGCGCGTCGCTGCAGTAGCGCGCGCAGCTTCGTGCCAAATAGTTCCTCGGGCTCGAAAGACGCGATCTCGCTCTTTCCTCTGTACCAGTCATTTTCGAATGCAAAAGGATATCGCTTGATGCCGAGCAGGTTCGTGTGATCGCGGGTGTTGATCTCGACCTTGAGCTTTAGCGTGGCCTGGGAATCGACCTCGGGCGTGAACTTGAAGACCAGGTGCATCGAATGGCCTGCCTGCTCTCTCTGACATTTTCCAAGCCACGACAATGCTTCGCGGATCGCGTCCACCGTCGCACCGATGGGCTCGGCCTTCACTTGCACGAGGTCAATGTCTTCCGAATAGCGCAGCGGCTGCTTGAACAGCAATTTGTGGATTGCCGTTCCGCCCCGGAACGCTATCTTGTCCTTCAGCGCCGGCGCACTGAACAGGTCGCACAGCGCGCGGCTGATGATCAGGTCCTGCTCGACCTGCCTCAAGTCCGGCCAAGGCGCCTTGACACTCCACGCCTGCAGGAAGGCGGTGGGAATCATTCTGCGATCTCCACCGTTTCATTGATCGTGAGCTTCCACTTGGCGTTACTCTCGTGAACCTGCGCCAGTGCTGCCACGATGGGCTTCACGGCGGGATTCAGTGACAACATCGTCTTGGCTTTCCTGACAAAGGGCTCCAGCGCGCGGGCCTGGCGACCGTGACCCGCCCATTCGAGCAGGTAGCCGAGCCGACGTACAGCCGAGTTTTCGTATGCGGCAGCCGCCTTTGCCAGCGTGCGCGGATTGGCCTTTGCGCCAATCTCCTTGGCGATCTGCGCGACGCCATTGATGCCGGCCGCCTTGTGGAAGTAGCGCACGCAGTCGAGCAGCGTCAGCTCGACGCCGGCCACCTTTGCGAAGCCGGCATCGCTCTTCATCTGACCGACCAGCTCGGGCTTGTTTAGTTGAGCAAATGCCTCAGCCCCCTGATAGAGGAACTGCAGGCGGTGCCGACCCATATCGAAGTCCCGCAACTGCCTCGGCACCAC
>JBEIFV010000071.1:0-28652 GCA_040382235.1 Burkholderiales bacterium
CATCGCGAGCCTCCTTCACTGTGTCCGGGGACGTCCCCCGGCTACAGCGTAGAAGCCTCATCCCGACCGCGCAGCGATCACCTTGCGCGACCGCTTCTCTCCACCGCGTAGCGGTTTAGTTCAACTAAAATTCGGCCACCTAATGGCCCAGTGAAAACCGTCGCAAGCGACGACCAATCCAGTCTCGGGATCACGTAACCGTCCGATTTCGCGTATCAATTTTTCATTCATAAAGAATTCGACCACCTAAAAAACTGTGAAAAGCGTTGCTACCAAGCACTTACAACCCGCCGCTTCGTCACTACATCGACCGCAGGAAAGAGTTCGCACTTGTGAACGGCTACCGCATCGGTCTCATCGGACCGCGCACAAACATGTCGACTGGATTAGACGCTAGACCCAACACTTTGACAAGCCTCACCCATATGCACCTCCACGTGAATTCTTGGCGGATCACCCAGCCGGAGGTTTAGCGCGAATGGCGAGCCAGTTCCGATTCACGAAGGTCTCGCGCGGCGGTCAGTTTGAGCCCAGCCCCGCTTGCAGCACTCGCTGAGTCAATTGAGAACTCGGGTTTCGCTCGGAATCTGCCATCTACCCAACGCCAGCAACGAACGGACCCGCTGCCGCTAACTCACTGTCCCAGCCGGCAATGCCATCACATGCGCCGCAATATCCCCAGCCCGCGCCATCCACACCCGATCACGCCGCGCCGCGATGTGCATCACCGCGCGCCGCAGGTGCTTGAGGCGGAACGCATGCCCGACCAGAAACGGATGCAGCGAGAGATTGAACACCAGCGGTTCCTGCTCGCTCTGGCGCAGCATTTCGTCGAACTGGTCGATCAGCATGTCGCCCCACAAGGCCGGCGCCACCTTGGCGCCGTGCATGGCGCTGATGTCGTTGGTCGGCCGCGCGTAGGGCACCGAGAGCAGCGGGCCGGCGCGGGTCTTGAGCCATACCGGCTGCTCGTCCATGGCCCAATCCATCACATAGGTGTAGCCGGCCTCGCGCAGCAGGTCGGGGGTGACATGGGTTTCGTTGACCCAGGGGCCCATCCAGCCGGCCGGCGGCCTGCCTTCTTCGCGATGAATGCGCGCGGTCACCTCGGCGATCATGCTGCGCTCGGCGGCTTCATCCATCTCGGCCTGGCGTTCGGCGTTGCTGCGGCCGTGGCCGACGATCTCGGCGCCGCGCTCGCGCAGGGCGCGGGCGATCTGCGGGCATTCGTCATAGATCGCGCTGTTCAGGTTCACCGTCAAGGGGATGGCGAATTCGTCGAACAGGTCAAGCAAGCGCCAGATGCCGACGCGGTTGCCCCAGTCGCGCCAGGTGTAGTTGGGGATGTCGGGCTCGGGCTGGCGCATGTTGAGGTCCGGCCCCATGCCTTCGCCGAAAGGAAACACTTCGACGTTGAGTGCCACATAGACCGCCAGGCGTTTGCCGTTCGGCCAGTCGTATACCGGCCGGCCCTTGATCGGAACGTAGTCGTAGCGGCCGTGCTTCTTCAGCATGCTCAGGTTCCCGGCTTGACGCGCGCCACCACGCTTGCCACGCCGCCGCCTTCAGGCGCCTGGTGCGCCGAATCGGCCGAGACATAAAAGCGCAAGTGACCCAGCAGGCTGCCGAGTACGCCCGAGGCGGCGGCGCGAATATGCGCTTCGGGCGCCCAGCCGCTGGTGTACACGGTGGTGCGCGAGCCGCGCACCAGGCCCGACTCCGGCACCATGGTCTTGACCAGCAGCGCCTCGATGCGTTCGCCATCCTGCAGATTGCCGGTGTCGTCGAAGGCGAAGCCGTTGCGCTTCAACAGTTGCCTGATGCTGGCCTGGTCGAGAATGTCGCCGGTGTGGGCGGTGTCGATCATGAGCTCGCCGCCGGCGCCAGGGCGATTGCCCATGGCGATCACTTCCACGCGGTCGATCTCGGCACCGGTGATCGCCTGCACCCGGCTCGCATAGAGCGAAAGGTCGGTGACGATCGAGGCGTCGGTCACGCGCGCGCGATCGATTTCGCCCAAGGCGATGCCGCCGCCCAGGGCCGAGATGCCGCGCCCGCGATGCATCAGCGTGCGATTGGGGGTTGCCTTGGGATGGCGCGCCGGCAGCAGCGGCGTCTTGATGAACAGCAGCTTGACTTGCTCTGGCGACAGCCCGGCGTCGCGCATGGCCGCGCGCGCGGTGTCGGCCGCGCGGTCGACCATCAACGGGGTGCCGATTTCCTCGACCGGCGCCACTTCACTGCGCGCGAAGCCAAGCGCCAGGCGCGGCGGGCCGTCCGCCAGCGCCGGCGAGTCGAACTGCGCGAACGCGAAGCCCTTGGGTGAACCCACGCCCTCGCAGCCGATGGTCAGCATCGAGACGGCACGCTCTTCCGGCAGCCCGAGGCTTGCGAACAACTGCGCCAGCTTCAGCTTGAGCAGGTCGCGCGAAAAATCGTTGGGGGCATGGTGCCCTTCGGTCTTGGCCAGCACCGCCAGGCGTTTCAGGCGCGTCAGGTCAAGCCCCTTGAGCCAGGTTTCGAGTTCGGAGACATCGCCCGAACCGGCCATGTCGAAACAATGCACCAGCGCGCTCATCGCGGCAAGTCCTGACCGGGTGTCGCGCTGCTCGATCCAATGGTTTGCATGAGGTTCTCCTGATCAGGCGGCGTGCGCCTGGTTGACCGCCTCGGGCGGCAATTCGTTGTGTTCGCCGTGATTGAATTTGTGCATGAAGTCGTCGGCGCCATCCAGAAACAGCGCGCGCGTCACGCCACTGATGATGCGCGGCGCGGTGTACTTGACATTGCTGTTGGAGGCCGAGGATGGCCCCATCGAAAGCGTGGCGCCACGCGTGATGGTGAACACGCGCGACAGCCATGGGGCCATGCCACTTTCGCGCTCGGTGAATTCGCAGTAGCGGCCGAGGTAGGGAAATGCCCCCAGGCGTGCGTCCGCCAGTTCCGGCGGCGGGCTGAATCGATCGCGCCACAAGGCACAAGCCCCGGCGATGGCTGCGAATTCCGGGCGCATGGCCAGATCCACCGCCACCCCGGTGGCGGCGAACACGAAGTCGAAGCGTTCCTCGCCGCGCGGGGTCGTCACCAGCACCTGAGCGCCCGCCTCGCGCACCGCAAGCCATGGCGTGGCCGGCGCCAGCCTGAAGCCCGGCAGCGCCATGGCGCGATCGTAGGTGGGCTTGGGCGGCGGCTGGCCGATGCTGTAGAGCCGCTGCATGTAGGCCCACTTGTGCGCATCGGGCAATTCCGGGTAGTGCGCCAGAAATCCGGAAAACTCCATCCAGCGCCGCGGGTTGGTGAGCGGCAGCGCATCACGCCGGAAACACAGCATCGCCTCCGAGGCGCCTGCTTCCAATGCAGCGGTAGCGGTATCGAACGACGATGCACCGGCCCCCAGCAGGCCGACCCGCTTGCCGGCCAGGCTCGAAAAATCGAAGGGCCAGTCGTTGGTGTGGGCGTACAGCTTGGGCGACAGGTGATCGGCGATGAAACCGGGCACCGTATGCCCGCCCGAGCCTTCGGCGCCGCTGGCGAACACCACCGTGCGCGCCATGATGAGCGTATTTCCTGCCGGGCCGCGCATGGTCAGGCGAAAGTGCGGGCAGGCGCTGTCAGGCGGCTTCACCTCGACCACTTCGCAATCGTTGTGCACCAGCACACCGGTGCAATCGCGATACCAGTTGAGATAGGCCTGCCAGTCGGCGCGCGCGATCCGGAACAGCGCATCCCATCCGGGGCGGCCGTGTTGCGCTTCATACCAGGCGCGAAAGCTCAAGCTCGGGTTGCCCAGTTCATGCCCTGCCAGGTCCTTGGGCGTGCGCAGCATGTGCATGCGCGCGAAGGTCAGCCACGGCCCCTCCAGGCCACGCGGATTGCGGTCGAACACCTCCACCCCGTCGACACACTCCCGCTTCAAGCCATAGGCCACGGTCAGGCCGAATTGCCCGCCGCCCACGATCGCGCAATTGAGCACACCGGCGGGCGGCTCGGCCCAGGGCTTGGCCGGATAGGCCAGCCATTCATGGTCCGTGGCAAGGCGTTGCCTGAGGCTTGCCAGGCCCGGCTGGGCAAGGCTGTGATGGAAAGGTTCGGGCTTCATGTGGTTTGCAAGTCAATTCATCGAAGTTGAGTGTGGCTGCCGCTGCTGACAGTGTCCAATCGAATCGCGGCGCCCGCTGCGATCATTGCGGCCTATGGCTTGGCGATGCGGGCGGCCAAGCCCGCATCGGCGCAGGCCAGAAAGTCGGCCACCACACGCGTGGTATCGCCGCGGCGCCAAAGCAGCGCCAGCTCGACGCCCTCGTCACCTTCGAGTGGCCGGTACACCACGTCTCGCACCTCGAAGTTGACCAGCTCGGCCGACACGATCGCACTCCCCAGCCCCGCGCCCACCATGCCGACCATGGTGGGCATATGCGTAGCCTCATGCGCGATGCGCGGGGTCACCCCGGCGCGGCTCATGAGACTCATGAGTTGGGTGTAAAAGCCGGGGCCGCGGCGTCGCTCCAGCATGATCAGCGGCTCGTCGATCAGTGCTTTCAAGGGCACACTGCGGCGCGACGCCAGCGCATGCCGCACCGGCAACGCGGCCACAAACGGCAGGCGCGCAATGGTGCGCGAAGCCACACCCGGCTCACCCGCCGCCGGGCGCGCCAGGCCCACATCGATGTGCCGTTCGCGCAGGGATTCAAGCTGCACATCGGACAGCATTTCCCGCAGCGTCAGGACAACAGCAGGAAAACGCTGGCGAAACACGTCAAGCAGGGCCGGCAGCACGCCATAAACACCGGAGCCGGTGAAGCCGATCTTCAGCTCCCCGGCTTCGCCCTTGGCGGCACTGCGCGCCGCTTGCGGCGCCTCGGCCGCCTGCCTGAGAATTTCAAGCGCGCGCTGGCGCAATGCGCGGCCGCCGTCGGTCAGTTCGACGCCGCGGGCGCGCCGCACGAACAGCGCGCAGCCGATCCCGGTTTCCAGCTCGCGCAAGGCCTGGCTCAAAGAGGGCTGGGTCACATGCAGGCGCGCCGCCGCACGCGTGAGGTTGCCGGTGTCGGCGATCGCGGTGAAGTAACGCAGGTGGCGCAGTTCCATCGTCAGGCTTCCGCCGCGGCAATGCGCTCGAGCAGCCAGCCGGCCATGCCGGTGTCTCTGCCGGCGCTCGTGAGCTCCGCCTGCGCCAACTGCAAATCCTTGGTGATCCAGTCAAAGCGCGCACCGAAGGCACGGTCTTCGCATACCAACGCCCCCGCATGCTGGTCCATCTGTGCCGAATGCGCCGAACCGGCGCGCAGCGCCTCGAACAGCACACCGACATCAAGGTCGCTGGCACGCGCCAGACGCGCCGCTTCATGCAGGCCGCGCAGTGTGCCGGCGATCGCCAGCTGGTTGGCCAGTTTCGCCGCCTGGCCGCTGCCGGCGGCACCGAAGCGCGTGATGCGGCTGCAATAGGCCGCCAGCACCTCGGCTGCCTGGCTGCAATCCGGGGCAAGCCCACCCTGCATCGCCAGCAACTTGCCATCGCGCGCGCCGGCGGGCCCGCCCGACAAGGGGCAGTCGACGAAACCGATGCCGCGCGCAGCCAGCGTCGCGCCCAGCCGCCGCGCGAAGCCCGGGCCGGTGGTGGTGTGATCGATCACCAGCGCAGCGCCCGGAACCCGCTCGATCAAGCCGTCGCTTGCCAGATACAAGGTCTCGGCAGCGGCCTGGTCAGTGACGCAGGTGATCCACACGCTGCAGTCATCGGCCCTGACCTGGTCGGCGCCGCAGGCCGCACGGTGTGCCGACAGCGCGGCGGGTTGCGGGTCGAAGGCCGCCAGCGGATGACCGGCCGCCACCAGGCGCGCCGCCAGCGGCGCGCCAAGCGCACCCAGGCCGAAGAAGGCGATCGCCGGGCGCGTCATGGTTGGTTCGCGGCAGCCTTGACCGGCGGCGGCGCGTACACCAGCCGCAGCACATCCGGCCGCGAATAGTGGCCGTTGGTATCGATCACCGATTTCGAAATCTTGATCATCTTCGCCGGGCAATCGGCATAGACGATGGTGTCGCCATACACCGGGCCGACCAGAGGCATGCCGGCCGGTGCGATGATCATGCTGCCGCCGCGCGCATACTCGATGTTGAGCGAGTCGCGCATCGGAAAGTCGGCCGCAATGTCCTGCGCATCGATGTAGCCCACCGCGCAAATCACGAAGGCACCCGATTCGTTGGCATGCGCCCGGCACGAGGCATAGCCGATGAAATGGCTGCCGTCCGGGTCTTCCACCTGCAGCTTCGGCCCGCTCCACACATTGAACGCGCCGGGATAGACGGCGATATGGAAATCTTCGCCCGCCTCGATCATGCGTGCGCGCGCCAGCGTCATCACATGCTCGCCGCAGATCAAGCCGCCCAGGCGGCCGATCGGCGTGGCATGGGTATACAAATCGCCGCCGTCGCCCTGCCCCCAGAACGCCGCCTCGACAAAGGTCGGCATCAGCTTGCGGTGCTTGCCGATGATGGCGCCATCGGCACCGATGTACAGGAGCGTGTTGTAGATGGTGTGCGACCCGGTCTTGCCGTCGAGCTCGTTGCAGCCGATCACCACGATCACCTGGTGCGCCGCCGCCGCTTCGCACAGGCGCGCCGATTGCGCGCTGGGAATCACCAGGGCGTTGTCGAAAAAGCGCTCGCGCACGGCCATCCAGGGTTCGGCCTGGCTGTTCCAGCCTTCATCCCAGTAGGGGTAGCCGGCCAGCCAGGTTTCGCTGAATACCACCAGCTTCGCGCCGCCGGCGGCGGCCTCGGCGATCTTCAGGCAAGCCTTGTCGATCGAGCGCTCGAGATCGAGGAACACCGGCGCGGTCTGCGCGATCGCCACACGCACCACATCCTGCCCGCCGAGCACCTTGTCGCGCGCACTCATGGCGCCCCGCCCTTCACGCCGTCACCGCCTGCAAATGACTGATCCCAAGGGCGGCTTCAAGTGCCGCGTTGCCGCTGATCCAGCCGAAAAAGCGCTCGACGTTCCACAGCGTGGCTTCGCGCAGAAACGGCGGGCCGGCGTGATGGGTCGCATCTTCCAGCAACAGGCAGAAGAATTCGTGATGGTAGGCGTCGCGCAAGGTACTTTCCACGCACACATTGGTGGCGACGCCGGCGAAGATCAGGTTGTGAATGCGGCGCGCGCGCAGGTACTGGTCGAGACTGGTGCCGGCGAATGCGCTGTAGCGCGACTTGCGGATCACCGGCTCGTCCGCCCCCGGTTTCAGCTCGTCGACGATCTCGTAGTCCCAGGTGCCGTCAGTGATGAGTTGGTAGGCCAGCTCCGGGCGCTCGTGCATCAGCACCTGCGCCTCGGACTTGTGCCACACAGGCGCAGTCGGCCCGCCCACGCACAGGTGCTGCGCATCGAAGCCGCTCTGGATGAAGATCACCTGGATGCCGCCGGCGCGCGCCGTCGCCACCGAGCGCGCCACCGCGGCGATGGTGCGTGGCGCGTGGTCCAGGTCGTAGCCGACCTGGTCAAAGTATCCGCCGGGTTTGAGGAAGCCATTTTGCATGTCCACCACGATCAGCGCGGTGTGCGCCACCTGCCAATGCAGGGCACCGGGCCGGGCGTCGATGCTGATCGCTGCGCCATCGTCGGCACTCATGTCGAATCTCCAGCCTTGTCCAGTACCCGGTCCAGCACCCAGTTATCGAGCGCGTGGACGATCTTTTCCTTGGTGGCGAAGCGCCCCGGACGCGTCAATGGCGAGCGCAGGCCCTGCTGCTGGATCTCCGTGATGTCGTTGTCTTCCTTGACCACCATGTCCTGGCGCTTGTAGTAGTTGGCGGCCAGAGCCTCGAAATCGGGCCGCGCCAGGCGCGAACGCGGAAACAGCGAGGTGTGGATCACGCGGGTCTTCTCAGGCGCAAGTGGCAGGCACTGGAAGGTCCACATCGCATCGATGGTGAGCGCGAACATGGTCATCGGGTAGATCAGCATGAAGCGGCTGCCGCGCATCGATTCGCCGGCCAGCGTTTCCAGCGGCGGGAAGCCGGCATCGCCGGGCAGGAGCGCCAGGGTACCGTCGTGCTTCTCGAAGATCGCGCTGTACTGCCCGCGCCCGGCCGGATCCTCCGGCGTGTTGATGGCCTTGTGGGCACTGATGGTGGCGCGATGCACGGTGGGTATGTGATAACCCTCCATGTAGTTCTCGACCCAGGTCTTCCAGTTGCAGTCGATGTCGTGCACCCGCACCCGTGTCGCCGCCATCTCCTCGAAGCGATACATCGCCAGGCGCTCCGGCAGTTCACCCAGCCAATCGGCCAGCGGCGGCGCCCGCCCATCGAGATTGACGAACACGAAACCGCCCCATTGATCGGCACGCAACTCGATCAGGCCATAGTCGGCCGGATTGAAGTCGCGCGTGTCCTCCATGCCGGCGCAGCCCTTCAAGCTGCCGTCGAGTGCATAGGTCCAGGAGTGATAGGGGCACACCAGCGCACGGCAATTGCCCTCGCCCGACAGCAGGCGCGCACCACGATGGCGGCAGGCGTTGGCATACACCCGCACCTTTTGCGCCAGATCACGGATGACCACCAGGCTGGCGCCGGCATAGTCGAGAGTAAGATAATCGCCGCGTTTGGCGATGCGGTCGGTACGACCCGCCATCAGCCAGCTGGTGGCAAATACCTTCTCAAGCTCGCGCTGAAAGAAACGCGCGTCGGTATAGCAGTCGGCCGGCAAGCCTTCAGCATCGAGCAGCGGCTTGCGCATGTTGGTGTAGCGCGCCGGATCAAGTACCGGCGTGGATGGACCGTTCATGAATATCCTTGCCTCGACGAGTTGTTGTTGTTCGCCAGCCTTTCACAGCGCAGGCGTCACCGATCGCCAGGCTGCCGGGCAGGTCGCGGGTTCAGGCGGCAGCGCGCGCATCCGGCAGCCGCAACTCAAGCTCGTCGTAAGCGGCGATGGCCGGCATCACCGCGTCGATCTGCTCGAACATGAGGGCGCGGGTGATGCCGCGGATCATGCGCGGCATCGAATACTTGTGCGCACTCACCGAGGTCGAATGCGGCCCCATGCTCACATAACTGGCGAAGTTATAGGCGTACACGCGTGACAGCCAGGCATGGCCCGAACCGGGCACGCGCTCCTGCATCTGGTATTCCTCCCCCACATAGGGATGCAGTGCCAGGCCCGCATGTTCGAGGTCTGCGGGCGGTTGGTAGCGATCGGCCCAGCGCGCCACATGATCGGCCACACCGCGCAGTTCCGGGCGCGCCGCCAGATTGACCGCCGAACCGGTGGCGCAGATCAGGTAGTCGAATTCGAAGTCGCCGCGCGGCGTCGCCACACGGATCACGTCGTTGCGAAATTCGAGCCGCTCCCAGGGGCAGGATGAATGCACGCGGCAGTTGTGATGGGCCGTGGCGCTATCCCACGCTATCTGCGTCGGCGGCTGGTCGCGGGTGTCGAAAAAATGCGCGATCTCCCAGCGCAGCGCCGGCGGCAGCTCTGCGTAGTGCTTGAGCAGGCCCGCGTATTCGAGATGGCGATGCGGATTGATCTGCGGAATGTCGCGGCGCCGGTAGCACACGTCGACCGAGGCCGCGCCGGCGGCAAGCACCGCGGCGGCGGTATCGAAGGCCGACGCACCGTGGCCGAGTATGCCGATGCGCAGCCCGGCCAGGCGCGCCAGATCGATCGGCACGTTGGAATGGGTCAGGCGTTCGGCCGGCACCGCGGCGCTGATATGCGGCGGAATCTGCCATTCGCCGCTGCCGTCGAAACCGGTGGCCAGCACCACATGGCGCGCGTAGACGGTCTCGGAAGCCGGCGCGGCGTCGTCCGTGCTGTGCAGCGGCACGGCGATCAGATTGTCCGGCGCCGCCTCAAGCGCCCCGGCCAGCGTGCGATTGCGAATCGGCAGATCGACCGCCTGGCGCAGCCAGCGCAGGTAATCCATCCATTGCGTGCGCGGCACGCGTTCGAACTGCGCCCAGGCTTCCGCGCCATAACGCGCCTCGTGCCAGGCGCGCGCGGTCAGCGAAGGCAGGCCGCTCTCGAGCCCGATCGAGGCCTTGGGCGTGCGCAGGGTCTGCATGCGCGCATAGGTTTCCCACGGGCCCTCGTAACCAGGCTCGCTGCGGTCAAGCACCAGGATGTTGGTGACGCCTTCGCGCCACAGGGCGAGCATCGCGGCCAGCCCGGCCTGACCGGCACCGACGATGAGCACATCGAACAAGGGCGCCAGCCGGGTCGGCGGCGGCCTGACCCAGGCGCGATTCGGATAGGACATCAGCGCCAGGTCGGCGCGGGCGCGCACGGTCAAGGCGGCCAGCCGCGCCGGCGCGTCGGGATGGTCTTGCATCATGTGTGTTTCTCGATCCGTTGGGTGCGGCCGGCGATCGCCATCAGGTCGTGCGGGCGAATTCGAATACCTGGCCGAAGGTCTTGCCGAGTTCGCACGAGTAATGGTCGATCTGGTTGGTATCGGCCAGTTCGAGATTGAAGAAATCCTTCTTCTTGCCCTCGAAGTACGGCCCGGCGTGCCAGGTGCTGCGCCCCAGCATGATCGCCACGTTGCCCGGAACTTCAAACGCCTTGAGCCTGGACAGATCCGGTGTCGCCGCCGGATTGTCGGGGTCGTCCGGCGGGCAAACCGCGATCAACCAGGCCCCGCCCTCCACCGAGGCCAAGCATTGGGTGACATTCAGGTGGCGCGTGATGCGCGAAAAGCCGAACGGCCGGCCATTCAAGCGCATCACATAGAAGCGCGGCGTGCCGCGCGAAAGTTCGAGCTGGGCCTCGTCCGGCCCGAACATCTTGCCGTCTTCATGCGGCGGCAACAGGGTGCCATAGGGCGCGAACGCCTCGGCGCTGATTGGCTCGACATCAAGCCGCCTGGTTTCGACCTGCATATGCGCTCCTTTGTCCGCGGCGGCGGGCTATTTCGAACTGGCCGCAAGTATCGTCGCGGGCAGTTGTCGCTCCGGGCGCGGTGGCAGAAAGTTGGAATTGAAGATCTGGTCCGGGCTGGGCGCGTTCTTCAAGCCGAACGCGCGGGCGACATCATCGACCTGATTGTCAAGACGCAGCTTGTTGATCGCGCCCAGGCCCTCTGCGCGGGTGGTCGAACTGACGACGAAATTGTCGAGCAGACCCTTCAAGCGACGCAATTCCAGCGCGCTGTCGATGATCGGCTCGCGCTCCTTGACGAACTTGATGGCTTCCTCCGGATTGGAGAGCGTCTCCATCAGCGCGCGGTTGAAGGCGCGCACGAAGCCGGCGACCGCCTTCGGGTTTTGCTCGATGAAACGGCTGGTGGCGAGAATCGCATTGCCGTAGACCTTCACGCCGTGATCCTTGTAGAAGAAGATGCGCAGGTCGTCTTCCTTGGCGCCCATGCCGACGGCCGACAGCAGGCTGCTGGGCTGGAAGCCGGTGACCGCATCGACCTGACCGCGCACCAGCATCTGCTCGCGCAGCGCCGGCTCCATCGCCTGCCATTTGACCGCGGTCGGGTCGATCCCCTGGGCGCGCGCGAACAGCGGCCACAGCTTGCGGCCGGCGTCGAATACCGGGGCCCCCAGGGTCTTTCCGATCAGGTCGGTCGGCTTGTTGATGTTGCTCTTTTTCATCACCATCGCAGCCGCCGGGGTCGAATCGAGCACCATGTAGACCGCCTGGATGCGCGAGGTCGGGTTGCCGCTGTTGCTGGCCAGGTATTCAACCAGGGCGCTGGTGTCGCCGTAGCCCATTTCATAGGCACCGCCGGCAAGCCTGGCCACCGCCGCAGCCGAGCCGGCGCCGGAATCGAAGGTGACGTCCAGGCCTTCCTGTGCGAAATAGCCCTTGGCGCGCCCGAGCAGGAAGGGCGCCGCCTGGCCGTCGAAACGCCAGTCAAGCTGGAAACGGATGCGCGTGAGATTGGCCTGCGCATAAGCCATCGGCATTGCCGCCACCAATGCGGTTGCGATCGCCACGCCACCCATCATTCTGCGTACAAGGTTCAAAGTCATGTAAGACACTCCCGGTCGACTGAAAAAATGGTTTTCAGGGCATACAAGGGCGCCTGAGTATCTGCTCTCAAGTGCAACCTCCGTGCCAGTGCGGTCGATGCAGGCGCCGGCCCGGTGCGCCGCCAGCGCCCACAGCCAAGCGAAGCGGGCATGCGCGTCCACGCATTGGTGTTGCCTATGGATTGCGGGCCAGCATATTTATCGCCGTGCCGCGCACGGCGCCGGTCCGCGCGAACCACATTGGTGCACCGCGCCCCAAAACCGGCCGTGCACGCATCAGGGCTTGCAAGACACCGTTCGCAACGCCATCATGGCGTCCCGTCGATTCGAACCAGATCCCCATGGAAGAGCATCCGCGCGACTTCGTAGGCTACGGCCGCAACCCGCCCGACCCGCGCTGGCCCGCCGGTGCGCGGATCGCGGTGAACTTCGTGGTCAACTATGAAGAGGGTTCCGAGTATTCATTCATGGATGGCGATGGCCGCTCGGAGGCCACCATGACCGATGCCGGTATGGGCGACGCCGGCGTCAAGGGCCGCGACCTGGCGGCGGAATCGTTTTTCGAATACGGCAGCCGGGTCGGTTTCTGGCGCCTGCACGAATTGTTTTCAAGCCGCGGCATTCCGCTCACCATCAGCGGCTCGGCCCTGGCGCTGGAGCGTAATCCCGAGGCCTGCGCCGCCATTCGCGCAGCCGGCCATGAAGTGCTGTGCCACGGCTGGCGCTGGGTCAACCAGTTCAACCTGCCCGAGGCGGAAGAGCGTGAACACATCGCGCGCGCCGTTGCCAGCCTCACGAAAAGCATAGGCACGCGCCCGCTGGGCTGGTATTGCCGCTATGGCCCCAGCCTCAACACGCGCCGCCTGCTGGCCGAGGAAGGCGGTTTCCTGTACGACAGCAACGCCTACAACGACGACCTGCCCTACTGGACCCGCGCCGCCGGCCGACCGCACCTGGTGGTGCCGCATACCTTCGCCACCAACGACAACAAATACGGGCGCGGCTGGTTCGGCACCTCGGATGATTTTTTCACCTGGGCGCGCGACTCCTTCGACGTGCTGTACCGCGAAGGTGCGCGGACGCCGAAACTGATGTCGATCAGCCTGCACCTGCGCGTCTCCGGTCATCCGGGCCGCTCGGCCGGGGTCGAGCGCTTCGCCGACTATGTGCTGGGCCACCCCGGTGTATGGCTATGCCGGCGCATCGATGTGGCGCGCCACTGGATGCAGGTTCACCCGGCCAGCAGGTAGGCGGCATCCGCCGGCAGCGGCACTTCGCGGTACATGCGCTCGTATTTGGCGCGCCACTGCGGCGCGTTCTTGGCGCGCACCAGCGCGTAGGCGTCGGCACCGGCCTGCAGCGAATCTGCCGCATCCCACGAGAACTGGCGGATGAAATCGACGCGTGCGTGGCGCATGGCGGCAAACGCGCGCGCGAAGCGCACGTAGTCGAAGCGACCGGCATCGGCGCCCCATAGCGTCCATGCCACGCGAAACAGGTTGACAAAAGCGCAGCCGTCTTCCAGCGCCAGTGTGGCGCCCTGGCCCAGGGTCGGCGTCATCGCATGCGCGGCGTCGCCGACAAACATGACGCGGCCGTCGGGGACATGATAGAGACCGTCAACTTCCTGCGCGCGCGCCCAGTGATGGCGTTCGGTCGATGCGCACGCCGCCTGCGCAAGCCAGGCCGGCACCGCTGCCGCCACCACGCCTTTGGGCAAGTAGGCCGCTTCCAGGTACGCGGCTGTCTTCATCGCGTCCGGCACCGGCCGGCCGGCGGCCAGCGGCAGGTTGCCTGACAGGTAGATCAAACCGTCACGCACGCGAAACGCCAGCAGCCGGTTCGGTCCGCAGTACCACTGCTCGAGATCGTCAATCGGCAGCACGCCGCCATCATCGAGCAGGACGCGAAAATTGGCAACGCCAAGATGGCGCACGGCAGGCGGCCCGCAGAGTTGCGCGCGCAGGCTTGAATAGCGGCCGTCGGCTATCAAGAGCAGATCGGCCGCGCCCAGCAGGCGCCGTTGCTCGCGCGCTTCGACCTCAAGCGCCGGCCGGCCGTTGGCCGCCTCGACCGACACAGCGGCGTGGCGATAGTCGATGCGATTGCCGGCGGCCTCGCGGCACACACGATAAAGATCGGACCAGCGAATCCGCAGACCATGGTCGCAGGCCACTTCCGCCAGTGGCAAGGCGTGCAGGAGTTCGCCTGCGCCCGTCGAGGCACGCCACCCCTTCCAGGGCAGCGCTGCAGCCTGCAGCGCGGCGGCCATCGCGGGCAGGCTCGCCTTGAGCGCGGTCAGTGCATTGGGGCCGATATTGAGGCCGTTGCCGGCCCAGGCATGGTCATCGCGATCGACCTGCTCGACGCAGACAAGTTCGACGCCCGGCAAATCGGCAAGGCCCGCGGCAATCACGCCGCCGGCCACCCCCATCCCCGCAATGACGATCCGCATGTCCTGGCCTGCTCCCTGGCGTCGATCAATACCCTTCGCACCCTCTATGTGCAAGCGGCATGCCAGACGTTCGGGAAAGTTCAGACCAGCACCGGCTCCGGCGTCAGCTCCACGCCAAAACGGCTACGGATATCGGCCTGGATCGCGTGCGCCAGCGCCAGCACATCGGCAGCCAGGGCGCCGCCGCGGTTGATCAGCACCAGCGCCTGCGTCTGCGATACCGCGGCGCCGCCCAGGACGCGGCCCTTCCAGCCGGCGCGCTCGATCAGCCAGCCGGCCGCCAGCTTGACCGCGCCGCCCGGCTGCACATAGCCCACCAGGTCGGGATAAAACACCTTGAGCGCGGCGAACTTGTCGGGGGCCACCAGCGGGTTCTGGAAAAAGCTGCCGGCATTGCCCTGCACGGCCGGATCGGGCAGCTTGGCGCGGCGGATGGCGATCACCGCTGCGCATACTTCGCGCGCGCTCGGCTTGCTTATGCCGCGTTCGGCAAAAAAGGCGCGCAGATCGGCGTAGGCGAATAGCGGCGGCCGCTCGCGCGGCAGGCGCAGCGACACCTGCAGAATCACGTAGCGGTCGCGCGCCGCGCCCTTGAAGATGCTGTCGCGATAGGCGAAGCCGCAGGCGGCGCGCGGCAAGGTAACCAGCGCGCCGCTGTGCGTATCGAGCGCCTCCAGGCTTTCGAATACGGACTCAAGCTCCACGCCGTAGGCGCCGATGTTCTGCATCGGGGCGGCCCCGACCGTGCCCGGAATCAGGGCCAGGTTTTCCAGACCGTTCCAGCCCGCATCGAGCGTGTGCATCACCAGCCCGTGCCAGCTTTCGCCGGCGGCGGCACGCACGATGTAGGCGTCCGCCCGTGTCTCGGCCAGCACGATGCCGCGGTTCGCCATATGCATCGCAAGGCCTGGAAAATCGCGCGTCAGGAGAAGATTGCTGCCGCCGCCCAGTACCAGGCGCGGCCAACCCTGGCGCGCGGCTTCGTTTACCGCAGCCTGCACTTCGGCAGTGGTCGTGCATTGCACAAAATAGCGTGCGCGCGCCTCGATGCCGAAGGTGTTGAAGGGCTTTAGGGAAACATTTTCCTGAAACGTCGGCATGGTCGCCAGGCGGGTTTGAAGCGGCTTTCAAGCCTCGGGATTATACGAGTGGGCTCTGCGGCCAGGTTGGCTACAATCGTTCCCGTGTCGCGCTTAGCGCAGGAGAATTGTGATGCCCTCGTTCGATATCGTGCTTGAAGCCAACATGGTTGAAGTCAAGAATGCGCTGGAGCAGGCCAACAAGGAGATTTCCACGCGCTTCGACTTCAAGGGCTCGGACGCGCGCGTCGAGCAAAAGGAACATGAACTCACCGCCTTCGCCGACGACGAGTTCAAGCTCAACCAGGTACGCGATGTGCTGGTGGGCAAGATGAGCAAGCGATCGGTCGACGTGCGCTTTCTCGATATCGGCACGCCCGAGAAAATCGGCGGGGACCGCATGAAGCAGTCGATCAAGATCAAGAACGGCATCGAATCGGACTTGTCGAAGAAGATCGTGCGCCTGATCAAGGACAGCAAGATCAAGGTAACGGTGAGCATCCAGGGCGATGCGGTGCGGGTCACCGGCACCAAGCGCGACGATCTGCAGGCGGTGATCGCACTGGCGCGCCGCGAGGTCACCGAAGTGCCCCTGACCTACCAGAATTTTCGCGACTGACGCCATGGTCGCGCGCGCGTTGGCAGCAGTCCCGACTGCGGCGCGGCGCATGGCCGCCGCGACCCTTGGCTTGGTGCTGTTGTCGGTCATGTCCGCCGCAACGGCCGCCAGTGTCAACGTGGTGGGCCTGTTCCCGGGCAAGGCGCTGGTATCGATCAATGGCGGCGCGCCGCGTACGCTTGCCGTCGGCCAGAAAACCCCCGACGGCATCACTCTGGTGGCCGCTGCGGCCGACAGCGCGACCTTCGATATCGGTGGCCAAAGACGTGTGTTGCGCATGGGTGAGGCATTCACTGCCACCGGCAGCGCCGCCGCCGCACTCGCCACCACACCCGCCGCCACCCCCACGGCCGGCGCCAGCGTTGCCCTCGCGCCCGACGGCGCCGGCCACTACATCACCGTGGGCGCGATCAACGAGCGCGCGGTCAAGTTCTTTGTCGACACCGGCGCCTCGCTGGTGTGGATGTCGGCCGAGGTGGCCAACCGCCTGGGGATCGACTATCGGCGCGGCGCGCAATTCACCGTCGCCACCGCCGGCGGCCCCAAGCCGGCCTTCGCGGTGAAACTGGCAAGCGTGCGGATGGGCGGCATCACGCTGACGGACATCGACGGTGTGGTGGGCGAAGGCGCCGGCACCGGCGAGACGGTGCTCCTGGGCATGAGCTTCCTGTCGCGCCTGACGATGACGCGCGACGGCAACCTGATGCGCCTGTCGCGCAGCCCGGCGCAAGCGGCGAATGCCGACTTCCGCCCCAGCCTTACGCTCACGCAAGTACGCGCCGGCATGTTCGCCACACCGGTTGCGGTCAATGGCGTGAGCCTGCCGTTCCTGATCGATACCGGCGCCACCAATGTCGCGCTGGACGTGGCGATGGCGCAGAAAATCGGCATCAATTACCAGAAGGGCACGCCCGGCATGGCCAACACCGCCAACGGTCCGGTGCGCGCCTGGCGCGTCAAGCTCGATCAGGTGAGCGCCGGCCCGATCACGCTCTACAACGTGGACGCCACCGTTCTGGAAGGTCCGGGGATCGGCGTGGGACTCTTGGGCATGAGTTTCCTGAACCGGGTGGAGATCAAGCGCGAGGGCGAGACCATGGTGCTGGTCAAACGCTTCTAAAAGCGCGGGCGCCTCGCGGCCGTTGCCGCGGCAGCCCGCGATGCACACGCCTTGTACGCATATGCCGTCATGCAAGCAGCATTTCCGCACCGGAATATTCGGTGGCCGGCACGATCGCACCGCCAAGCAGGCCTAAGCGCGCGCGCTCCACCGCGGCCACGGCCTGCGCGCCGACCCGCGGCGCGAGCGCCAGGCGCACCACGTCGCCCGTCTCGAGGCCGAAACTGCGATGCACGCCCATGCGCAGTGCCCCGCTCGCATGGTCGCGCGCGGCCATTTCGATGCACACCCCGGAATCGGCAATCGCCGAAGCGATGAAAACCCCGGGTTCGCGCAAGGTCCAGTCGAACACATTGCCGATCTGGCTCACGCCGCGTGCGCGGCAGGCTTCGATCGCACCGGCACGGCCGCCGTCGATCATGGCGAACAGCACATCGGCCCCCGCATCGGCCTGTTGCAGGACCACCCGACGCGCCAGCGCGGCATCATGCTGATCGCCACAAAAGCAGGTGAGCAGGCGGACTTCGGGTCGGGTGCGCCGCACGCCGTCGGCAAACGCGGCGCGACCGTGGAGGCCCGGACGCACGCGTTCGCCGGACATGTGCGCCACCACGCCGGTGCGGGTGAAGGTGGCGGCCAGTACGCCCGCGAGGTACGCCGATTGCTCCTGCAGCGCCTCGTAGGTCGAGACATTCGGCGCCGGGTGCGCGCCCTGGGTCACCACGAAGCGGCAGGCGGGAAACCGCGGCGCCACCGCCGCCACCGGGGCGTCGCCCTGGCCGCCGTGCGCGATGATCAGCTCGAAACCGCGTTCGGCTAAGGCTGCGAGGAATGCGGCGCGGTCCGCCGGCGGCTCACACCAGAACACCTCGATACCCGAAGTCGCCATCTGCGCGCGCTCTACGCCGACAAGCCCGGCCTGGTTGAAGCCGCCCCGGCCCTCGGGGCCGAACAATACGACCGCGATGCCGGCCATCAGTTCAGGCGCGCGCCGGAGGCCTTGACCGCCGGCCCCCAGGCGGAGACCTGATTGGCCACGAAAGTGGTGAATTCGGCCGGCGACATGGCGCGCGGGGAAATGCCCAGTTCATCGAGCTTGCGCAGCACGTCGGGCCTTTTTACGACCTCGCTCATGCCCCGATGCACCAGGTCCACTACTTCGCGCGGCAATCCGGCCGGGCCCGAGACACCGAGGAAATTCTCGGCCGTGAGATTGGGGTAGCCGGCCTCGGTCACCGTGGGCAGGTCGGGCGCCATCGACATGCGGTCGCGCGAGGTCACCGCCAGCAGGCGCAATTGCCCGCCCTTCATGTACTGCAGGTTTTGCGGCAGGCTGTCGACCGCCACCTTGATGGTGCCTCCCAGAAGATCGGCATGCATCGGGCCCGAGCCCTTGTAGGGCACATGGGTCATGCGGGCGCCGGTGTTGTTGCCGAAAATCTCGCCGACGATGTGGCCGATCGAGCCCACGCCGCCGCTGCCGAACGGCACCGGGTCTTTTTGGGCCTTGAGCCAGGCGACGAATTCAGCCATGGTCTTGACCGGCACCGACGGATGCACCGCGAACACGTTGGGTACCGACCCGATATAGAAGATGTGACTGAAGTTCTTGACCGGATCGTAGGGCAGCTTGTCCAGCATGAAAGGCGAAATGCTGATCGGCGCGGTGTTCGACAGCATCAGGGTGTAGCCGTCTGCGGGGGCATCGACCACCGCCCTGGCGCCGATGGTGGCACCGGCGCCCGGGCGATTGTCGATCACCACCGATTGCCCGAGCCGTTCAGCCAGGAGCGGCCCGAGCACGCGCGCGACGATGTCGCTCGAGCCGCCCGGCGGAAATGTCACGATCATCTTGAGCGGTTGGCGCGGCCAGGTTTGGGCAAATACCCCCGGTGACGCGGCGGCGAGGCCGGAGGCCAGAAATTGGCGGCGATTTTGCATGCGAAGCTCCCTTTGTTGCGTACGTTCATTGCGGACCATTATCGCGGAAGCCGAGCAATAATCGTTCCAGCCTTACGTGTAGCGTCAAGGCCCGGGCGGCATAGCGACACCCGGCGGCACGACTGGCGTAAAATCAGGCTCCCCGCGCGTCCTCACCCAGCCAGGTTTTTCCGATGACCATCATCCGCCACGAAGACTTTGTCGCGTCGATCGCCGACGCCCTGCAGTTCATCAGCTATTACCATCCCAAGGACTACCTGCAGCACCTGGCGCGCGCCTATGAGCGCGAGCAAAGCCCGGCGGCCAAGGATGCCATCGCGCAAATCCTGACCAATAGCCGCATGAGTGCCGAGGGCCACCGCCCGATCTGCCAGGACACCGGGATTGTCAACGTGTTCCTCAAGATCGGCATGGATGTGCGCTTCGAAGGCTTTTCGACCGGGATTGCGGACGCCGTCAATGCGGGCGTACGACGCGGCTACCTGCACCCGGACAACCTGTTGCGCGGTTCGGTGCTGGAAGACCCGCAGTTCTCGCGCAAGAACACGCGCGACAACACGCCGGCGGTGATCAACATGGAGCTGGTGCCGGGCAACAGCATCGACATCAACGTCGCGGCCAAGGGCGGAGGCAGCGAGAACAAATCCAAGTTCGTGATGATGAACCCCTCAGACAGCCTGGTCGACTGGGTGCTCAAGACCGTGCCCACCATGGGCGCCGGCTGGTGCCCGCCTGGCATGCTGGGCATAGGCGTGGGCGGCACTGCGGAAAAGGCGATGCTGATGGCCAAGGAAATCCTGATGGAGCCGATCGACATGCACGAACTGCTGGCACGCGGCCCGCGGGACAAGCTCGAGGAGCTGCGCATCGAGTTGTATGAGAAAGTCAATGCTCTGGGCATCGGCGCACAAGGCCTGGGCGGGCTCACAACAGTGCTCGACGTGAAGATCGCGCAGTATCCGACCCACGCGGCCTCCAAGCCGGTGGCGATGATTCCCAACTGTGCGGCCACGCGCCATGTGCATTTCGTGCTCGACGGCAGCGGACCGGCGGTTTTCGAGCCGCCCTCGCTTGCCGACTGGCCGAAAGTCAACTGGACGCCGGACGTGGAGAAGAGCAAACGCGTCAATCTCGATGCACTCACCCGGGCAGAGGTGGCCTCGTGGAAACCCGGTGAGACCCTGCTGCTCAACGGCAAGATGCTCACCGGGCGCGATGCCGCCCACAAGCGAATCCAGGAAATGCTCGCGCGCGGCGAAAAACTGCCGGTCGATTTCACCAATCGCGTGATCTACTATGTCGGCCCGGTCGACCCGGTGCGTGACGAAGTGGTCGGTCCGGCCGGCCCCACCACTGCCACCCGCATGGACAAGTTCACCGACATGATGCTTTCGCAAACCGGCCTGATCTCGATGATCGGCAAGGCCGAACGCGGTCCGCTGGCGATCGAGGCGATCAAGAAGCACAAGAGCGCCTACCTGATGGCGGTGGGCGGCGCCGCTTACCTGGTGGCCAAGGCGATCAAGGGTGCCCAGGTGGTCGGCTTCGCCGACCTCGGCATGGAAGCGATCTACGAATTCGATGTCAAGGACATGCCGGTGACAGTCGCCGTCGATTCGACCGGCATCTCCGCCCACACCACCGGACCGGCGGAATGGTCGAAGAAGATCGTCGACTTCAAGATTCCGCTCAGGGTCGCGTGATGGCGCACTGGCTACGCTTCACCCATGCGGGCGCGATCGGCTTTGGCACGCTGCAAGGCGCGACCGTCACAGTTCATGCAGGCGAGATGTTCGGAGTCAACCAGGCAACGAGCCAGACCCTGGCGCTGGCCGATATCGAACTGCTCGCCCCCTGCGTGCCGACCAAGATGCCGGCCCTGTGGAACAACTTCCACGAGCGCGCGGCCAAGGAAGGCAACCCGCTGCCCGCGCACCCGCTGTATTTCCTCAAGAGCAACAATTCGTTTTGCGCGCACGGCGCGGTGATCCGGAAGCCCGCGCACTTTGATGGCAAGGTCATTTTCGAAGCCGAATTGGGGATTGTCATCGGCCGACGCGCCAGTGCGGTCAGCGAAGCCGGCGCCGAAGATTGCATTTTCGGCTACACCTGCGTCAACGATGTCACGGCGGTCGAGATTCTGCGCGAGGACAAAACCTTCGAGCAATGGACGCGCTCCAAGGGGTTCGACACCTTCGGCCCGATCGGCCCGGTGATCGCGACCGGCATCAACCCGGCGCAGTTGCGCGTGAAGGCGCTGCTCAACGGCGTGGAGCGGCAGAATTACCCGGTTGCCGACATGATCTTCTCGCCGGCGCAACTGGTGAGCCTGATCTCTCACGACATGACGCTTGACGCCGGCGACATCATCGCCTGCGGCACCTCGGTCAAGGCCGGCAGCATGAAGCCGGGCAGCGTGATCGCAATCGAGATCGATGGCGTCGGCATTCTCGAGAACCGCTATGAGGCTTGAGACCACCCTCGCAGGCCTGGCATGCCTCCTTGCCTGCGCCGGCGCACAGGCGCAGGCGAGCGCATCGGCGACGACCTCGGCCACCACGTCGACAGCCACTGAATCAAGGCCGGGAGATGCTGCCTTTCTGCGCGGCATGCAGGCCAAGGTGAAACGCCAGCACGCCGAGGCGATGCGCGAGTTCAAGAGCGCCGCGGAAAGCGGCAATACCGAAGCGCAGTATGTGCTCGGCCTGCAGTACCTGCGCGGCGACAGCGTCAAGGCCGAACCGGCACAGGCATTGCACTGGTTCAACCTGGCGTTTGAACGCCAGCATCCTCTGGCCGCCACCCAGCTGGGGGAAATGTACGAGCAGGGGAATGGTGTGGTGAAAGACCTGGCGCGCGCCGCCACCCTCTATGAGATGGCAGCCCTGCAGGGCTTCGCGCCGGCACAGACGCGGCTGGGCGCGCTGTTCGAGACCGGGTCCGGTGTTGGCAGAAGCGCACCGGCCGCGGTCGACTGGTATTCGCTGGCAGCGGCGCAGGGACATTGGGACGCGCAGCACCGCCTGGGCAAAATGATGCGCGACGGCGCCGGCGGCGAGACCGAGTATGCCGAGGCGATCCGCCTTTTCACGGCCTCGTCCAAGGGCGGCAACTCATACGCCGGGATTTCGCTGGGCGAGCTGTATGAAAGCGGTCGCGGCGTGCCGCGCAATCTTGCGCGGGCCCGCGAGTTGTATACCCAGGCCGCACGCGAAGGCGAACCCGTGGCGCGCCAGAAACTTGCGCAGATGGGCAAGGGTCAGCCGGCGGCCAGCGCCCGCCCGCCGAGAGTGGCAAGCGTGGCGCTTGAGAGAAAGCGCTGAACGACGCCGCGACACAAGCACCGCAAACAGCGGCTGCCTGGCGGCAGGCGCTGGCACCCGAAGCAGTGTCGCCCCTTGTTTTCGCAAGTACCCGCAACCACAGCCGTGTCATGGTTCGGCAGGCCAAAGGCCGTCGCGACGCCCAAGTTGGCCGTGATTCTTCTGCCATATGTGAACAAAGTCACATAACAGGCAGGTTTTTGGCGCATTCCTCAATACTTGCCGCAATAGTCATGTGTTACAAGTAATTGCGCTACCGACTTCAAGCGCTTTCTTGCATCGCTGCGCCGTGCGCGCCCGGACAAGCCAGGCGCAGACAGACCCGAACCCGATGAGCCAAACCGACTTTCCGCCGATCACCGGACACGTAGCCGAACACGGCACCGAAACTTCCGAGGTGCTGGCGCGTTCGCATCGCCTTGAAGCCATGCTGGCGCAAACCAGCAGGAGTCTGCGCTCACTGGAGCAGCAACTCTCGTCATCCGAATCGATCGCCTCGTTCGGGCATTTCAAGATCGACCATCAGGATCGTTTCCTGCTTTCGCGCTCGGCGCGCGCGCTCCTGGGCGTGGAGCTGGCAACGGCACACCTCGACCAGGCCCTGGCCTGCGCCAGCAGCGCCGATTGCGACCGCATCGGCGACGCCATTCGCCGACTGGCCGACAACGGTGCTCAGGTCGATGAGGAGATCGCCGTCGAAACGCCGGCTGCGGGGACGCGCTGGCTGCGTATCGTGGTGCGCAGCACCCAGGACGGCAACGCGCTGGACCTGTATGGCCTGATCATCGACACCACGGAAGCGCGACGCGACGCGATGCGCCGCGATATCGCCCTCAAGGTGAGCGAAGCGCTGCTGCAGGATGTCGATTCGCAGGCGGCCTACGAATGGGTATTGCAAAGCGTCTGTGTCGGCCTGGGCTGGGACATCGGGTCCTGCTGGCTGACCGGCGCCGGAGGGGAGCGCATGCGTTGCCTGGCGGCCTGGTCGCGCCCCGACCCGGCGCTTGACGCCGTGGCGGGCATGATGCGCGGTCGCGATGTCGGCGCCGGCCATGGCATGGTCGGCGCGGTCCTCGCCAGCCGTCAGGCCACCTGGGCGGAGAATGTCGGGCAAGACACGCGCTTCGCCGAACGCGCCGCCGCTGCCGGCGCGGGCATTCGCACGGCCTATACCTTTCCGATTCTGCTGGGCGGTACGCAATGCGTCGGGGTGCTGCAGTTTCTGAATCGCAGCCCGCGTCGTTTCGACGCGCAACTGCCGGGTTTGAGCGAGCTGATCGGCGCGCTGCTGGCACAGCGCGTGCGGCGCGAATCCTGGATCGCGCGCCTGCGCGAGGTCGCTGAACGCGACAGCCTGACCGGCCTGATGAGCCGCTATGCACTGATCGAACGTATCGCCGCACAGATCAGCAGCGCACCGCATGCAGGTTTCACGGTGTGCGTGTTCGACCTCAACCGTTTTCGGCTGATCAACGACGCGCTGGGCCACGCCGCCGGCGATCTGGTGCTGCGCACCATGGCCCGGCGGGTACAGGCAAGCCTGGCGGCCGATTGTGCGCTGGCACGCCTGTCCGGCGACGAATTCGCGGTCATGATTCGCGGCAGCGCACGGGAGCTGGCCGACGCGCAGGACAAGATCTGCGCCTCCATCGCCGCGCCGCTGTCGATCGACGGCCATGAATTCAGTCTCACCGCTTGCCTGGGCAGCGCGGCGTTTCCGCGCGATGGCGACGTGGTCGAGACACTGCTGCGCGAGGCCGATACACAGCGCCATCGCGCCAAACGCCTGGATCGCGGCGGGCCGCCCAGGCGGCGTCTCGGCGTCGACCACGATTCGCTGGGCGAGATCCTGACCGAGCATGAGTTGCGGCACGCCATCGAGCACGGCGAACTGCGCGTCCATTACCAGCCGATCATGCGCCTGGGTCAGTCAAAGCTGGCCGGTGCCGAAGCCCTGATCCGCTGGCTGCATCCGGTGCGCGGCCTGCTGGCGCCGGCCAGCTTTCTCGGCATCGCCGAGGAAGCCGGCCTGACGCGCGCGATCAGCCGCGCGGTGCTGGGTCAGGTGACGCGCGATCTGGCGGGAGCGCAGGAAACACTCGCGGCGAATTTTCGCGTCAACATCAACCTTTCGGCGCTGGATTTTCGCGATCTCGAGCTGTTCAAGGAACTGGGGGTCCTGCTGCGCGAGGCCGGCATGGCGCCGCAGCGCTATCGCTTCGAGGTCACCGAGGGCATGCTGATGGAAGACGTGGATACCGCCGAACGCGTGGTCGGGCTTTTGGCGGATTACGGGGTCGAATTCGCGATCGACGATTTCGGTACCGGCTACTCGTCGCTGGCGCAGCTGTCGCGGCTGCCGGTGCATGAGCTGAAGATCGACCACAGCTTCACCCACAGCATCGACACCGGGCGCGGCAAGACCGTGGTGCGCGCCGTGCTCGACCTGGCGGCGCGGCTCGAAATGCCGGTCACCGCCGAGGGCATCGAAACCCTCACCCAGGCCCTGGCATTGACCGCCTATGGCTGCAACAAGGGCCAGGGTTTCCTTTACGGCCACGCCATGCCGTTCGCCGCGCTGCTGGAGTTCGCGCGCGGCGCGGAAAACGAGGTTCCTGGCGTGCGCTAAGGAGCGGGCGCCGCGGCGCTTGCCATGGCGGGCGACGGATTGCGTATCCTGCGCAGCTTTGCACCGACATTCGATGGCAATTTACGCCCCCCCTCCGCGCGGCTCGACACGCGTGCCGCCGCAGTTTGAGGTGCCGCATGCCCGCGCACTCGCCGCACTGGTGATCGTGGTGATCGCCGCCGGCTTGTGGATTGATCGCAGCTTCGGTTTCCCGGGCCAGATGGCTGTGAGCCTGGCGGTGTGGACCATCACCGGCGTGTTGTGCATCAAGCTGCCGGCTACGCTCGGCCGGCGCCTCCTGGCCTGCGTGTGGATTTCCGGGCTCGGTGAAATTGTCGCGTCGCTGGCATGGGGCTTGTACGACTACCAGTTCGGCAATGTGCCGCTGTTCGTGCCGCCGGGACATGCCCTGCTTTACCTGCTGGGACTGATCCTGGCCATGCGGCTGGACGACCGCGTCGCGCTCCTGGTGCCATTGGCCGCCGCGCCCATGGTGCTGCTCCTGGCTTGGACCGGCCAGGATTGGCTGAGCGTGCCCTTGTTCGCGCTCTTCGCCCTGTTCATCCTTTTCGGTCGGCAGCGCCGCCTGTACGCCATCATGTTCATGCTGGCCTTGCTGCTCGAGCTCTACGGCACGGCGCTTGGCAACTGGAGCTGGCGCCCGATCGTGCCCGGCACCGGCCTTGCGACGCTCAATCCGCCGCTGGCCGCCGGTGTTTTCTATTGCGCCCTCGACTGGCTGGTGAACCGCTTCACCGACGCCGTCGGGCGGCGCACGCCGGCGCCGGATGCGGCCGCACCGGCGCGACCGTAGAGCACGTGTGCGACGGGTTCCTGCTAACCTGTGAAGCGGGTCGTGACCAGCTTCGTACACAGCGCACACCCCGCCCGCGCAGCCGGCGCCACCCACCGGTCAAGTCAGCGCAGACATGGCACCGAACACTGGAGGCATGACGATGAAGGAAGGCAATTTCACCCGGCTGCAACTGCCGCGTCGCGCGGTTGCACTTGTGCTGGCCGGCGGCCGCGGCAGCCGCCTGAAAGACCTGACGGCGCGGCGTGCCAAGCCGGCGGTCTATTTCGGCGGAAAATTCCGCATCATCGATTTCGCGCTCTCCAACTGCATCAACTCCGGAATCCGGCGCGTCGGGGTCATCACCCAATACAAGTCGCACAGCCTGCTGCGGCACCTGCAGAGAGGCTGGAGCTTCCAGCGCTGGGAGGCCAATGAATTCATCGAACTGCTGCCTGCGCAGCAACGCACCGACGATGAATCCTGGTATCGCGGTACCGCCGACGCGGTCTACCAGAACATCGACATCGTGCGCGATCACAAGTCGGACTTTATCGTGGTGCTGGCCGGCGATCACGTCTACAAGATGGATTACGCGCGCATGCTGCAGTTCCACGTCGATCGCGGCGCGCAAGTCACCGTCGGCTGCATCGAGGTAGCGCGCGCCGAGGCCCAGGCATTTGGCGTGATGGCGGTCGATGCTTCCGACCAGATCGTCGATTTCGTCGAAAAGCCGGCCGATCCGCCCGCCATGCCGGGCAAGCCCGAGCGCTCGCTGGCCAGCATGGGCATCTACATCTTCAACACCGGCTTTCTTTTCGACATGCTCCTGCGCGACATCGGGAACCCGGCCTCAAGCCACGATTTCGGTCGCGACATCATTCCCGAGGCGGTGCGCATGGGGGTGGCCTGTGCGCACCAGTTTTCGCTTTCATGCGTCAACCCGGACGGCGCCGAAGGTACCGAGCCCTACTGGCGCGACGTCGGCACCATCGACGCCTACTGGGCCGCCAACATCGATCTCACCATGCCGACGCCGGCGCTCGACATGTACGACACGACCTGGCCGATCTGGACCCATCAGGAACAGTTGCCCCCGGCCAAATTCGTGTTCGACCGCGACGACCGGCGCGGCACCGCGGTCGACTCGATCGTCTCCGGCGGTTGCATCGTTTCGGGTTCGCGCGTGGCTCGCTCGGTGCTGTTTTCCAAAGTGCGCATCAATTCCTACTGCGCCATCGATGGGGCGGTACTGCTGCCCGGGGTCGAGGTCGGCCGGCACGCACGCCTGTCGCGCGTGGTCGTCGACCGCGGCTGCCGCATTCCGCCCGGCATGGTCATCGGCGAGGACGCCGCCGACGACGCGCGCCGCTTTCTGGTCAGCGAACAAGGCATCGCGCTGGTAACCCAGGACATGCTCGATCGCGTGCAGCGATCAGGCGCATAAGCACCTCTGGCAAGGCGGCGCGATGCGGGTTCTGTATGTCTCAACCGAAGTCCATCCGGCACTCAAGACCGGCGGCCTGGCCGACGTCAATGCCGCGCTGCCGCCGGCGCTCACCCGTGCCGGGGCGGATATGCGCATGCTGCTGCCCGCATTTCCGGCGCTCACCGAGGCCGCGACCGCGCGCGGCACCCGGCAGGACATAAGCGCCGCGCTGGGAGTCGCGGGCCTTGGTCTCTTGCCATGCACCATCGGCACCACGCCGGCCTGGCTTATCGATGCCCCGAACTTCTACGCACGCCACGGCAATCCCTACGTCGACGCCGACGGACTTGACTGGCCGGACAATGCACAACGCTTCGCCCTGCTGGGACGGGTCGCGGCACGCTTCGCAGACGGCGGCCTCGATGCCTGGCGCCCCGACATCGTGCACAGCCACGACTGGCATGCAGGCCTTGCCAGCGCCTACCTGCGGGCCCGCGGCGGCGCCGGCCCGGGCAGCGTGTTCACCGTGCACAACCTGGGCTACCAGGGCCAGTTCGATGCCACCGTGTTCCCCGCGCTCGGACTGCCGGAGCATTTCTTCTCGATGCACGGACTGGAGTTTCACGGCAAGCTCAACTTCATGAAGGCCGGGCTTTTCTTCGCCGACCGCATCACCACCGTGAGCCCGACCTACGCGCGCGAAATCCAGAGCGCCGAACATGGCTTCGGCATGGAGGGCCTGCTGCGTTCGCGCGCCGACGCCCTGGACGGGATACTCAACGGCATCGCCACCGACGAGTGGAATCCGCAGACCGACTTGCATCTGGCGGGCCGCTACAGCCGTGACCAGATGCAGGGCAAGGCCGCCTGCAAACACGCCTTGCGCGCCGAACTGGGGCTGGCGGCCGACTCGCAAGGGCCGCTGTTGGGCGTGGTGAGCCGAATGACGCCGCAAAAGGGCCTCGATCTGCTGCTGCAGGCGCTGCCGGTATTGTTGGCAGGCAGCGGCCAATGCGCGCTCCTGGGCAGTGGCGACGCCGCCCTGGAAACGGCATGGCTTGACGCCGCGCGCGCCCATCCTGGCCAGGTTGCGGTCGAGCGGGGCTACAACGAAGCCCTGGCGCACCGCATCGTCGCCGGCGCCGACCTGATCGCGGTGCCGTCGCGTTTCGAGCCCTGCGGGCTGACCCAGATGTACGGCCTCACCTATGGCACGCTGCCGCTGGTGCGGCGTACCGGCGGACTGGCCGATACGGTGCGCGATGCCGGCACCGCCCAC
>JBEIFV010000072.1:0-28179 GCA_040382235.1 Burkholderiales bacterium
ATGCTGCCCGCAGCGACGAGCGGCGCGTCAACGTGGCCGACAAGCGCATCATCAATGGCCGCACCGATGTCAATCAGCTGGTGCCGTTCAAGTACAAGTGGGCCTGGGAGAAGTACCTGTCCACCTGTGCGAACCACTGGATGCCGCAAGAAATCAACATGAACCGTGACATCGCCTTGTGGAAGGACCCGAAAGGTCTGACCGAGGATGAGCGGCGCATCATCAAGCGCAACCTGGGCTTTTTCGTGACCGCCGACAGTCTCGCGGCCAACAATATCGTGCTTGGCACTTATCGCCACATCACCGCACCCGAATGCCGCCAGTATCTCTTGCGCCAGGCGTTCGAGGAGGCGATCCACACGCACGCGTACCAGTACATCGTTGAATCGCTCGGGCTCGAGGAAAGCGAGATATTCAATGCCTACAACGAGGTTGGTTCGATTCGCGCGAAGGATCAATTCCTCATACCGTTCATCGAAACGCTGACGGACCCGCATTTCAAGACCGGGACCGAGGAGAACGACCAGAAACTCCTGAAGAGCCTGATTGTTTTCTCCTGCATGATGGAGGGGCTTTTCTTCTATGTGGGATTCACCCAGATTCTGGCCATGGGCCGCCAGAACAAGATGACCGGTGCCGCAGAGCAGTATCAATACATACTGCGTGACGAGTCGATGCATTGCAATTTCGGCATCGACCTGGTCAACCAGTTGAAGATGGAGAATCCGCACCTGTGGACGCCGCTGTTTCGCGACGAGATTCGCGAGCTGTTCAAGGAAGCGGTCGAGCTTGAATACCGGTACGCCGAAGACACCATGCCGCGCGGCGTGCTCGGACTCAACGCACCGATGTTCAAGGGCTATTTGCGCTATATCGCCAATCGGCGTTGCCAGCAGATCGGTATTGATCCCTTGTTCGCCAACGAGGACAATCCGTTTCCTTGGATGAGCGAGATGATCGATCTCAAGAAGGAGCGCAATTTTTTCGAAACGCGCGTCATCGAGTATCAAACCGGCGGCGCGTTGAGTTGGGATTGATTGAATTTGTGCGAACACTTCATGACAGCGGGATCAGGTTCTGAATGCAAGGCAACAATAGAAACGGTTTTGATGTGGAGATAGCGCAAGCCGGAGCAGGCGTGCACGAGGGGATGAATGCCCTTGTGCGGCGGGCCGGCCGGGCGGGCGACCACATCGCCTTCAAAGAAAACGCCGGGCGCGTGGCGCGTACCGGCGTTTTCTTTGTGGGCGCGGTCGTGCGGATCAATCCGCATGACCGTAGTGCGGCATTCATTAGCGCAAGCACTTTCAAGTGCGGCTTGCGCCGATGAATAATCCGGGCTCGTACAGACGGGTTTTTTAGTTGGTAGTTTTTTTGACTCTTCATGAAGGAGAAGCAACATGGCAACTGCAAAGAAACCAGCAGCGAAAAAGCCCGCCGCCAAAAAACCGGCGGTGAAAAAGGCTGCAGCAAAGAAACCGGCGGCGAAAAAGCCGGCGGCCAAGAAAGCGGCTAAGAAGCCTGCGGCGAAGAAAGCCGCGGCCAAGAAGCCTGCGAAGAAAGCGGCGAAGAAGGCGGCGAAAAAGGCCGCCAAAAAGCCTGCCAAAAAAGCGGCGAAAAAGGCCGCCAAGAAGCCTGCGAAAGAGAAGGCCTCTAAAGTAAAGCCTGCCGCAAAGCCGGTAGCGTCCGCCAAGCCGTCAGTAGCTGCTGCACCCGGCGTGCGTCCTGCGCTGAATCCGGCAGCGGCGTGGCCCTTCCCTACCGGAAGCCGCCCTTAAGGCTTTGCGAAGTTTCCCCGGACGGGTTTATCGACCGGGGCCTTACAATCCGCGAGACAAGGAAACTTGCTCGCGGATTTTTTATTTTTGAACGGATATCAAGGTGGTCGACGACATTCTTTCCATCGTATTGCGCGCGCTGTACTGGGTGCTCGTGCCTGCGGCGTTGCTGCGTTTCCAGATGCAGGCAGTGCGCGCGCCGTTTCGCAATCCGGTCGGCCAGTTCATATGCGCCGTAACCGACTGGGCGGTGAAGCCGCTGCGGCGTGTCCTGCCTGGCAGAGGTGGTTACGATTGGGCGTGCCTGGCGGCTGCTTACCTGTTCGAATTGCTGCACGGCCTGCTGTTCGACGTGCTGTCGATGCGGCTGTCGATCTTGCGCGGTGCCGTCGTGCCCTGGCTGGCAGCGAGCGGTTTCGGATTTCTGGGCGCGATACTGACGGTGGCCATTGCCTGTATTGTGGTGTATGCGGTTTTCTCGTGGCTGCGTGCCGACTCACCGGTGGGTGACATTCTGGAGGCCGTGGTCAATCCGTGGCTCAAGCCGATTCGGCGGCGCCTGCCGATGGTCGGCGGATTCGATCTTTCTCCATTGGCCTTGCTTGTATTGCTGCAGATCGGCATGGTGATTCTGGAGCGTGCCCAGACACCCGCGCTGGGCATGCTGGCGCGCCTCTGAGCCGGGCGCGATGCGATAGCGTACGCCGACCCCCGTTAGCGTTGACCCGGGGGCCGTAAGGACGGTGACCCAGTCTTGAAAGAGCGCCTACCGCGTGACGCGCGTCGGGCCGGTGCCGGACAGCAGCCGCACGCGCTCACCCGGGCGGAAAGTTTCGTCAGCCTCCTGGGTGATTGCGCGCAGTTCGCCGTTGTCCAGCTTGACCGTGATCTCCAGGCCCGCTTTGCGCGTGAACGATCCTTCCGCCGCCTGTCCGGCGAGGCCGCCGGCAACTGCGCCGAGCACCGTGCCGATGATCGCTCCTCGACCACCGCCGACGTTTGCACCGGCTACGCCGCCGACGATGCCGCCGGTTGCCGCGCCGATGCCACTTTGCTGGGGTTCGATGGTGACCTGACGCACGCTTTCAACCACGCCCATGCGTACGGTTTGCTCGCGCTGCGCCTGGCCCGGCGTGTAAACGCTGCCCGAACTCGACCTGCCGGCGCAACCCGCCATGCTCATGGCGGCGGCAAGCAAGGCCAGCGCCACGGTCTTGCGCGATATGATTGACAAAGGAATGTTCATGCCGACCTCTCCGGGTGTGCGTTGCGGACAGGCCTCACCAAAGGCGCGATCCGAAAGACTGTGCGTACAAATCGCCGATTTCAGCCCTGCCCATGCGATGGTTTTGCGCGCCGCGCTGGGCGATTTTGATGCTTCCCATGATGCTTGCCAGCCGTCCGGTCTCGACCCATGGCAAGCCGTTGGCAATACCGTACAGCAGACCGGCGCGATAGGCGTCACCACAACCGGTGGGATCGACGACAGCTAGCGCTTTAACGCTTGGGATGTCCTGGCGTTGACCGCCGGCATAAATGAACGAGCCTTCGGCGCCACGCGTCACCACAAAACCCTTGACGCGTTTCGCCAGCGCTTCGATGGTGTTGCCGGTTTTCTCCTGAATCAGCTTGGCCTCGTAATCATTGACCGCCACATAATCCGCCAGGCCGATGAAATCCATCAACTCATCGCCCCCGAACATCGGAAGACCCTGTCCGGGATCGAATATGAAAGGCAGTCCGGCTTCGGCGAATTCGCGTGCGTGCATCAGCATGCCGTCACGGCCATCCGGCGCCACGATGCCGAGTTTTACATCATCAGCATCTTTGACGTGATTGACCTGCGAAAAGTTCATCGCGCCTGGATGAAACGCGGTGATCTGGTTGTCGTCCAGGTCGGTGGTGATGAAGGCTTGGGCGGTGAAGGTTTCCGGAACCACCGCGATGTGGCGCGTGGAAAGGCCAAGCGCCTTCAGGCGATCGAAATAGGGATCCGAATCCACCCCTGCCGCAGCCATTATCAACGGTTCATCCTCCGGCCGTCCGGCCAGCATCTTCATGTTGTAGGCGATATTGCCGGCGCAGCCGCCGAATTCACGGCGCATCTCCGGCACCAGGAAGGCGACGTTCAGGATGTGCACCTGATCGGGCAGGATGTGATCCTTGAAGCGACCTTCGAAGACCATGATGTTGTCGAAGGCCATCGACCCGCAAATCAATACAGACATGAATTTCCCTTTACTGGTGGCTGCCGCCGCCGCGCTTGCGTGCCGGTGAGACGCATGCGCTGGCGTCAAGCCCTGTATTGTACGTGCCGCTTCAGGGATAAAAGGCGTACAAGCGATAGCCGTTTGCCTTGAGTTGGCCGGGGTCGACAAGTATCCGTAGTTGCAGCTCGCTGCCGGCGTCGATGCCGGCTGTCGAATTTCCGGGCGTGTAGTCCGGTGCCTTGAGGACGCGCCTGGACAAGGGCATGTCCAGCGCGTCGGTCAGGGTGATCTCAAGCATTGGCAGGCTCTGTGCGAATGCGGCGCGGTTGCGCAGCACTGCGGAAAGTATCAACAGGCCGCTGTTCGCCGGATCAGCCTGCAAGTCGGAAGACTCGATGCTGATTGCTTGCGCGTCCACCGGCGGCGCGATCCTGCAGTCAAGCTCCGCGCAGGCAGCTTCCAGCAGGGGCTTGGTTTGCGGGTACAGCACGGCGAGTCGGTCACGATAGAACCAGACCCCCTGGGCTGCCAGCGCGGCGATCGCCAGCACCGCACCGGCCAGGCTCCACCAGGCAAAGCCAGGCGCCGCGGCGGCCGGTTGCAACAGCACCGAATGTGGGGTGCGCTCATCGGACCCGGGAACCGCGGCGGATGCCTCGTGTCCGGGCGGCGTCGGCGCACCGAACAAATCATACGAACCTGAAACCTCGTCGGTCGCGGTCAGCGTATTCGTGTTGCCGGACTGTTCGGACGCGTTCGCGGCTGCCGAATGTGGCAGCAAACGGTCAAGCGCGTTGAACACCGCGCCGCACTTTCCGCAGCGCACCATGCCCTGGCGCGACACCAATTGATCGGTGGTGATGCGAAATGCGGTGTGGCACGCGGCGCAGCGCGTCAACATGGTCATTTACAGTGTGTTCCCACTCAAACGAAGAGCTTCTCGCCGCCCCCGGCGCGTGACCGCTGGACGATCAATCGGTCGCCGCAGCACGGCAAGCGCCGTCAATCAGCCGGCCACCACCCCGGTCAGGCAGGTCCAACCGTCCTCGCGACCGCAGGTTTTGAGCGCGACGAGCGGCGCATAGGCTGCGATGACCTCCTCTTCCTGCGATTCGAGAATACCAGAAAGGGTCAGCTGCCCGCCCGCCGCGAGATGACCGACAAGGGCGGGCGCGAGCACCTTCAAGGGATTGGTCAGGATATTGGCGATCACGATATCGCACTTCAGCGCCGCACAGTCGTCGACCGCCACGACCTCAATCACGCAGGCATTGGCTTGGGCATTGTCGCGTGCCGCAATCAGTGCCTGCGGGTCGATGTCGGTTGCGCACACCGCGCGCGCTCCCAGGCGCGCGGCGGCGATCGCCAGGATGCCCGAGCCGCAGCCATAGTCCAGTACCGCGCGATCGGCCAGTGCCTGCCCATCCAGCCATTGAAGGCACAAGCGCGTTGTGGGGTGGCTGCCGGTGCCAAACGCAAGACCTGGATCTAGGCGAATCACCAGTGCGCCCGGGTCCGGGACCGCATGCCAGGTGGGAACAATCCACAGGCGCGGCGAAATGCGGATCGGTTCGAACTGCGACTGGGTCTGGCGCACCCAGTCCTGGTCCGCCACCTCCCGCAATTCGAATGCCGGTGTTGACAGGCCGCAATCCCCCGCCGCCGCGGCCAGCAGCGACGCGGCATCGCAGCCTGCGTCCAGCAGGGCGACTACGCGATTGCGTTGCCAGATCTGCCCGGCAGCGCTGCCGGGCTCACCAAAAATCGGGCGCTCATGCCCGCTGCCCGCGTCGGCGTCTTCGACGCTCACCGCGAGTGCGCCGTGCGCCGTCAAGGCGTCGCTCATGGACTCGGCGACGCCTTGGTCACACATGCAGCGCAATTCAAGCCAAGGCATGGGAGCGCAGTGTCCGGTCAGTCGGGTGTTGCTGCCGTGGGGGCCTTTGAAGGCGCCGCGCCGCGACTAGCGCCTTGCACAAGAGCGTGTACCTGCACAGGGGTGTGGGTCAGACTCAGGCATTCTTCAGTCCGGCCAGCTTCTTTTCGAGATAGTGGATGCTGGTACCGCCGGCGATGAAGTGGGTATCGTCCATCAGCTGCCTGTGCAGGGGCAGGTTGGTCTGAATGCCCTCGACGATCATTTCGGACAAGGCGATACGCATGCGCGCCAGGGCTTGCGCGCGATCACTGCCGTAGGTGATGACCTTGCCGATCATGGAATCATAGTTGGGCGGTACGAAGTAATTGCCGTAGGCATGCGAATCGACTCGCACACCGGGACCACCCGGCGGGTGGTAGGAGGTGATCCGTCCCGGCGAGGGCGTGAAATTGAAAGGATCCTCGGCATTGATCCGGCACTCGATGGCGTGGCCCTTGAGCTGGACATCGCGCTGGCGAAACGCCAGCCGTTCGCCGGCGGCCACCTTGATTTGTTGCTGCACCAGGTCGATTCCGGTGATCATTTCGGTCACCGGATGCTCGACCTGGATGCGCGTATTCATTTCGATGAAATAGAATTCGCCATCCTCGAACAGGAATTCAAAGGTGCCGGCACCGCGATAGCCGATCTTGCGGCATGCATCCGCACAACGTTCGCCGATGCGATCGATCAGGCGCCGCGCAATTCCCGGTGCAGGCGCTTCTTCGATGATTTTCTGGTGGCGCCTTTGCATTGAACAGTCGCGCTCGCCAAGCCAGACGGCGTTGCGGAATTCGTCTGCCAGAACCTGGATCTCGATGTGACGCGGGTTCTCGAGAAACTTCTCCATGTATACCGTCGGGTTGCCGAATGCGGCTTGCGCTTCGCTGCGAGTCATGTTGACCGCGTTGATCAGGGCGGCTTCGGTATTGACCACGCGCATGCCGCGCCCGCCGCCGCCCCCCGATGCCTTGATGATGACCGGGTATTTGATCTCGCGCGCGATTTTTACGATTTCCCTGGGGTCATCCGGCAACGCGCCGGCCGAGCCTGGCACGGTGGGCACACCGGTCTTGATCATCGCCTGCTTTGCCGAGACCTTGTCGCCCATCAGGCGAATGGTTTCGGCACGCGGCCCGATGAACGTGAAGCCGCTTTTTTCAACGCGCTCGGCAAAATCCGCGTTTTCGCTCAGAAACCCGTACCCGGGATGAATCGCTTCGGCATCGGTAACTTCAGCCGCGCTGATGATCGCCGCCATGTTCAGGTAGCTTTGCGGGCTCGGCGCCGGACCGATGCACACCGATTCATCAGCCAACTTCACATACTTTGCCTGTGCATCGGCCTCTGAATGCGCAACGACCGTGCGAATGCCCATCTCGCGACAGGCGCGCTGGATGCGCAACGCGATTTCGCCGCGATTGGCGATCAGAATCTTGCCAAACATCGAAGTTCCCCTTGGTCGATCCGCTCAATCGATGATGAACAGACTTTGCCCGTATTCCACCGGCTGACCATTCTCGACCAACACCTCGCGGATCACGCCACCTCTTTCCGCCTGTATTTCGTTCATCAGCTTCATCGCCTCGATGATGCACAGCACATCGCCTTCCTTGATCTGGCTACCGATATCCACGTAAGCCTTGGCGCCGGGAGTGCCGGAACGATAGAAGGTGCCAACCATCGGGGCCTTGACCGGAAAACCGGGCGGCTCGACGGGCGCTGCTGCGATGTCCGGTGCGCGCGCCGGCGCTGCGACTGGAGGTGTTTGCGGGCCAAACATGTAGGCTTGGGAAGGTGGCGTCGCGGGGGACTTGACGATGCGGACCTTTTCCTCACCCTCAGTGACTTCGAGTTCGCTGATCCCTGAACTCTCAACGAGCTCGATCAAGGTTTTAAGTTTTCTTAAATCCATCTATCTACCCTCTAAAATCCATCAATGTTCGCTCTTCGTCATTGCTTGATCGTGGCCGAAGGGTACAGGTCGGGGCGGTCGACAGTCCTGTGCAGAATAGTGCTCGCGCGCCTCGAGAAACCTCTGCCTTGAAAATGAGAGGCTATTAACGAATGTTAACCGAATTTCACGTCTTGAGCGCGGCTTGGGTGGCAGCCTTCAAATCTTCATAACTGACACGCCCCAGTCGAATCATCACGGATTTGCCGTTCGCATCGATCGCTAGGGTGAAGGGTAAGCCGCCGACCGTGTTGCCGAGTGACTTGAGCATATCCAGAGACTCGGCTCCGCCTTCAAGCAAGGTATACGTAATCCCCATTTTCTCAGCAAAAGAACGCATATTGGCAGAATTATCAATGCCGATGCCGACAATTTTTATTTGATCAGCGAATTCTCCGGTAGCCAGGCGTTGAAAATCGGGCATTTCTTCCTTGCATGGGCCACACCAGGTTGCCCAGAAATTGACGATCAGCGGTTTTCCGCGCAGCGATGCCATCTGTACCGGGTTGCCGCGCAAATCGGTCAACTTTGCGGCCCAGAGGGGCTCCAGGGACGCAGGCGTTTCGGCCTGGATGCGCGCCCAGCCGAACCAGGCGCCGACGGCCATTGCGGCCAAACCTGCGAGCAGGAGTGGGAAGTTCTTTCTCCACCAGTTCATCGAACATGTGCCCCGAATAAGTGAAGGTGTGAGTGTGAAAGCGGGCAAAAACGCGCGCCCCGCGCAGCTTTTGGTGCAAGGCGCAGGTTTGCCTCCACCCGCAATGCGCCAGACCGCTGTTTGGTTTGCGGCAAGGCTGTCAACGAATCGCTGCAAGGAAACCATTAAGCGTGGCCTCACCCTGCGCAGCCTGTACAAGCGCGCCCACCTGAGCCGCAGTGCCACGGTCGCCCTGGCCCGCCACGCCCGCCTTCAAGGCATGGCGCGCGTCGGTCTCGGCGAACACTGAAAGTCGCACACGGTAATCATGCCAGTCGAACTCCAGCACCGGGATACGTGCTTGCAAAGCCTTGATGAAATGAGGCCGCTCGGCGGTCGAGTAGGCCACGCCGCGGTTGAGGAGCCACAACTGAAGTGACTTCGATTCATCGGTAAACAAATCGATATCGATCGCGCTGGCGCGTGAGGCGGTGCCGCTCCACACCCCTCCAGCCAAATAGGGTTGATGCACCGTCAACTCGCCCATGACCTCAAGTGCCACCCGGCGCATGTCTAACAGGCGCTCTCGCTGCTCCGCATTTTGATACAGCGCCTGGTAGGCACGCAATTCCTGCTCTATTTCCTGATTGTCGGGCAGACCATCACTTTCAGCGTAGCCGAGGTGCCGCGCTGCCTTGCGTTTGGCGGTGCCGAAGTCGGCCAGGCCATCTTCGGCGATCATGCGCGCGGCTTGCGCTGCGATGGCGCGGCGCACGTGTGACACGCCTTTAGGACGTTTTGCCATGCTGGGATTCTACCGTGTGCCAGCGGGTGGCTCGGATAAAATCCGCGCATGCACATTCATATACTCGGCATCTGCGGCACCTTCATGGGAGGCGTTGCGGCACTGGCGCGTGCCGCGGGCATGCGCGTCACCGGCTGTGACGCCAACGTCTATCCACCCATGAGCACGCAGCTCGAAGCGCTCGGCATCGAATTGATTCCCGGATTCGCGCCAGACCAGGTGTTGCTTCAACCCGACCTGTTTGTGATCGGCAACGTGGTGTCGCGCGGCAACCCGTTGATGGAAGAAATTCTTGATCGTGGCCTGGCGTATATCTCGGGGCCGCAGTGGGTCGGCTCGCAGGTTCTGGCCAGGCATCATGTCCTTGCAGTGGCTGGAACGCATGGCAAGACCACCACGGCCTCGATGCTGGCCTGGATTCTCGAGGCAGCCGGGCGCGCGCCCGGGTTTCTGATAGGCGGGATTCCGGAGAATTTTTGGTGTGTCGGCGCGTGCCGCGGCCGATTCGTCCTGCTTCGTAATCGAAGCCGATGAGTACGATACGGCGTTTTTCGACAAACGCAGCAAGTTCGTGCATTACAGCCCAAGAACTGCGGTACTCAATAATCTTGAATTTGATCATGCTGACATCTTCGCTGATCTTGCTGCGATCGAGACGCAATTTCACCATTTGATACGTACGGTGCCGCGTCGCGGCAGGCTTGTGGTGAATGCCGGCGAGGCCAGTTTGACGCGCGTGATTGAGCGCGGTTGCTGGAGTGAAGTTGCGTACTTCGCCAGTCCCGAGGGCTGGCAATCTGGAACAGCGGCAGTGGATGGTTCTTTCGAGGTTGCGTTTGCCGGGCGTTCGTACGGGAGGGTGCATTGGGATCTGCTGGGTGAGCATAACCGCCTGAATGCGCTTGCGGCAATCGCGGCTGCGCACCACGCCGGGGTCGATCCGGCCCAGGCGGTGGCCGCCTTGCGCGGCTTTCGCAGCGTCAAGCGCCGCATGGAGGTGCGCGGACAGGTGCGGGACGTCACGGTCTACGACGATTTTGCGCACCATCCAACAGCTATCGCAAGCACCATCGCCGGCTTGCGCGCCAGGGTCGGGCAGGCGCGCATTCTCGCGGTACTTGAACCGCGTTCCAACACCATGAAACTCGGCACCATGAAAGCCGCGCTGGCGGGAAGTCTGGCGGAAGCTGATCTGGTGTTTGGCTACGGTGCCGCCGCCGGCAAGGATGCCCTTGGCTGGGACCTGTCAGCTGCACTGGCACCACTTGGTGACAAGGCCGCGGCCCATGCGGACATAGACCGGCTGGCAGGCGCGGTGGTGCGTGCGGCGCGTGCAGGCGACCATGTGCTGGTCATGAGCAATGGAGGTTTTGGCGATGTACATCGCAAGATCCTCGAGGGCCTGGCGTGATTGTCTATCTGCATGGGTTTCGTTCATCGCCGCAATCGTTCAAGGCGCGCCTGATAGGAGCGCGAATGCAGGCGCAGGGTCGTGCCAGCGAATACCTCTGCCCGCAGTTATCGGAACAACCGGCAAAGGCGATTGCCGCGGTTCTGGCTATGACGCAAACCATGGATGCCCGCCACCTGACCTTGCTCGGCAGCTCCCTGGGCGGCTTTTATGCCACTTGGCTCGCTGAGCGGCTGGGTTGTCGCGCTGTGCTGCTCAACCCGGCCATGCGTGCCCATGAAAAGCTCGGGCGTCACGTCGGCACGCAAACCGCTTATCACGATGCGGCCAGCAGTTTCGAGTTTCACGCCTCCTACCTGGATGAATTGCGCGCGCTGCATGTGGAGGCCATCACGCAGCCGGAACTTTACTTTCTGGTGGCGGCAACCGGCGACGAGGTGCTCGACTGGCGTGAGATGGTGGCCGCCTTCCCCGGCGCCCGCCATAAGGTCATCCAGGGAAGCGACCATGGGCTATCCGACTTTGCGGGCACTCTTGATGAGGTGATGGCGTTCGCCGATGCAGTGGCACCAACGGCCCGCTAACACCTACCCAGGGCCTTGGTTTGGCCCAGCCCCTCGATCCGGCAGCCCGATATTGCAACGCAGCAATCGTGCCCACGATGTGCTAGAGTCGCGCGGTTTTTTGCGAATCGGAGAACAAATGCGGCTCAAGAACAAAGTGGCCATCATCACCGGCGCGGCCAACGGCATTGGGCATGCCACAGCCAAACGGTTTGTCGAAGAAGGTGCGCAAGTCGTGATCGCCGACCTGCGGCGCGAGCAGATCGACTTGGCTGTCGCCCAAACCGGCGCGGCGTTCGGTGCCATCGTCGACGTGACCCAACGCGCGAGCGTCGATGCGCTGGTGGCGGGCGTGAAGGACAAATTCGGGCGCATCGATGTGCTGGTCAACAACGCCGGCATCACCAAGGATGCGCGCCTGGTGAAGATGACCGAGGTCGAGTTCGATGCGGTGATCGATGTCAATCTCAAGGGTGTGTTCAACTGCTCGCAGGCGGTGGTCGAAACCATGATCGCTCAAGGCAGCGGGGTCATCCTCAATGCCTCGTCGGTGGTCGGCATCTACGGCAACTTCGGCCAGACCAATTACTCCGCCACGAAGTTTGGTGTGATCGGGTTTACCAAGACCTGGTTTCGCGAACTCGGCCCCAAAGGCATCCGCGTCAACGCAGTGGCGCCCGGTTTCATCGCCACTTCGATCCTGAAGACCATTCCCGAGAATGTGCTCAAGCAAATTGAAGGTCGGGTTGCGCTCGGCCGCCTGGGCAAGCCCGAGGAGATCGCCAGCGGTTACGCGTTCCTGGCCAGTGACGATGCGAGCTACATCAATGGCGCCGTGATCGAGGTATCGGGCGGCTTGACGGTCTGAAAGGCGCGCTGGCTGCAGTTTCGGCCCGGTCGGCCTTGGGCTCAGTCGACCTGCGCGCCCGAGGCCTTGACCACCCTGGCCCAACGTTCGATCTCGTCCTTGAAGAAAGCGCTGGCCTGTTCGGGCGTGCCCACCACGATCTCGAATCCCTGATCGGTGAAGCGCTGCGTCAGGTCGGCGGCGCGAAAGCCGCGCGCCAGGTCGGCCTGCAGTTTGTTGATGATGTCCCTGGGCGTGCCTTTCGGCGCGGCAAATGCCTGCCATGAAGTGACATCGAAACCCGCCAGGCCCGATTCGATCATGGTCGGTACATTGGCAAACTGCGGCATGCGTTGAGCTGAAGTCACTGCCAGGGCCTTCATCTTGCCGGCACGAATGTAGGGCACAACGGTGCCGAAATTCTGGAACGAGGCTTCGATCACGCCGGCCATGATGTCGGTTTGCGCGGCTGCACCGCCACGATAAGGGATGTGCACGCCGAACGTCTTGGTCTGCAACTTGAAGAGCTCAGCCGACAGGTGGTCGGATGAACCCGAGCCCGAGGAGCCATAGGAGATCTTGCCCGGGTTCTTGCGTGCAAACTCGATCAGTTCCTTGACGCTGTTGGGCGCGAAGCCCGGTGCGGTGATCAGCACGTTGGGCGTGCGTACCGCGATGGTGATCGGCTCCAGGTCCTTCTGCGAGTCGTGCTTCGGGTTCTTGTACAGGCTCATGTTGATGGCGAAGGTGCCGATCGAGCCGACCATGATGGTGTAGCCGTCGGGCGGCGATTTCGCCACGGCTTCCGCTGCGATCGATCCATTCGCGCCAGGGCGGTTTTCCACCAGCATGGAGTAACCTGCTTCGGTCAGTTTCTGGGCTGCCGCTCGGGCAACGATGTCGCTGGTGCCCCCAGCGACGAAGGGCACCAGGATGCGCACCGGTTTGTTCGGGTAGGGCTGCGCCTGCGCGAG
The DNA here is from genome assembly GCA_040382235.1 of Burkholderiales bacterium. GTDB lineage: Bacteria > Pseudomonadota > Gammaproteobacteria > Burkholderiales > JAEUOS01 > JAEUOS01. The sequence continues at coordinate 13,098 of JBEIFV010000072.1, forward strand.
ACTTGTGCCAACGGCGCCGGCCAGAAGTGCGATCAGTAAGCGGGTCATTCCGGTCTCCAATGGTTTCGCATTCAAAAAGTGCGGCCCTGTCTTCAATGAGGGCGCATTATCCGCGACGAAAGCGATCGAGTTGACGCCGGTCCTTCTTGGTGGGGCGTGCGACGATCGCGTCCGCAGGTTCGGCAAAGCGGCGGCGCTTTTCGCTTTCGCGTGCCCGTGCTTCGCGGCTTTCCGCACTTTCCTCGAACAGCGTCTGCGCGATGGCAGCGCTGCCGCGTTGCACGGCCAAGAGGCGCACCGTCACCGTGTATTCACCGCCGGCGGTGCGGATGCGCAACACATCTCCGGGGCGGATTTCCTTGGCCGGCTTGACCCGTTCATCCATCAGGCGCGCATGCCCGGCATCGACAGCGGCGGTGGCCAGTGTGCGGGTCTTGAAAAAGCGCGCGGCCCAGAGCCATTTGTCGATGCGTACGCTCAGCATGTGCGGGCTCCCGCTATTCGCACCCGCTTGCCCTGTGCGCGGGACGCCAAGCCGACGCCGGTTCGCTTACGGCTAGAACGCGGCAACGCCACCGTCGGAACGCGGGTCGAAGCCGCCCTCGAAATTGCCGTTCGGGTGACGAATCACGCAACCGGCGTGGCCCAGGGTTTCGTCAAAGTCCGGATACATCTCCACATCATGGCCGCGGCGCCTGAGTTCCTCCACAGTCGCTCCCGGAAAGCGTCCTTCGAGCTTGAGGGTGTCGGAGGTCTGGCCCCAGGTACGGCCGAGCAACCAGCGCGGTGCGGCAATCGCATCCTGCGGGTTCATGCCGTACACCATGGCGCGGGTGAATACCGCCGACTGGCTTTGCGGCTGGCCATCCCCGCCCATGTTGCCATACACCATGACACGGCCATCGTCCAACAGCGCGAGGGCGGGATTGAGTGTGTGGAAGGGCTTCTTGCCGGGTTCCAGCGTATTGATATGTTTCGGGTCGAGCGAAAACGAGGCGCCGCGGTTCTGCCAGTTGATGCCGGTCTTCTTGAGGACCACACCGGAACCGAACTCGTGATAAATCGACTGGATCAAGGACACGGCATTGCCCTGGCCATCGATCACGCCCATCCAGATGGTGTCCGCCGGCCCTTTGCCTGCGCCCCACGGTGCTGCCTTTTGCATGTCGATCCGTGCCACCTCGGTGTCCAGTTTGGCGGCGGTCAACAGCGACTGCGGGTCGGGTGCGCCGTTCTTCCGCATGACTTCCGGATCGGTGATGTACTTGTCGCGGATCAGGAAGGCGCGCTTGGTGGCTTCCACCGCCGCATGCACGTAGTCGGCGCTCAAGTGATCGAAGCGTTCGATCCCGAGGCGGTCCATCTGCCCCAGAATCAGCAGTGAAATCAGGCCTTGCGTCGGTGGTGGCATGTTGTAGATGCGCCCCAGCGAATGCTTGAGTTCCAGTGGCGTGCGCATCAACGCGCGATGCGCCTCAAGATCGGCCAAGGTGACCGGGCTTTGCGCCGCTTGCAGGTCGCCCGCAATCGCGCGCGCCAGATCGCCCTTGTAGTAATCGTCAAGGCCCGCGCGCGCCAGTTGCTCCAGCGTCGCGCCCATGCGCGGCTGCTTGAACAGCGCGCCGGTGGCCGGCACGCTACCTTCGATCAGGAAGGTTTCGGCGAAACCGTGAATATCCTTGAGTTCAGCCAGCTTCTTGCTGGTGTTCATGTGCTGCGAATAAGTGGTCGGAATGCCCGCTTTCGCATAATGAATCGCGTCTTCCAACAGTCGCGCAAGCGGCAGGCGGCCGCCCAGTTTTTCCACCGAATGGATATGCGCCGCATGCCAGCCCGACATGGTGGCTGCCACCGTGATGGCCGCGCTTGCGCCGCGAAACGGAATGGCGCTCTTGCCGGCATAGTCGCCGCGCGCCACGCCGGCGGCGGCGGCGCCGCAGGCATCAATGCCGATCACGCCGCCGTCTTTGGTGCGCATCAGCCAGAAGCTGTCGCCGCCGATGCCGTTCATGTGCGGATAGACCACCGCGATGGTGGCGGTGGCGGCGATCATCGCTTCGACCGCGTTGCCGCCTTCGCGCAACACAGCGAGCGCGGATTGTGATGCCAGGGAATGCGGGGCGACGGCCATGCCGCGCGTGCCGCGAGTGGGGTTTGCCATGAGCTTCCGGGTTGTGGTGATGTGGTGTGGCTTGGTGCCGGGTCAATCCATTTTCGCAACGACGCGGCCGATCACTGTGCCAGCCTTGAGCCTGTCGAGGGTGCCCGAGATGTCGCTCATCGGGCAAGTCGATACCGGGATCGGCTTGAGCTTGCCGGATTGCGCAAGCGCCACCACCTCGCGCAGTTCCTGCACATTGCCGACGTACGACCCCTGAACGGTAAGTGCGCGCTGGACTGTTCCCACCATCGACAAGGCGATTTCGCCGCCGTACAGGCCGACGATGATGTAGCGGCCGCCCTTGCGCAGTGCGCCCATCGCCAGCTGCGCCGTCTGCGTGGCACCCACCAGATCCACCGCACCATACACGCCGCCCAATGCCTGCAGCCTGGCCGGGGTATCGGCGTCGGCCGCATTGAAAGTCTCGGCGGCGCCCGCTGCACGCGCGGCTGCGAACTTGGAGGGATCGATATCGCAGCAGACGACGCGCTCATGGCCCATTGCCTTCAGCATCGCCACCGCCATCAGACCCAGGCCACCGGCGCCCATCACCACAATCCAGTCGTTGGCGGTGAACGGTTTCAACTTGTTGACTGCGCTATAGGTGGTGAGACCTGAGCAGGCGAGGATAGGTGCATAGCAGGGCTCGACGCCGGTGGCATCGACCAGATAGCGCGGATGCGGCACCAGCAGATGATCGGCGTAGCCGCCAGAGCGCTGGATACCGATGTACTGCGGTGTCGGGCACAGGTTGTCGCGCCCCTCGAGACAACGGGCGCAAGTACCGCAGCCGGTCCATGGAAACACCAGCCGATCCTGACCGACCGGCACCGTGCCGGCATCGGGTCCGGCGGACAGCACCGTGCCATAAGGCTCGTGGCCCATGGTGATCGGCGGCTTCATGCCGCGGTCGCTCATGTGGAATTTCTTGCCGCCACCCATGTCGAAATAGCCGTCGCGAATATGCACGTCGCTGTGGCATACGCCGCAATACTTGAGCTTGACCAGTACTTCGGTTCCCTGCGGCGCAGGTGTCTCCCGGATCGCCTTTTGCAGTGGTTTGCCCCATTCGGTGACGTCGTAGCTTTGCATGCCTGATTCTCTTGAATTTGTTGTCGAGGGTGCGAATCTACCATCGCGGCCGTGCCTGCGGGCGGCCGCGCGAAGTGGCAGCGGAATCGCGCGCAATCGTCAGGGCAACGGGCGCCGCACAACGGCGTTGAAAATGTTGGGCACGGGCCCGGTGCCGAAGCGTCCTGTCCCGGGCATGCGGACGGCGGGCGAAAGTGCTGCGCTGTCGCTGACGAGCTCGCAAGATGGCGCGGCGATCAGCTGGACTGTAACCCTGCGGCGTACTCGTGCGTTGGTTGAGAAATCGCGCGGCGGGCGCGCATATCCGCACTGCCATCACGGCTATGCAAATTCTTGTCAATCCGCAGTCAAATCGTCTGGTGGCGGGCGCAAGAACTCGCACTTTTGCCCGCACTTGCCCCCCAATCGCGTGGCGGCTTTGTATACAATGGCGCGTAGCGTTCCCAAGAGACAAACGACGCTCCATCGCGGTGCGTTGTAACAGGAGGAATTTCACGTTGAAGCCGACCGATATTGGCCACCCCGACTACTTCCATAAAGTCGTCGATTGCCAATGGGCATGCCCTGCCCACACGCCTGTTCCCGAATACATCCGCCTGATCGCCGACGGTCGCTATTCCGATGCCTACATGGTCAACTGGCAGTCAAACGTCTTCCCGGGCGTGCTTGGACGCACCTGCGACCGGCCATGCGAACCGGCCTGTCGCCGTAGCCGCGTCGAAGACGGTGAATCCAAGGAACCCGTGGCGATCTGTCGCTTGAAGCGCGTCGCCGCCGACTACAAGGATGATGTGTCGCACCGCATGCCCCGTGTGCCCGAGAAAAAGAACGGCAAGCGCATCGCCTGTGTCGGTGCCGGCCCGGCCTCGCTCACTGTGGCGCGCGACCTGGCGCCGCTGGGTTATGAAATCACGATTTTTGACGGCGAGAAAAAGGCTGGTGGTTTCATCCGCAGCCAGATCCCGAAGTTCCGCCTGCCCGAGTCGGTTATCGATGAGGAAACCGGCTACATCCTTGACATGGGCGTCGACTTTCGTTCCGGTGTGCGCATCGACAGCCTCAAGGATTTGCTGGGGCAGGGCTACGACGCTGTGTTCGTCGGGTCCGGTGCGCCGCGCGGCCGCGACCTCGATCTGCCGGGCCGCAAAGAGGCGGCGAAGAACATCCACATCGGCATCGACTGGCTGTCGAGCGTGTCATTCGAGCACATCGACAAGATCGGCCGCCGCGTGATCGTGTTGGGTGGCGGCAATACCGCCATGGATTGCTGCCGTTCCTCGCGCCGTCTGGGCGGCGAGGATGTCAAGGTGATCGTGCGCTCCGGCTTCGACGAAATGAAGGCCAGTCCGTGGGAGAAAGAAGACGCGATTCACGAAGGCATCCCCATCATCAATTACCTGGTGCCCAAGGAGTTCAAGCACGACAACGGCCGCCTTACCGGCATGGTGTTCGAGAAAGTCAAGGCGGTGTATGACGAGCGCGGTCGCCGCTCACTGGTGGCTTCCGGCGAACCCGATCAGCATTTCGAGTGTGATGACGTGCTGGTCGCGGTGGGGCAAGAGAATGCGTTCCCGTGGATGGAGCGCGACATCGGTCTGGAATTCGACAAATGGGGCATGCCGGTGGTCGATCAGGTCACAATGCAGTCGAGCATTCCGAAGGTGTTTTTCGGTGGCGATGCGGCCTTCGGCCCGAAGAACATCATCTGGGCGGTGGCGCACGGCCACGAGGCTGCGGTTTCGATCGACCGTTTCTTGAGCGGTGAGGACGTCGCCATACGGCCGCCGCCGATGACCAACCTGATGAGCCAGAAGATGGGCATCCACGAATGGAGTTACGACAACGATGTGTCGAACGACATTCGCTACAAGGTCCCCTTGAAGGATATCAACATCGCGCTCAAGAACATCAAGGTCGAGGTCGAGCTGGGCTTCGACCCGCAGATGGCCTGGAAGGAGGCGCAGCGTTGCCTCAATTGCGATGTGCAGACCGTGTTTTCCGCCGGTCAGTGCATCGAGTGCGACGCCTGCGTGGATATCTGTCCGATGGATTGCATCACCTTCACCGCCGATGGCGAGGAAACCGAACTGCGCGGCCGCCTGACGGCACCCGCGCTCAACCTGGCGCAGGACCTGTACATCGGCCGTGGCCTCAAGACCGGGCGCATCATGGCCAAGGACGAGGACGTCTGCCTGCACTGCGGCCTGTGTGCCGAGCGCTGCCCGACCGGTGCCTGGGACATGCAGAAGTTTCTGCTCGATACCACCAAGGCGGGACCCGGCTGCCGCGATCGAGCCATCCCGCCGCAACCCCTCAAGCGAGCCGCTTAAGGATCCATGGCCGCCATGAAAAAAATCTCCGCAGTCAACGATTTCGTCATCAAGTTCGCCAACGTCAACGGCTCCGGCTCAGCCTCGGCCAACGAACTGTTCGCGCGCTCCATCCTGCGCATGGGGGTGCCGGTGTCGCCGCGCAACATCTTTCCTTCGAATATCCAGGGTCTGCCGACCTGGTACGAAGTGCGGGTGAGCGAGAAGGGTTACCTCGGCCGGCGCGGCGGATGCGACCTGATGGTGGCGATGAACCCGCAAACCTGGGACGCGGACGTCAAGGAAATCGAACCTGGCGGCTATCTGTTCTACGACAGCACGCGACCGATGCCGAAGTCGAAGTTCCGCGAAGACATCAACGTGCTGGGCATGCCCCTGACGCAGATCACCAACGAGGCCTACTCGAATGTGCGCCAGCGCCAGCTGTTCAAGAACATCATCTACGTGGGCGCCTTGTCGGCGCTGCTGGACATGGAAGCCGACGCGATCGGCCAACTGATCGGTGAGCAGTATCGCGGCAAGGAAGCGCTCCTGAAGCCCAATCTGCATGCGCTGCAGATGGGGCGTGACTACGCCATCGCCAATCTCGATTGCGCCGGCATCGGTTTGAAGGTCAAGCGCGCCGACAACGTGGGCAAGCGCATTTTCATCGAAGGCAACAACGCCGCGGCATTGGGCGCGGTGTATGGTGGTGCCACGGTTTGCGCCTGGTACCCGATCACGCCTTCTTCCTCGGTGGCCGAAGCCTTCGAGAAGCATTGCCGCAAATTCCGTGTCGATGCCGAGACCGGCAAGAATCGTTTCGCCATCGTGCAGGCGGAAGATGAGTTGGCATCCATCGGCATGGTCATCGGTGCCGGCTGGAACGGCGCGCGCGCCTTCACCGCTACCTCGGGTCCCGGCATTTCGCTGATGACCGAGTTCATCGGCCTGGCCTACTTCGCCGAGATTCCGGCCACCATCATCAACGTGCAGCGCGGCGGCCCCTCGACCGGCATGCCCACCCGCACCCAGCAGGCCGACCTGTTGTCGTGCGCTTATGCGTCCAACGGTGATACCAAGCACCCGCTGCTGTTTCCCGAGGACCCCAAGGAGTGCTTCGACTTCGCCGCCACCGCGCTCGACCTCGCCGACCGCCTGCAAACTCCGATTTTCCTCATGACCGATCTTGACATCGGCATGAACACGCGCCTGTGCGAACCCTTGACCTGGGACGACAACCGCAAATATGACCATGGCAAGGTCATGACCGCCGAGGAACTCGAAGCCGGCCGCGATTTCGGCCGCTATCTCGATGTCGACGGTGACGGCATCCCCTACCGCACTTATCCCGGAACCCATCCCAAGCGCGGTGCCTACTTTACCCGCGGAACCACCAAGGACCGTTACGCCCGCTATAGCGAAGAAGGTCCGGTGTATGTGGACAACATGCAGCGCCTGGAGCGCAAGTGGGAGACCGCCCGTGACCTGGTGCCGCATCCGGTGGCGCGCCCTGCCGCGCGGCCATCCAGGCAGGGCGTCATTTACTTCGGCTCGACAAGTCCTGCGATGACCGAGGCGCTCGACGCGCTCGAAGCCCAGGGCCGGCCGCTGGACGCCATGCGGGTGCGCGGCTTCCCCTTCCATTCGAGCGTAATGGAGTTCATCGCCTCGCACGACCAGGTTTTCGTGGTCGAGCAGAATCGCGACGCCCAGTTTCGTTCGATGCTGATCAACGAAGGCGACCTCGATTCCGCGCGCGTGGTACCGGTTCTGCATTACGACGGCACGCCAATCACCGCACGTTTCATCATCGCGGCGATTTCCGAGCACGTGGCGTTTTTGAACGTCACGCCGATCAAGAAGGTCGCACAGTAGGCGCCCCATCTTCATACCGAAGCGCCTTAGGCGCGGCGCAACCGTACCCCGACGGAGAGAACATGACGTACCTGACCAAGCCCAAGCTGCACCACCCGACCTTAGCCGTCAACAAGCGCGGTTTCACCCGGCGCGACTACGAAGGGCCGGTGTCGACCCTGTGCGCCGGTTGCGGCCATGATTCGATTTCGGCGGCGATCATCCAGGCCGCCTTCAACCTGGACATCGAACCGCATCGGGTGGCCAAGCTGTCGGGCATCGGCTGTTCGTCGAAGACTCCGACCTATTTTCTCGGCCAGTCGCACGGTTTCAACACCGTGCACGGCCGCATGCCCTCGGTTTTGACCGGCGCCAACCTGGCCAATCGCGACCTGATCTACATGGGTGTTTCCGGCGACGGCGATTCCGCCTCTATCGGCCTGGGCCAGTTCGCCCATTCGATGCGGCGCGGCGTCAACATGGTCTACATCGTCATGAACAACGGCGTCTACGGCCTGACCAAGGGCCAGTTCTCGGCCACCGCCGACAAGGGCTCCAAGGCCAAGCGCGGTGCCATCAACAACGATTCGCCGGTCGATATGGTGGGCCTGGCCCTGCAACTGGGCGCGACCTTCGTGGCGCGCAGCTTTTCCGGCGACAAGGCGCAACTGGTGCCCTTGATCGAAGCGGCCATCGCGCACCAGGGCGCGGCCTTCATCGATGTGGTTTCGCCCTGCGTGGCCTTCAACAACCATCCGGGTTCGACCAAGAGTTACGATTACGTGCGTGAGCACAACGAAGCGGTCAACCGCATCGACTTCATGCCCAAGCGCGAGGAGATCACCACCGATTACGCGCCCGGCACGCTGCAGGAAGTGGTGCAGCACGACGGTTCGGTGCTGCGCCTGCGCAAGCTGCACGCCGACTATGACCCCAACAACCGCATCAGTGCGATGAACTTCCTGCAGGAACACCAGGCCCGTGGCGAAGTGGTGACCGGGCTCCTGTTTGTGGATCCGGAACCTGAAGACCTGCACGTCTATGCCAATACGGTCGATGTGCCGCTCAGCACGTTGAACGAGCAGGTGCTGTGCCCCGGCAAGGCTGCACTCGACAAGATCAACGCATCGCTGCGTTGATCGCATAAGGCTCGGGCGCGTTGCTCGCACAGGCCGGCTACACACTGGGTTGAGGGTTCGATTGCTGCAATCAAGTCGTTGTGGGGTACAGCGAATCGTGGGCGAAAGCGCCACCGCCCAAGCCTGCCATTCACGCACTGAACACCAGCCCATTGGGCAAGCTCTCGGTGATTTTGCAGGTATGCTCGACTGCCACGATGTGGCCGGGCGCCGCGGCAAGCACGCGGGTGACCGGAGCGGCTGAGCCCGCGCTTGGAGTGGCATTGATTACACTGGCCGCTGACCCCGGGTTTGGGCCCCTCCGGTGCAAAGCAAGTCAACAAGGCTTCAAGTAAATCGCGGCAAGGCGGACTGCTGGCCAGGTGCATGCGTGGATGAAATTCAAGCTGTACCTTGGTGTAGAAGAGAGCCGCTGCCGGTTCTACAGTCGAGATCACGCACGGGCCACAATCGGAAAAGCTCCATGAACGGAAAAATCGACGAAAGCGCCGCGCGCCACGCCTTTGAGCAGGCGATTGCCGGGCACCAGCAGGTATTCGGGTGTTTCTTTCTGGCCCGACTGCTTGGCCTAGAGGTCAGCTATCCCGATGCCGATACTTGCGTGGTTGAATTCGATGCGCTTGATTTCATGTTCAATCCGCAAGGCACCGTGCATGGCGGCGTGATCGCCACCGTGCTCGATATTTCGATGGGACATCTGCTGCAAAGAGTCATCGGGCCTGGGATGACCCTGGAGATGAAAACCCAGTTTCTGCGGCCGGCTCGAATCGGTCGCCTGCGCGCCGAAGGGCGGTTTCTCAAGAAAGGCAAGTCGATCAACTATCTCGAAACACGCCTGACTGATGCGCAGGGCAGCTTGCTGGCGGTAGCCAATTCGACCTGGCAACTGTTGCCCAAAGGCGATGCTCCTGCGTGAAGCGGGCGTGACCTGAAACGACAGCGGAAAACCGCAGGCGCCCCCGGCGGCGCCAGCCGCGTCAGGCCAGCAGCACAGGAAACGTCTTCGAATCCATCACCGCGCCGGGCTGTGGCCCACCCATCTCCGGCGGCGGCGGTGACATGAAGCCTTCGCGCAACACAAAGCGGGCGTCCTCTCCGGTGAAACGGGCGGAGAATGCGCGGCGCCGGTGTGCTGACAGGTTTTCCGGCGCGCCGTGCACGGTCAGACCATGGAAGGCAATGCAATCCCCCGCCTCAAGCTGCCACGACAAGATCCGGTGTTGTGCGCGTTCAGCTTCAAAGTCCGGGATCGATTCAAAGCGCCCGTCGGTCGCAGTGGTGTGGGCTTGCTGGTCGGCGAAGCGCGCCGGCCGGAACCAGCGGCCCCAGCGATGCGAGCCGGCGATGTATTCCGGGCAGGTGCGCTGCTCGACCGGGTCCAGCGGGATCCAGAAGCTGACGATGTGTTCACCATCAATCGGGTAATAGGGCTGATCGTGATGCCATGGGGTCTTCTCGCGTGTGCCCGGTTCCTTGACCAGCACATGTTCGTGATACAGGTTCACCTTGGGCGAGCCCATCAACTCGGCGGCCACATGCTTCAGCGGGGAGTTGAAAAAGAAGTCGCGGTAGGCCGGGATGCGTTCCCAGTTGCAGTAGTCGCCGAAGAAGAGTCCGGGCTGGCCATCAGGGGTGTAGCGTTTGGCGAACGGGCCCGGCGCCTCCATGTTTTCGGCAACACCTTCGCGCAGGCGCGTGATCCATTCGGGGGGGATGATGCCGCGCAGGCAGGCTACGCCGTCGTCGCGATAGGCAGCATGGATTGTCGGGTCGAGCATTGATCTGGTCCTTGCAGGAATTGTGTGTTGCGTTGCGACTTGTAGTCGCGCGCCGACTACGCTAACTTCTCGTGGGGCCGCGGGCGGATGTTTTCACATTGGGCCGCCAGGCGCAAGTTGTTCGCGGCAACCGACGCGACCAACAAGAAAGGCGGAATTGCAAATCGTGGAAGGCGTTCGATGAATAGTAGTCACATCACTCTATCGGCTTTGTTGTTTGCGGGCATGCTGACAGCACTGGGCTGCGCGCAACGGCGGCCTCCGGCCCAGCCGGAACCTGCTCCCGCACCGGCCCCTTCGGCCCCGGCGCCGCCGGCCGCGCCTGCACCGGTACCTGCCCCGGCCCCCGCCACCGCTGCCAACTCGGGCGCACGCAGCGTTGAAGAATACAAGCGAGACTTCGCCAACCACCTGCATCAAGCCTCACTCGAGCAGATCTTCACGGGCGCACCGCCGAATCTGCTGCGCTCGGTCATCGTGATGAGCGTGACCCTGGATACCTCTGGAAACGTGGTCAATGCGCGCGTGTTGCGCGACAACGGCGACCCTGAAACCGTGCGTAGTGCAGTCGACAGCGTGCGCCGCGGCGCCCCCTACCCGCGCCCGGCGTCGCGCATGTTCAATCGCGGTCGGCTTGAATTTACCGAAACCTGGTTGTTTCGCGATGATGGGCGTTTCCAGTTGCGTACCTTGGCGGAAGCCTGGCAGCAGTAGCGCCCGAGCCTTTCATGGCGGCCATTGAGCGGATTGCGCTGATCAGCGCGTGTACGGCGGTGCAGGAAGGTTCTGTCCCGTCCGTCATTCGGCGCTGCCGGTGAAACAAGCACTATTACTCGACCGGCTGCTCGGTGCGCATTGGCCGGATCTCGGCTCCGCGGACGCGCTGAAGGCTTTTGAAGCCATACCGTTCGCCGAGCGCGTCGCCGCGCGCAGTACCTATGCGGCGATTCGCCTGGGCGCGGCATTCAACCCGAACGCCGCTGCATTGCTGTGTTTGCCCAATGCCGACCCTGACGAAACCGCGGCTACGGTTTCGTATGCGCAGTTCATCGGGCGCATCACGCAGACCGCCAACTTTCTGGGCGGTCTGGGGGTTGGGCCCAATGATGTGGTGAGCTTCCTCTTGCCGTTGTTGCCTCACAGCTTTTTCACCCTGTTCGGGGCCGAGGCGGCAGGGATCGCCAACCCGGTCAATCCCCTGCTCGAGCCGGCTCAGATCGCCGAGATTCTGCGTGCGGCAAACACCAAGGTGCTGGTGACGCTGGGGCCGGCGCCAGGTTCGGATATCTGGGACAAGGTGCAGGCCATTCGCCATCAGTTGCCGAACCTCAAGGCGATCGTCGTGGTGCGAAGCGGCGGCGAGCTGCCTGCCGGCGTTCACGACTTCGATACCCTGGCCGACGCGTGTCCCGCGGATCACCTGATCAGCGCGCGCGCTATTCAAGCTAATGACACCGCGGCCTATTTCCACACCGGTGGCACCACAGGCACGCCCAAGCTGGTGCGCCACAGCCACGGCAACCAGGTCTACCAGGCCTGGGCGGTGGGCTTGATGTTGCGTTCCGGCCCTGGCCGCACCATGCTGTTCGGGCTGCCGCTGTTTCATGTCGGCGGCGCCTTGACCCAGGGGCTGGCGGTGTTCGCCGCCGGTGGCACCGCCGTGGTGGTGAGCCCCAAGGGCTGGCGAGAACCGGCCGCGGTGCGCAATGTATGGCGCCTGGTCGAGCGCTACCAGCCGGAAGTGCTGGGCGGGGTGCCAACGGTGCTGGCCGCGGCTTTGGGTGTGCCGGTGGGCGACGCCGACGTATCTTCCATCGCCCGCGTGTCAGGCGGCGGCTCGGCGATCCCGGTGGCGGTGTGCAAGGCTTACGAGGCGCAGTTCCAGGTGCCGGTGCTGGAGGTCTACGGCATGACCGAGACGTCCAGCGTGCACACCATCAGCTATCTCGACCGGCCGCTGCGCCTGGGCTCGGTGGGCCATGCGGTGCCCTATAGCCGGGTGCGCATCGTGAAGATCGATAGCGACGGCCGCTACCAGGGGGACTGCGCGGTCAACCAGATCGGCGTGGTCGCGATGGCAGGCCCCGGCGTGTTCGCGGGATACGTGAGCGAAACCCACAATCGTGGCGCCTTCGTCGAGGCAGGTTGGGTCAATTCAGGCGATCTCGGGCGGCTCGATGAAGATGGCTATTTGTGGATCACCGGTCGTGCCAAAGATCTGATCATTCGCGGCGGCCACAACATCGACCCGATGGCGATCGAGGAGGTGTTCTTTCGGCACCCCGCCGTGGCGCTGGCGGCGGTGGTCGGCCAGCCCGATGCCTACGCCGGCGAACTGCCGCTGGCGTTCGTGCAGTTGAAACCGGGTGCCGCGATCGAGGCCAACGAGTTGCTGGGCTTCGTGCGCGAGCGCACACCGGAACGCGCGGCAGTGCCGGTGGAAGTGGTGTTCATCGATGCGATTCCCTTGACCGCGGTGGGCAAGGTGTTCAAGCCGACGCTGCGCTGGGCGGCGGCGCAGCGGGTGGTGCGGCGCATGCTGGCCGACCTGCTGCCGGCGATGGGCGAGGCCGCGGTGGAAGTGGGGGCCGATCCGGTGCATGGCAGCCTCATCATGGTCACCCTCGAAGGGCTGCCCGCGGCGCAGCGAGCGCATCTTGAAGCACAGATCCACGAGCGTCTGAACCCGCTTACAACTCGCCACGCGATCGTCTGGCGCTGACCCTGCTCAAACCCACCCGCGCCGCCAGAGCCTGGTATCGGTCAGGTCACGCCAAGCCAGGGTGCTGACCCGCTTCGAGATCACGGCTTCGAGCTCGACATGCGTGATGTTGCCGCCGGGCAACATGGGTTCGAGTAGTTTGGTCACCAGGAAATGCTTTTCCTTGTTGACCGGCGCCACTGCGGTCCATTTGGTCAGCAATAGTTTTTTCGGATTGGGCGGCGTCGGCCGGTTCATGCGCTGATCTGCGTGCTCATTGTGGTGCGCCGCGTCTCAATCCACCGTCGCGCCGCTGCGTCGGATCACCGGGCCCCAGCGCTTCAGCTCCTCCTGCATGAAGGCTGCGAATTCGGCCGGCGAGTTGGGGCGCGGGTCCATGTATTGCGCCCGCAGCTTTTCGGCTACGGCCGGGTCCTGCATGGCCGTGGTGAATTCGCGGTTGAGGCGCTCGATGATCGCAGGCGGTGTTTTGGCCGGCGCGACCATGCCGATCCAGGCGGTGGCTTCCACATCCAGAATGCCGGCTTCGCGGAAGGTCGGGATGTTGGGCAACAGCGGCGAGCGTTGCGGCGTCGAGATCGCCAGTGCCTTGAGCCGGCCGGCCTGCACCTGCGGCATGATCGCCAGTGGCGCCAGCGACGCGATCTGGGTGTCGCCGGCGATCACGCTGGTCACCGCCGCCGGTGAAGAGGCATAGGGAATGTGCACGATGAAGGTGCCGGTCTTGGCCTTGATCAGCTCCATCGACAGGTGCGACAGGCTGCCGGCGCCGATCGAGGCGTAGTTGTACTTGCCCGGGTTTTTCTTCAGCAGCGCAAACAGCTCCTGCATGTTGTTGACGTTAAGCGAAGGCGCCACCGCGATCACGTTGGGCTGGTGCACGCCAAAAGTGATCGGCGCCAGGTCCTTGAACGGGTCATAGGGCAGGGACTTGAACAGCACCGTGTTGTTGACCAGCGGCCCGGTGATCGAGACACCGAAGGTATAGCCGTCGGGCGCGGCCTTGGCGATCACGTCGGTGCCCAGGGTGCCGCCGGCACCGACGCGGTTCTCGATCACGATCGCCTGCTTCAGGCCCTGACTGGCCTTTTCCGCCACGATGCGCGCGAAGACGTCCGGTGTCGAGCCTGCGCCGAAGGGCACGATCATGCGCAGCGGGCGGCTCGGATAATCCTGGGCCATGGCGCTGCCGCCGGCAGCGGCTGCCACAGTCGTCAACAGCGCTTGCATGGCGAGTCGAAGCACGGATTTCATTTGGCGTCTCCCACGGGAATCATGTGATTGAAGTAGTCTTGTTCGGTGACGATGAATGCGCTCACCATCGCGCGGTAGGTGGTTTCGACCACATCGGCCAGAGGCTCGAAGCCGCGATCGTGTTTTTGTGCAAGCTGGCGCACCCGCTTGAATACCTGGGCCTGACGCGCCGGTGCCGCCACCTGGTGCGCATCGCGTTTGAAGCGCGCCGCGTCCTTGACGTACATCGCACGCTCCGCGATGAGCGCGACGATGGCATCATCCAGCCGGTCGATATTTGCGCGTATCTCGCCCAGATTGGCGCCCAGCGGGCGATAGGCCGGGTCGCGAAAGGCGAAGAGCGGCGCGTTGTCAGTCGTGGGTTCGTTCATTTCCTCTCCGTAGCCGGCGCCGGCGGTTTCGGCGTGGCCGGCAGCGCCGCCTTGATCGCGGCATAGTCGTAGGCCAGGGGTGCGGCTCGCAAGGCCGTGGCCGGCAGCGCCTGCAACGCACGATCAAGCGCCGCGAAACGATCCTCGCTGGCCGGGTGTGACGACAGCCATCCGAGATTCAGGCTTTCCTTCTCGCCCATCTTGCGGAAAAAGTCGCGCATGCCGGCCGGGGCGATGCCGGCCGCCACCAGTGCCTTCAAACCCTCGGCATCGGCCTCGCTCTCATGTTGGCGCGAGAACTTGAGTCCGATCAGGTCCTGGCCCAGCGAAACCAGCCCGCCCAAATCGCCGAACACCATGCTGACGGTCACCATCAGGCCGGCGCTCTTGGCCATGGCC
>JBEIFV010000073.1:0-28113 GCA_040382235.1 Burkholderiales bacterium
GCCGCGGTCACGGGAACCACCAGTCCGTCGGCTTCGCGCCCACCACCTTGCGGGCGATCCGCCAGCCAAAGCGCCAGGCGCCCACCAAGGAGTGCGCCAACGATCGAATCACCACTCAGCCAGGCAAGTGCACGATCGCCAACGAGATCCTGCGGTGCCACAAAAAATGCGGGATAGGTCAGCGCGTATACCACCTTAGACCCAGCCAGAGCGCCCAGCACCATGGCACCGAGCAATCTGCGGCGCTGCGGACCGGTGAATCCCGAGTAGCGCGCAAGCAATCGAAAGAACACCGCCAGTGCGAGCAGCCAGCAAAGCAATTTGACCGCAAGCGCGGCGTGAAGCGGTAATGACATGCTTCGATTGTATCCGCGCGACTGATCGCATCAGGCATACGCGTACGCACGAACAAACTTGCCGGCACCCCTGTTGCAGCCGGCACCGAACGCTAATCGCTCGGGATGCCGCCCTGGCGTTCGCGTCCACCGCGTTTGAGATTTTCAAGAATCGTGCGCCTGGGCTCAACCTGCTTGCCGTCGCAAAACACATCCCGCCAGAACTCGAAGTAATAGCGGTTGATGCCGCGATCGGCAATCACTGTCCACGCCGGATTTCGCGCGGCAGACCAAGTCCCGCCGTCGCCGGACTTCCGGCCATAGGCATAGGTCTGCCGCTCACCAGTGGTACAGCGCAAGCCCTCGAAACTCACGCTCTCGGCCCCACTCGGGCTGCGCACCACCAGCACATAACGCACCACGCCGTCGTCGCCGATTGCCAGAGTGCGTGGGTCCACCAGCACGGCATGGCTGGTCCAATCGGTCGGAAAACGCAGCAATGCCGCCGACTGCGGATACGCAGGCATCACCACCTGCTTATCGACGATCGACCCTTCCTCGCTTCTGGGAACCGGCAGATTGGATTGCGCGCAAAGCGTTGCCGGCAACCCGAGCATCACCAAAAGCGCCGTGGCCAGACCCGTACGCCTTGACCGCCAGACGGATCGCGACCGCGACCGCCGGCTATGCAAGGTCGCTGACCAAAGACGCAAGCACCTCGGGTTCGAGTTCATTTTTCTGCGCCAGGTACTCAGGATGATCACAACCGATCTTCATCTGTGCGCCGCTCTTGAGCGCCGACACCATTTGAGCCGCCAACTCAAAGCGCAGGAAATGCACTGCCGCTGTCTTCTCGCCATTTTCACGCTCAAGATCCTCGTCGGCGATCGCATAGACGCGCGCCTGCCCTTCCACTTCGACAAACATGCGCCGCTCCACACCCTTGAGTTTGGCCAGCGCGCGTTGACGTTCAGGAACGCTTTCGTACTCGATGAGCATCGTGGCTTTGAAGTTCGAGCCGTCAGGGATCATTGGGTTGTATGTTTCGAGCTCATCATGAATGCCGGCTTCCTCGAAAATCCGCTCGATCCGCAGCATTTCCTGCACCTGGTAGCGCACCGTCAATTCATCTTCGAAAATCAGCGTCATGTGGTCGCCCAGCGCGACACTGCGCACTTTTTTGTGCGCAATCACTCGCGAGCGGAAATCAGGGCGCGCTTTCGAATAGGCTTCGAGCGTCATCAGGCTGGTGTGAGTAAGGCGTGGCATGTTCAGTGTTTCCTTAATGGCGTCAAATTCCGTAGGCGATGCGCAGCAACGAAAGCGGATGTTCCATGCGCACTTCAGCCAGGCCGTTTTCGCGCATGCCCTGTTCGATGTGATGCCCGGCTAGCTGGCAGTCGGAGCTGATGAAATCGGGTTTTGCATCGACGGTGCCGGCCATTGCCTTGAACACCGGCTTGCCGATCTTCATCGCAGCCTGGTGAAATTCCTTTTTCACACCCCAGGTGCCCGAGTGGCCGGAGCAGCGTTCCACAGCATTGACCGTGGTGCCAGGCACGAGTTGCAGTGTCTCAGCGGTTTTGCGACCGACGTTCTGCACCCGCGAGTGGCAAGGAATATGGTATGAAACATTGCCCAGCGGCTTCTTGAAATCAGTCTTGAGCAGGCCGTCGCGATTGCGCAGGATGAAATACTCGAACGGGTCGAACATCGCATCGGCGACCGCCTTGACGTCCGCGTCATCCGGAAACATCAGCGGCAATTCCTGCTTGAACATCAAGGTGCATGAAGGAATCGGCGTGACGATAGCGTAACCCTCGCGCGCTAATTTCAGAAGTGGCGGAATGTTCTTGTTCTTGAGCGCCTCGACCGCCTTGAGATCCCCCAGTTCAAGCTTGGGCATGCCGCAACAGGCTTCTTTCTCGGCCAAGGTCCAGGCGATGCCGTTGTGCTCCAGCAAGGCCACCAGATCGTGACCAATGCCGGGCTCGTTGTAGTTGATGTAGCAGGTCGAGAAAATCGCCACCTTGCCGGGTGTGCGCTCGCCGTTCCTGACTGCAACGTCGCCGCCCTTCTTGGGCCCGGAGCGAAATTTCTTGCTCGCGTACTCGGGCACCCAGGCTTTCTCGTCGACCCCCAGGGTCATTTCCATCACTTCACGTGCCAGCCGCGTCTTGTTCACCGCGTTAACCGTCTGTGTGACGATCGGAATGCCGGCAAACATGCCCAGAGTATCGGTGGAAGACAGAACGCGGTCACGAATCCCGTTCAAGCCCTGCTCATGCTTGACCGCCTTGGCGCGCAGCATCAGGTGCGGAAAATCGAGGTTCCACGGATGCGGAGGCACATAGGGGCACTTGGCCACATAGCAAACATCGCAGAGGTAACACTGGTCGACCACTTTCCAGTAGTCCTCCTTGGCCACGCCATCGACTTCCATGGTCGCGCTGGCGTCGACCAGGTCGAACAAAGTCGGGAACGATCCGCACAGACTTACACAGCGACGACAGCCATGGCAGATATCAAACACCCGCTCCATCTCGTGGAATAGCGCCGCCTGATCATAAAACTCGGGATTCTTCCAATCCAGCGGATGCCGGGTGGGTGCCTCGAGATTGCCTTCACGCATAGTCATGGAAGAACGATAAACAAACGAAAAAATGAAAGAAAAGCGGCAGGCCAAGCCGCGCAAGCGAAGCAAAGCGAGCCGCGAAGATAAAGGGGCGCAACAGCGCCCCTTGAATCCGAGCAGTTATTCCGGCATGCGCAGCATGTCCGGAATAACCATCAATCGACCAGCGAATCAAGCGCCTTTTGATAACGATTGGCGTGCGAACGCTCGGCCTTGGCCAGGGTTTCGAACCAGTCGGCAATCTCGTCAAAACCCTCGGTGCGAGCGGTCTTGGCCATGCCCGGATACATGTCGGTGTATTCGTGCGTTTCGCCGGCGACCGCGGCCTTCAGGTTGTTGCGCGAAGAACCGATCGGCAAGCCGGTGGCAGGATCGCCCACCGCTTCGAGGTATTCCAGGTGCCCGTGCGCATGCCCGGTCTCGCCTTCGGCGGTGTTGCGAAACAGATTGGCGACTTCGGTCTGGCCTTCGACATCGGCCTTGTTTGCGAAGTACAGGTAGCGCCGGTTCGCCTGCGACTCGCCTGCGAACGCATCTTTAAGGTTTTGCTCGGTTTGCGAGCCTTTGAGTGCTGCCATATCAATCTCCGATCAAATCACAGGTGGAAAAATTTCGCACTTGGGTTTCATCCAAGATGCCGTTTGCGAAGCATCTTCGCGCCTGAAGCGTCCGGCGGATTTCCGGGCGGACCCCTCTTGCACTTGCGGAATGATAGCGATTGCTGCAGCCATCGCCAATTGTTTGTGTCAATCGACGGGATAGCCTGCGTCAATCCGCGGCGGCCGCCCCTCCGGACGCGGCATCCTGCTCATCCTGGCCTTGCACAGCCTCCGACTCGGGCGCCGCCAAAGGGCTTGATCCATCGTGCGCCTGGCGCACCCTTTGCCGCAGAAAACGCACGCTGTCGCCCTTGCGTTCGAACAACAGGCGCGAAAGCTCGTTCAAGGCCTGGTCATAGACGGCGCGCTTGAACTCGATCACCGTGTCCAGGGGTATCCAGTAATCATGCCAACGCCAGGCATCGAACTCGGGATGGTCGCAGGCGCGCAAGCGCACGTCGCAGTCACGCCCAATCAAGCGCAGCAGAAACCAGATCTGTTTCTGGCCGCGATAATTGCCGCGAAAATCGCGTCTGATCCACTCACGCGGCACCTCATAGCGCAACCATTCGCGCGTGCGCCCGAGAACACGCACATGCTCGGCTTTGAGGCCGGTTTCCTCATGGAGCTCGCGGTACATGGCCTGTTCCGGCGTTTCACCATACTTGATGCCGCCCTGCGGAAATTGCCAGGAATGTTCGCGTACCCGCTTGCCCCAGAAGACCTCGTTCCGATGGTTGACGATGATGATGCCGACGTTCGGGCGGTAGCCGTCACGGTCGAGCATGAATTTACCCGCTGATCCCTTAAAATTAACCCCATTATAGACGTAAGAAAACGCTGAACAAGTCCTGCCCATGCGGGCAGCCGGGCCAAGTGTGTTGTCAATTCAACCACTTGAAAAGACCCTTCCCGCAGCTGTGGATTCGCCGTGCGTTTTCAAACCTTCCCGAGGGGAATACACCCAGCATGCGTGCATCCAGGTTCTTCATCGCCACCATCAAGGAGGCCCCCAACGACGCCGAGGTCGCCAGCCACAAACTGATGATCCGCGCCGGCATGATCAAGCGTGCGGCCGCCGGCATCTATTCCTACATGCCCTTGGGCCTCAGGGTCATCCGCAAGGTGGAAGCCATCATCCGCTGCGAAATGGAACGCGCCGGCGCCATCGAGCTATTGATGCCGGTGGTGCAACCCGCGGAGCTATGGCAGGAAACCGGACGCTTTTCGAGCATGGGTCCGGAGCTCATGCGCGTCAAGGACCGGCATGACCGCAACTTCATCATCCAGCCCACCAGTGAGGAAGTGATCACCGATATAGCGCGCCAGGAACTGCGCAGTTATCGGCAACTGCCGCGCAACTTCTATCACATCCAGACCAAGTTCCGCGACGAACGGCGACCGCGCTTCGGCGTGATGCGCGGCCGCGAGTTCACCATGAAGGACGCTTACTCCTTCGATCGTGACGCCGCCGGGGCCGAAAAGAGCTACGACCTCATGTTCGAAGCCTACAAGCGGATTTTCGACCGTTTCGGCCTGACCTATCGCGCCGTGGCTGCCGATACCGGCGCAATCGGAGGTTCGCGTTCGCACGAGTTCCAGGTCATCGCCGATACCGGCGAAGACGCGCTGGTGTTTTGCCCGCAGTCGGACTACGCCGCCAATATCGAACTGGCCGAGGCGCTACCGCTTGTCGCCACGCGCCCCGCGCCGACCCAGCCAATGCAGCTCGCCCCCACGCCGGGCGCCGCCACCTGCGCCGAAGTAGCTTCTCTGCTCGGGCTGCCGCTGGCGCGCACTGTGAAGTCGCTGGTGCTGGCCACCGAAGACCGCGACACGGCAGGCGCTTCAAACAATTTGCAGGTCTGGCTGTTGCTGCTGCGCGGTGATCATGATCTGAACGAGATCAAGGCCGGCAAGATAGACGGCCTCAAGGGCGGCTTTCGCTTTGCCACCGTGCCGGAAATCATCGAGCACTTCGGCATCAAGCCGGGCTATCTGGGACCGCGGGCGACGCGGAAGCCGGTGCGCGTGGTTGCCGACCGGACAGTGGCCAACATGAGCGATTTCGTCATCGGCGCCAACCAGTGGGATCACCACCTCACCGGGGTCAACTGGGCCCGCGACCTGCCGGAGCCCGAACTTGTCGCCGACATTCGCAACGTGCAGGCCGGCGACCCCTCGCCAGACGGCCTGGGGTCCCTTGCGATCCAGCGCGGCATCGAGGTCGGACACGTGTTCTACCTCGGCACCAAATACTCAGAAGCGATGAAGGCCAGCTACCTCGACGAAACCGGCAAGCCGCAATTGATGGTGATGGGCTGCTACGGCATCGGCGTGACGCGCATCGTGGGTGCCGCCATCGAGCAGGGACATGATGCGCGCGGCATCATATTTCCCGACGCCATCGCGCCGTTCACGGTGGCGATTTGTCCGATCGGCAGCGACAAGTCGCCGGCGGTGCGCGCGGCCGCGGAAAAACTGTATGCCGAGTTGTCCGGGGCCGGGATCGACGTCCTCTTGGACGACCGTGGCGAGCGGCCCGGCGTCATGTTCGCCGATATGGAACTGATCGGCATTCCGCATCGCATCACCGTCGGCGATCGCGGCCTCAAGGACGGCTGCGTCGAATACCAGGGCAGGCGCGACACTGCAGCGACATCGGTCACGCTCGCCGAAGCAGCGGCGTTGGTCAAAGCGCGAATCAAGGCGTGAGCCGGGCAGCACTTCGCCCGCCAGTGGCACACGCGCTGCGCCACGCACGCAAATGGGCGCAGCGCGCCGCAGTGCTCTTGATTCTGGTGCCGGCGTGCGCCATGGCCGGCGAGCAGCAATACGAACCCTTGACCGATTCGGTACGCACCGCGCTTGCGGCCGCAGTGCGCGCCGACCGCACTCCGCCCGAACCGAAATTCGCCAGCCCGCTCGACCGAGCCAACTGGCTCGCCGCGATGTCGGAGCGACTGCCGCTACGCCACAAGCCGGACTACCAAACCCGCGTCGAATTCCTGAAAACCGTGCACTACGAGGCCGCACGCGCCGGCCTCGACCCACAACTGGTGCTGGGCCTGATCACGGTCGAATCAGGCTTCAAGAAATACGCCATCAGCTCTGCCGGGGCGCGTGGCTACATGCAGGTCATGCCTTTCTGGACCCGCCTGATCGGCAACGGCGACGTGCGCGCGCTCTTCGACATGCGCACCAACATCCGCATGGGTTGCGTGATCCTGCGCCACTACCTCGACATCGAGAAGGGCGACATGTTCATGGCCCTGGGCCGCTACAACGGCAGCCGCGGGCGCGCCGAGTATCCGAACGCGGTTTATGCGGCATGGAAGAACAGGTGGGCA
The DNA here is from genome assembly GCA_040382235.1 of Burkholderiales bacterium. Taxonomy (GTDB): domain Bacteria; phylum Pseudomonadota; class Gammaproteobacteria; order Burkholderiales; family JAEUOS01; genus JAEUOS01. The sequence goes on from JBEIFV010000073.1 coordinate 6,920, forward strand.
TGGGAAGCTGCCAGCCCGCCAGGCAAGCCCGAGCCCGGCAACGCGCCGGCAGGTGGCGTCAAGCCGGCGCGTTGAACCTCGCCCGGCTCGAAAGCCGCGTGCGCCAGCCAGGGCTGGCGCACAGCAAGAGCAAGCCGCCGGCGCGCCTCAGCCGAGATGCTTGCCGAAAAACCGGAAGGTACGATCCCAGGCGATCTGCGCCCAGGCCGGGTCGTACTGGGTCATCGCCAGGCGCCGTGGCCCTATCGCGGTTTCGTTGGCGAAACCGTGCTGCGCCAGATAGCGGTGGCCCTCGTAGGCCACACCGGCAGCACGCAGCTTTTGTTCCAGCGGGTCCACGCTCTCGATCGGGAAGGCACCGTCCTGCGTCGCCCAGTGCGCCATCAGCGGCGCCTTGATCTTCGAGGCATCGACGAATTCGAGCGGCGGCAGGCCGTACCAGGGAACGCCGGCGTCCATCTCGGGCACCATGGTCGATGAGAGCACCGTCAGAGCCCCCCCCATGCAGAAGCCGGTGACGCCGACCTTGCCGCCGCGCTGCTTGAGATACTGAACCGCGCCGCGGATATCCTGCGAGGCGGCGTCGCCGAAATTGAGCGCCGACATCAAGTGATGCGCTTCCTCGGCTTCGATGGTCGATTTACCGCGATACAGGTCGGGGACCAGAGCCACGTAGCCGGCCGCGGCGACGCGCTCGGCTACGCCGCGAATTTGCTCATTCATGCCCCACCTCTCCTGAATCACGACAACAGCCGGCGCGCCGGCACTCGTCGTCGGCTCGGCCAGGTAACCCTGCACATTCTGTCCATCGGGGCGCGCGAAGCTGATCGTAGTACCCATGTTTCATCTCCTGATCGTGTGAAATTGAGCGAAAAGCGACGGCCGGGCCATCGCGGAATCGTGTGGACGGACATCTCGCGCCGCGCCATGCATGTTGCCGCGCAACCAGTATCCGTTGCTCGATTATAGGGGCGCAGATGCAAGCACGGCGGACCCGGCCAGGCAGGCGGTGGCGCATCGGCTTGCGCGCTTGTCCAACGCAGCCGGCTCAGCGGTGCTGCCCAGACTTCGCAAGGCGTGCAACCCATGCCCGCTGCATGCCCGTGCAGAAGCCACGTCACACAGTCAGGTGCGGCGGCGTATCGCCATCGTGTCGAGCTTCATGCGTTCGCGCACCGGCAACCCCGAGACCGCCACGCAAGTGCGCGCCGGCTTGTGCGGAGCGAAACGCCGTTCGTATACGGCGTTGACGCGCGAGTAATCCTGCATGTCGGTAAGGTAAAGCACCACCTTCACCACATCCTGCAAGCTGCAACCGGCGGCGGCAAGGATGCGTTCGGTATTGGTGATCGCCTGTTCGGACTGCGCGATCACATCATCGGATACCACCTGACCCGTCGCAGGATCGAGGCCGCCCATGCCGGAGGAAAAAACCCAGTCGCCAACCGAGCTGGCATGGGAAAACGGCCCCGGCGGATTGGGTGCATCAGGTGCGGTGTACAGCTTGATCTCCTGCATCATGGTTTCCCGGTTGACGTTGAGTTAGTGATCGCTACCAAAACATAAAAGCCTCGCCGGATGCGTGCTTTTGTCAGGTGTTCTGTAATTCTCGGTAGTGTGCGGCGAGTTCACACGCCGCGAGTAACGCCGTGGCTCCCAAGCCAATCGCGCAGCCGGCCAGCGGTGGCGAAACCACTCAAACGGTCGGCCACAACGCCGTCGCGAACCAGCAGCGTGGTAGGCAGCGAGCGAATCGCGAAGCGCTCGGCCAGGGCCGGCACAAGGTCGACATCGACTTTCGCCGACGCGAGCGCAGCACCGGCTTCGGCGACCACTGCGGCGAGCATCGGGGCGAGCTGCCGGCAGATGATGCAGCGAGCACCGGTGAAAGTCACCAGCACCGGCACGGTACCGGCGATGAGTGCGTCGAAATCGCACTCGGCGGTGATCGCCGCAAGCGCCGCGCGGCTCATCGCCCGGCAGCCCAGGCATCGCCGCGCTCTTTCAGGTAGCCGCCGAGAAAATCATCCGCACCCACATTGAGGGCACCGTTGATCAGATTGAAGGCATTGCCTGTGTTCACCGTTTCGAGCGCCTCGATAATCTCGCCATCGGTGACCCCGGCCGCGCGCAAGGGCACGAAATCCTCGGGCGTGATGCCGTGCGGATCACCGTTGGCCTTGAGCGCGTATTCGAACAGCGCCTGCTCCTTGACCGACAGGCCGATACCTTGCGGGTCGAAGCGCAGTGCCGCCTGCACTTCGGCATCGGACGCGCCGGCGCTTTTCATCGCCGTGGCGTGAAACGATACGCAATAGTCGCATCGATTGATCTCGGCCAAGGCTGTCATCACGGCTTCCTTGAATTTGACGCTGAGCGTGCCGGCACCCAAAAGGGCCGTCAAGCGCCGCAGGTTCGCCATGCCGAGTTGCGGAAACGCCGAGTAAGCCTTGAACAGATTGGAAACCCGGCCCGGGCCGCGAATACGCTCAAGCTCGTCGTAAAGCGCCTTGCGCTCACCCTGCGCCTCACTCACCGGCACCAATTCGATAAACGGTTGCGGATGGTCCTTGCGGCTCCACTGCCCCATCTCGGTACTCCCTGCGTTTTGATGCCGACAATTGTAGCGGCCTGTGGCAGCAGGGCCAACGTGTTGACGTGCCGCCTGGCGACTACGCAATCAAACAGCGTTTCGGGTATGAAATACACGTCGGCGTGACGGGGTACAGGGCGTTGGCCAACAGGTATATTTCGTCTTCGCACGCGTCCCTTCGTCACCTCTTCCGTCATCCGGATCAGTCCAGGAGTCAGTCATGTTCGCAGGCACCACATTCGAAGAAGCACGAGCCACCCGCAAGCACTATGTTCTGCCCAACGGTACCGGCTTCTTCAAGAGCGAATACATCATCTCCGACGCCGCCAATGCGCCGGCGCCGCACGCCTTGCTGGTGGAGCAGGACGCGGAGCAGGTCATCCTGCCGCACTTCCATGAGCAAAACCAGTTTCAAGTCATCGTCAATGGCGGCGGCACGCTCGGTCGCACCGAAGTCAGGCCGATCACCGTGCACTATGCCGGCGCCTACACCGGCTACGGCCCGATTACGGCGGGCAAAGAGGGCCTTTGGTACTTCACGCTGCGTCCGATGATGGACAACGGCGCCCAGTTCCTGCCGGAAAATCGCGGCAAGATGAAGCCCTTGCCGAAAAAGCACTACCACTCCGACCCGTTGCCCACGCTCTGCGCCGGGGAGCTCGCCGCGCTCGGGGCGGTGAGCGTCACCACGGTGCAGCACGATGCCGACGGCATGCTGGTGCAGACCATGCGCATCCCGCCCGACGGGTCGCTGACGGCACCGCCGCCGGCAGCCGGCGGTGGCCAGTTCTTTCTCGTGACGGCCGGCGTGGCGCATGCGGCCGGCAAGGCTTATGGCCAGTGGAGTTGCTTCTGGGCCGCGCCCACTGATGCAGCGGTGACGGTCAGTGCCGGCACGGGTGGTGCCGAAGTGCTGCTGGCGCAGTGCCCGCGTGCCGAATATCAGCCGACCTTCAGGGCGGATCTGTACAAGTATCCGGACTGAACACTCATGCTTCGATGGCAGGTGCAGCCTGCCGGGATTGCATGATTGCGTGGCTCGTCACCGCCTCGCCGATCGGCGGCAACTGTGGCAATGACGGCGCGCGCACCTCGCCGGTTGTGGCAGGCGCATTGACCGCAGCGCTACTTGCCCATCCGGCTGGCAAATTCGGCTGCGTGCTCCACCACCTTGTAACCGGTGACGCTCCAGTGCACATGGCCGTTGATCAGCACCGCGATCATCAGCGCTTCGGTGATCTTGCCGACCGTGAGCCCGGCCTTGAGACCGGCTTCGACGTGCGCTTTTGCGCCGTCCTCGTGGCCCGCGATGACGTCGAGAACGATGAAAATCAGTTCGGTGGTTGCACGGTCGAGATGGCCGTCAGGCGGGTCGCGATAAATCGCCTCCCGTGCCGCCAGATAGGCGCCATATGCCGCCGGCGCGTGGCGCCGCATCGCATCCACCGAGGCCGGCATCGCGCCGATGGTTTGCTCGAAGTGTTGAACATCGCGTGCTTCTTCAGTCATGATTTGCCTGGCTCCTCAATCAAGGCGTGGTGCCGCACTATGCAACATCTTCGCGCCGCAGGGTCGGCAAGCCGATGCCGGTGGCGTCGAACCCGCCGTCCACCGCCAGCGTCTGCCCGTTGATATAGCTGGCGGCATCGCTGCACAGGAACCATACCGCGGCGGCGATCTCGGACTCCGCGCCGTAACGATTGAGCGGTATCGCATCATGGTAATCGGCGCGGATATCCGCGGTGTGCACCTGTTTGGCCATGGCGGTATCGACCGGACCGGGCGCCACCGCGTTGACGCGGATGCCCAGGTTGCCCAGTTCGGCGGCCTGCTGCTTGGTCAGGTGTGCGAGCGCCGCCTTGCTGGTGCCATAGGCCACCCGCAAGGTGCTGGCACGCAGGCCCGAGATCGAGCATATGTTGACCACGCTGCCGCCGCCGTTCTTCAGCATCACCCTGGCGCAGGCCTGGGTGCAAAGGAACGGGCCGTCGAGGTTGACCGCCAGCACCCGCGACCATTCCTCGTAGGTGGTATCGAGCAGCGGCTTGAATACCGCCACGCCGGCATTGTTGACCAGCGCGTCGATGCGCCCGAAGTGATCGACGCAGCGATCGATCGCCGCCGCCACCTGGAGCGGATCGGCGACGTCGCTTTCGAGCGCCAGCACCGATCCTGACTCGCCCAGCCTGGCGGCAGTTGCATGCAGCGCCGCGGCGTCGATATCGATCAAGGCGACGCCATAACCCTCGCGCAGGAAGCGCTCGGCCACCGCCAGCCCGATGCCGCGTGCCGCACCGGTCACACAAGCGACCTTGCCGCCAGTCGAAACCATGCTTCAGCGCTCCATGCCGCCTGATGTGGCGAAGCGAGCCGCATCCGAGCAAGTCGTCACGGCTCGACTCCGAACTGCGGGCGCCCCGCACCGGCGGCGCCCACCCTGCAACACTGCCGGCCTAATCCGCCTGACGCCGCAAAAACGCCGGGATTTCGTACTTGTCCATCCCCGCGTTCTGCAGTGCCTCGACCTGCGCCTGGCGGCTGGCTCGCCCGGAGCGAAACACCGCCGGCGTATCCAGCGCATGGTAGTCGACCGCCGCCGGCTGGTCGAACGGCGTGGCCACAGCCATCGGCACGTTGTCGGTACCGGTGCGCAGCGTTGTTTGCGGCACCAGCACCGGCTTGTCGCCACGCCGCGCGATAGCGCGCCCCAGGCCGGTTGCCACCACGGTAACGCGCAGCCGGTCGCCCATGCTCTCATCGAACACCGCGCCGCAGATCACGTGCGCATCCGGATCGGCGAAGTGCTTGATGGTATCCATCACCTCCTTGTATTCCTTCATCTTGAGCGACTTGTTGGCGGTGATGTTGACCAGCACGCCACGCGCGCCGCTCAAGTCCACGCCTTCGAGCAGCGGGCTTGCCACCGCCTGCTCGGCGGCGATGCGCGCACGGTCCATGCCTTCGGCATAGGCCGAACCCATCATCGCCATGCCCATCTCGGCCATCACCGTCTTCACATCCTCGAAGTCGACATTGATCAGGCCGGGCTGGTTGATGATCTCGGAAATGCCGGCCACCGCGTTGTGCAGCACGTCATCGGCGGCGGCGAAGGCCTGCTCCATTTCGACATCGTCACCCAGCACTTCCATCAGCTTCTCGTTGAGTATCACGATCAGCGAATCGACATGCTCGGACAATTGGGAGATGCCGGCCTCGGCCATGCGCATGCGCCGCCCGCCCTCGAACAGGAAGGGCTTGGTGACCACGCCCACGGTCAGGATGCCCATTTCCTTGGCGATCTCGGCTACCACCGGTGCCGCGCCGGTGCCGGTGCCGCCGCCCATGCCGGCGGTGATGAACACCATGTGCGCGCCATCGAGCGCTTCGCGAATGCGCTCGCGGTCGGCCAGTGCCGCCTCGCGGCCCTTGTCCGGATTCGCACCCGCACCCAGCCCGGTGGCACCAAGCTGGATCTGCGTTTCAGCGCCGGTGCGCGTCAACACCTGGGCGTCGGTGTTGGCGGCAATGAATTCGACGCCGTGCACTTCGCGCCGGATCATGTGGGTGATCGCGTTGCCACCGGCGCCGCCGATGCCGATCACCTTGATGTTGGTACCGCTGGTTTCCGTTTCCAGAACCTCGAACTTGTTTGGCATGCTGGGATTCTCCTTGACGAATCGAAATTGAACTTGAACCACCAAAATCGAGAAACCTAGAAATTCGGGGATGCCGGCTGCTCCGGCGCTGCTGCGCCGGTGAGCCGATAGCCCCTAATCACCAGATTTCCCCCACGAAACACCCGCCCTTTCGTAGCCTTTCCTGGGCATCTGCCCTCTCGAATCAGCCGGCTGCGCCGGTGATTCGAGACAAATCCGCACTTTCGTAGCCCTTTCCTTTCCGGAATCGTCTGGCTTGGCCAGCGATTCCGGACAAATCAGCTCAGGCAAAAGTAGGTTTTCACTTTTGCCTGATCCCTAAAAATTGCCCTGAAACCAGGTCTTCATGCGCCCGGCCACATTCTTCAGCGAGCCGGTCTTCTGCAACACGCGCCCATGGTGCTGGCGCTGCGCCAGCCCCTCGAACAACAGGCCGATGGCGGTGGCATAGCGCGGTCCCTTGACCACGTCGGCCAGGCTGCCGTCATATTTGGGGCTGCCCACCCGCACCGGCATCGAGAACATCTCCTCGCCCAGTTCGACCAGGCCCGGCAGCGCCGCCGAACCGCCGGTCAGCACCACGCCGGAGGACAGCAACTCCTCATAGCCGGATTCGCGCAGGGTCTGCTGGATCAGTTGAAACAACTCCTCGACGCGCGGCTCGATCACCGCCGCCAGCGCCTGCCGGCTCATGCTGCGCGGCCCGCGGTCGCCGATGCCGGGCACCTCGATCATCTCGTCGGCACCAGCCAAGCGCTGCATCGCCACCCCGTGCCTGATCTTGATGTCCTCGGCTTCCGGCGTGGGCGTGCGCAAGGCCATTGCGATATCGTTGGTGATCTGGTCGCCGGCAATCGGAATCACCGCCGTGTGGCGAATCGCCCCCTGCGTGAAGACCGCGACGTCGGTGGTGCCGCCGCCGATGTCGACCAAGGCGACGCCCAGCTCCTTCTCGTCCTCGGTCAGGCAGGCCAGGCTGGAGGCCAGCGGCTGCAGGATCAGGTCGCCCACATCGAGTCCGCAGCGGCGCACGCACTTGACGATGTTCTGTGCCGCCGACACCGCACCGGTGACGATATGCACCTTCACTTCCAGGCGCATGCCGCTCATGCCGAGCGGTTCGCGCACATCCTCCTGGCCGTCGATGATGAATTCCTGGGTCAGGATATGCAGGATCTGCTGGTCGGTCGGGATATTGACCGCGCGCGCTGTCTCGATCACACGGTCAATATCGAACTGCGTCACCTCGCGGTCCTTGATCGCCACCATGCCGTGCGAATTGAAGCTCCTGATGTGGCTGCCGGCGATGCCGGTGAACACGCGCGAGATCTTGCAGTCGGCCATCAGCTCGGCTTCCTCGAGCGCGCGCTGGATCGAGCCGACGGTGGTGTCGATATTGACCACCACGCCCTTCTTGAGGCCGCGCGATTCATGGCCGCCGGTACCGATAATCGACAGCCGTCCTTCCGGTGTGACCTCGGCCACCACGGCGATGATCTTCGAGGTGCCGATATCCAGGCCCACAATCAGGTCCTTGGCGTCGCGCGTCTTGTTCATGCTCATGTTTTTCAACCTTCCTTCATGCGCGGACTTGCTGCGCCTGGATGCGGCGCGCGGGCGGCTTCTGCTTGCGCGCCGGCGCGACTGCCTTGGGCCTGGCGGCGGTCACCGGCTGCACCTGCGCGCGCAAGCCGGGCGCGCGCACGGCGAAACCGTTCGGATAACGCAGGTCCACCACTTCAACCCGGGTGTTCAGACGCCCGACGGTGGCGGCATAGTGGGTGATGAAGCGCTCGATGCGCGTCTGCACGCTCGATTGCGCCTGTTCGCGGCCGATCTCCACCACCAGGCCGCTTGCCAGGCGCAGGGTCCAGGCCTGTCGCGGCGACAGGGTCAGAACCTGTGGCGCCAGACCGATGATGGCCAGGCGTTCGCGCAGCAGCGCGTACTGGCGCGCAACCTCGCGCTCGCTGCCTTCCGGGCCGGTCAGAAGCGGCAAGCGGGCGGCCAATGCCGTTTCGCCGGCTGCGTTGAATGCTTCTCCGTGAACGCTCACAAACCGGTTGCCACCCTCGTCATTCCAGCGCGCCAGCACCCGGTGCTCTTCGAGTCGCACCACCAGGCGGTCCGGCCACTGGCGCCGCACGCTGGCGCTTCGCACCCACGGCAACGACTCGAACGCGGCCTTGGTCAGCGCCAGATCGGCGGTGAAGAACGTGCCGTTGATCTGCGGCACGCAAACCCGCGCCACGCGCTCGGCGGTCACGTGTTCGAGCGCCGCCGTGCCGGCCGCCTCTACCACCAAGGTGCGAATCGCGAAGGTCGGATGCGCCGTCAGCCAGCGTGCCGCGCCGTAGGCCAGGAGTACGAATGCGAGCACCAGCATGGCCGCGGCCAGGCGATTCATGGTGAGGACGTCGTTCCACATAAAATCAATCGGTCAAAAGAGAAAACCTACTTTTGTCCGGCCTGACCAGGGGCGATTCGCCGGCATAGCCGGTCGATTCGCTCACGCAAAGGCTGCGAAAAATCGGATTACCGTGGTTGCTCATGCGCGCTCCTCCTGGGTCATTGCGAGAATGCTCAGACACAGGTCTTCGTAACTGATGCCGGCGGCGCGGGCGGCCATCGGCACCAGGCTGTGGCCGGTCATGCCGGGCGAGGTGTTGACTTCGAGCAGAAAGGCCTGGCCGTCGGCGCGCCGCATGATGTCGATGCGGCCCCAGCCGGCACAGCCTGCCAGGCGAAACGCCTTGAGTGACAAAGCCTTGAGCGCATCCTCCTCGACCGCGGGCAGGCCGCAGGGGCAAACGTAGCGCGTGTCGTCGCTGAAATACTTGTTCTGGTAGTCGTAGTTGCCATCGGGCGCATCGATGCGGATCAACGGCAGCGCGGTGTCCCCCAGGATGCTAGCGGTGTATTCCGCGCCGGCAATGAATTCCTCGGCCAGCGCCAGGTCACGGTACTTGTGGGCCGCCAGCTCGTAGGCTGCCGGCAACTCGCCGACCGCGCATACCTTGGTCAAACCCAGGGTCGAGCCTTCGCGTGCGGGCTTGACGATCAATGGCAGGCCGAGTTCCTCGGCAACAGCTTGCCAGTTGTCGTCGGCGGCCAGGATGCGGTAGCGCGGCGTCGGAATTCCGGCGGACAGCCAGATCATCTTGGTGCGCCACTTGTCCATGCCGATGGCCGATCCCATCACGCCTGATCCTGTGTAAGGGATGCCAAGCACCTCGAGCGCTCCCTGCAGCGTGCCATCCTCGCCGCCACGGCCGTGCAGCGCGATGAAGCAGCGCGCAAAACCCAGGCGCTTCAGGTCAGCCAGATCGCGTTCGGACGGATCGAACGCATGGGCGTCGACGCCGCGGCTTTGCAAGGCCGCCAATACACCACGCCCGCTCATCAGCGAAATATCGCGCTCCGAAGAGGCGCCGCCCATGAGCACCGCGACACGGCCGAATTCATGCACGCGCATGGCCCTCCGCGAGTTCGCGCGGCACGCCGCCGATCGAGCCGGCACCCATCGCCACCACCACGTCGCCGTCTTGTGCGACACGCAGTATCGCCGGCGCCATCTCGCCCACCTGCTCGACAAATACCGGTTCGACCCGGCCCGCCACGCGCAGCGCACGCGCCAGCGCACGGCCGTCCGCAGCCACGATCGGCGCTTCACCGGCCGCGTACACATCGCTCAAGACCAGCGCGTCGACCGTCGACAGCACGCGCACGAAATCCTCGAAGCAGTCACGCGTGCGCGTATAGCGGTGCGGCTGGAATGCCAGCACCAGCCGTCGGCCCGGAAAAGCACCGCGCGCGGCCGCGATGGTAGCCGCCATCTCCACCGGATGATGGCCGTAGTCGTCGATCAGGGTGAAGCTGCCGCCCGCGGCCAGCGCGATCTCGCCATAGCGCTGAAAGCGCCGCCCCACGCCCTTGAACGCGGCCAAGGCCAGCACGATGGCGGTGTCGTCGAGTCCGAGTTCGGTGGCCACCGCGATGGCGGCCAGTGCATTCTGCACGTTGTGCATGCCGGGCAGGTTGAGCACGATTTCCAGGTCGCCGGCGCGCCCGTCGCGCCGCACCTTGAAACGCATCTGCCCATGGTCGGCGACCACCGCCACAGCCCGCACCTGGGCATCCTCGGCGAAACCATAAGTGGTGATCGGCTTGCTCACAAACGGCATGATCTGGCGCACCGCGGCGTCGTCGGCACAAAGGATCGCGTTGCCGTAGAAAGGCAGGTGCTGCGTGAACTCGATGAAGGCCTGCTTCAGGCGCGCGAAATCGTGGCCGTAGGTCTCCATGTGGTCGGCATCGATGTTGGTGATGACCGCGATCACCGGCTGCAGGTTGAGGAACGAGGCATCCGATTCGTCGGCCTCGACCACGATGAATTCCCCCTGGCCCAGACGCGCGTTGGCCCCCGCCGAGGTCAGGCGACCGCCGATCACAAAGGTCGGGTCGAGGCCGGCTTCGGCCAGCACGCTGGCCACCAGGCTGGTGGTGGTGGTCTTGCCGTGCGTGCCTGCCACCGCGATGCCCTGCTTCAGGCGCATCAGCTCGGCCAGCATCAGGGCGCGCGGCACCACCGGCACCCGCGCGGCGCGTGCGGCCTGCACTTCCGGATTCGAGTTCGACACCGCGGTCGACACCACCACCGCGTTGGCGCCGGCCACGTTCTGCGGCGCGTGCCCCAGCACCACGGTGGCACCCAACGAGGCCAGGCGCAGGGTCGCCGCGTTCTGCGCCAGATCCGAGCCGCTGATCTGGTAACCCAGGTTGAGCAGCACCTCGGCGATACCGGACATGCCGGAGCCGCCGATGCCCACGAAATGGATGTGCTTGACCTTGTGCTTCATGCGCGCTCCGCATATTCAAGGCAGGCCTCGGCCACCTGTCGGGCGGCGTCCGGCTTGGCGCAGGCGCGCGCACGTTCGGCCATGGCCAGGCAGGCCGCGCGCGTCAGGCCGGCCAGCAACGCCGCCAGCCGGGCCGCATCCAGGTCCGCCTGCTGCACCAGGAGCGCCGCCTGCCGGTCGGCCAGATAGCGCGCATTGGCGGTCTGGTGATCGTCCACCGCAAATGGAAACGGCACGAACAGGGCCGCCACCCCGGCACACGCCACTTCGGCCACGGTCATCGCGCCGGCACGGCAGATCACCAGGTCGGCGCCGGCATACTCCCCCGCCATGTCGTCGATGAACGCAACCGCAGTAGCCTCCACTCCGGCACCGGCATAGGCGGCGCGCAGGGCGTCGAGTTGCGCGCGCCCGGACTGATGCACCACCGCCGGCCGGGCCTCGTGCGGCAGCCGCGCCAGCGCCTGCGGCACGATCTCGTTGAGCGCCCTGGCACCCAGGCTGCCGCCCACCACCAACAGGCGCAGCGCCCCCTGCCGTTCTGCAGAGCGCGTGGCCGGTGGCGCCAGGCGTGCGATCTCGGCGCGCACCGGGTTGCCGACCCACACCGCGCGCGGCAGCACATCGGGAAACGCGCACAGCACACGGTCGGCCAAGCGCGCCAGTACGCGATTGGCCATGCCGGCGACCGCGTTCTGCTCGTGCAGCAGCAGGCGGCGGCCCAGCATGGCCGCCATCAGGCCGCCGGGAAAGGAAATATAGCCGCCGAAGCCGATCACCGCGGCCGGCCGTTGACGCAGCATGATCACGAGCGCCTGCCACAGCGCGAACAGCAAGCGCGCAGGAAGCAACAGCCTGGCCATGAAGCCCTTGCCGCGCAGGCCGCCAAAGGCGATCCATGCCATTTCGTAACCATGGCGCGGCACCAGTTCGGCCTCCATGCCGACGCGGCTGCCGATCCACAATACCCGGCAGCCACTGTCAACCAGCAGGTCAGCCACCGCCAAGGCCGGAAACACGTGACCGCCGGTACCGCCGGCCATCACGATCACCAGCGGCATGCGCGCGCGCGTGACAGGATCCAGCGCGAGGTTGATGCGCGTGTTCTGGTTGATCATGTCTTGAGCCCGCGCATCAGCCGGCGATTCTCGAAATCCACGCGCAGCAGGATCGCCAGCGCGATGCAATTGGTGAGGATGCCGCTGCCGCCGAAGCTCATCAGCGGCAGGGTCAGGCCCTTGGTCGGCAGAACACCCATGTTCACGCCCATGTTGATCAGGGTCTGGCCACCCAGCCACAGGCCGATGCCCTGTGCCACCAGGGCCGGGAAAGTCCGCTCGAGCGCCAGCGACTGGCGCCCGATCACGATGGCCCGGCGCACCAGCCAGAAAAACATCAGGATGATCGCAAGCACGCCGATAAGGCCGAGCTCCTCGGCGATCACCGCCAGCAGGAAGTCGGTATGCGCCTCCGGCAGGTAGAACAGTTTCTCGACCGACGCCCCCAGCCCGACGCCGAACCATTCGCCGCGCCCGAAGGCGATCAGCGCGTGCGACAACTGGTAACCCTTGCCGAAAGCGTCGCTCCATGGATCCATGAAACCGATGATGCGCTGCCGCCGATACTCCGAAAAAATGATCAGGAGCGCGAAGCTGCCGAGCAGAAACAGCAGCAGGCCGAAAAACAGGCGGGCGTTCATGCCGCCCAGGAACAGGATGCCGATGGCGATCATCACGATCACCACGAAGGCGCCCAGATCCGGTTCGCGCAGCAACAGCCAGCCCACGAACACCATCGCGCCTGCCATCGGCAGGAAGCCATGCTTGAACGAATGCATCACCGCCGCCTTGCGCACGGTGTAGTCGGCCGCGTACAGCACCGCGAACAGTTTCATCAGTTCCGAGGGCTGCATGTTCATCAGCCCCAGGGGAATCCAGCGGCGCGCCCCGTTGACGCTCTTGCCGATACCGGGAATGAGCACCAGCACCAGCAGCACCACACCCAGCAGGAACAGCGGCAGGGCTGCGCGTTGCAGCGTCGCCAGCGGTATCTGGAAGGCGAGATAGGCGGCGATCAGGCCCAATACCAGCGACAGGGCATGGCGCACCAGGAAAAAATGCGCGCGGTTGCCGGTGAATTTCGACCCTTCGGCGAAGGCGATAGAGGCCGAGTACACCATCACCATGCCGGTCAGCAACAACAGGACCGAGACCCACAAGACGCCCTGGTCGTAGTCGGAAAAGCGCGCCGGCGCCAGCCCCTGCCCGCCGCTGCCGAAGCTGCCCCGCCCGAAACCCTGGGCCGCTTCACGCATCGCCGACTCGCTCTTCGATCCCCGGCGCCGACACGGCGGCTGCCGCCGGTGCGCTCGCCGAGTCGATACCCCGATTCAAGCCACGCACCGCGTCCGCGAACGCCGCGGCGCGCTCTTCATAGTTGCGGAACATGTCGAAACTGGCGCACGCCGGCGACAGCAGAACCGTGTCGCCCGGTCGCGCCCGCGCCGCCGCGCCGCGCACAGCGCTCTCGAGGTCGACACAGTCGATCAAGTCCGCGCCTGATGTTTGCAGCGCCGCGCGGATCAGCGGCGCATCCCGACCGATCAGGAACACCGCGCGACAATGGTTCGCCACCGCGGAGGCCAAGGGCCGGAAGTCCTGACCCTTGCCGTCACCGCCGGCGATCAGCACGATGCGCGCCTGCACCGCCAGTTCGCAGCCCAGGCCGGCCAGCGCCGCCAGGGTGGCGCCCACATTGGTGCCCTTGCTGTCGTCTACATAGGCGACGCCGGCAATCTCGGCCACGCTCTGCACCCGATGCGGCAGGCCCGCATAGTCGGCCAGCCCGCCCAGCATCGGTGCCAGCGGCACATCGATGGCCCGGTTGAGCGCGAGCGCCGCCAGCGCATTGGCCGCATTGTGCAAGCCGCGCATGCGCAACGCTTCCTGCGGCATCAGGCGTTGCGGCACGCTTTCGTCGTCCGCGGCGCTTTCCGCGGTGCCGCGGCTAAGCCAGGTAAGCCCGCCGGGACCGGCCTCGCGCAGCAGGCCGAAATCGGTGGCCAGACGCGGCGCATCGGTGCCGAAGGTGAATACCGTGGGCGCCACCTCCTTGCGATTCTTCGGTGCGAACGGGCGGCGCATGCCGAGCGAGCGCGCGTCATCGCGGTTGAGCACCTGAATCGCGCCGCCTGAAAAAATGCGCGCCTTGGCCGCGCAATAGTCCTGCATCGACCCGTGGCGATCGAGGTGGTCTTCGCTCAGGTTGAGCACCGTGGCGGCATCGGCCTTGAGGCTGGCGGTGGTTTCGAGCTGATAGCTTGAAAGCTCCAGTACCCAGATGTCGGGCAGTTGGTCACCGGCCACGGCAGTGGCCCAGGCATCGAGCACCGCCGGCCCGATATTGCCGGCGGCCAGCGCGCGCCGACCCGCGCGCAGGGCGAGAAAGGTGGCAAGCGAGGTGACGGTGGTCTTGCCGTTGGTGCCGGTGATGGCCAGCACCCGCGGCCGATAGCCGGAGCGTGCGTGTTCGGCTGCAAGCGCCAGCGCGAACAACTCGATGTCGCCTGCAAAGGGCAGGCCGCGCGCCAGTGCCGCGGCTACCGCCGGATCCGTGAGCGGGCCGGCCACCGCGACGCCGGGCGAGACTGCCACCGCGTCGCGGTCTTCGAACAGCGCGTCGTGCAGCGGCCCGCAATGGCATGGGGCGGCCGGCCAGGCAGCGCGAAACGCCGCCAGCCCCGGCGGCTGGCTGCGGGTATCGGCCGCGCTGATCACAGCGCCGGCCCGCGCCAGATGGCGCGCCATCGACAGGCCGGATTCGCCCAGGCCCAGGATGAGGATGCGTTTGCCCTCGAGCTGCATCGCGTTACCTGAGCTTCAGGGTTGACAGGCCGACCAACACCAGCATCATGGTGATGATCCAGAAGCGCACCACGACTTGCGTTTCCTTCCAGCCTTTTTGCTCGAAATGGTGATGCAGCGGCGCCATCAGCAATATGCGTCGCCCCTCGCCAAAACGCCTGCGGGTGTACTTGAAATACAGCACCTGCATGGCCACCGACAGGGTTTCCACCACGAAGACCCCGCCCATGATCGCCAGCACGATTTCCTGGCGCACGATCACCGCCACCGTGCCGAGCGCGCCACCCAAGGCGAGGGCGCCCACATCACCCATGAACACCTGGGCCGGATAGGCGTTGAACCACAGAAAGCCCAGGCCCGCGCCGGCCAATGCGGCGCAAAACACGATCAACTCGCCGGCGCCGGGAATGTAGGGAATCAGCAAATACTTGGAATACACCGCGTTGCCGGTGACATAAGCGAACAGGCCCAGCGCGGAAGCCACCATCACCGCCGGCATGATCGCCAGGCCATCCAGGCCGTCGGTCAGGTTGACCGCGTTGGACGTGCCGACGATCACCAGGTAGGACAGGCCGATGAAACCGAATACGCCCAGCGGATACGACACCGTCTTGAAAAACGGCACGATCAGATCAGCCTTCTGCGGCAGTTCCATGGTGAAGCCGCTGGCCACCCATTGCATCACCAGTTCCAGGGTCTTGTCGGCGTTCGGGGTGGACACCGCGAAAGCGAGGTAGACCGCGGCGATCAGGCCGACCACGCTCTGCCAGAAATACTTCTCGCGCGCCGACAGCCCCTTGGGGTTGCGGTGCACCACCTTGCGCCAATCGTCGACCCAGCCGATGGCGCCGAACCCGCAGGTGACCACCAGCACGATCCAGATGAAGCGATTGCTCAGGTCGCCCCACAGCAAGGTGGCGATGGCGATCGCGATCAGCACCAGCGCGCCGCCCATGGTGGGCGTGCCGGCCTTGACCAGGTGCGACTGCGGGCCGTCATCGCGCACCGACTGGCCGATCTTGTAGGCCGCGAGCTTGCGAATCACCGCCGGCCCGGCGATGAGCGCAATGGCCAGCGCAGTGAGCGTGGCCAGCACCGCGCGCAGGGTGATGTAGGAGAACACGTTGAAGGCGCGTATGTCGCGGGCCAGCCACTGGGCGAGTTCGAGCAGCATCAGTGCGCCCCCCCGGCCGGCGCGCCAGTGAGCGCGACCACCACGCGTTCCATGCGTGCCGAACGTGAACCCTTGACCAAAAGCGTCGTGCCCGGCTGCGCCAGGGCGATGGCGGCGCGATTGACCGTATCGATATCGGGATAGCGTTGCGCACCCGGGCCGAAGCCTGCGACCGCCGGATCGGCCTCCGCCCCCAGCGCCAGCAGGCAGTCGATGCCGCGCGCCTTGGCATAGGCGCCCACTTCATGATGGAATTCATCGCCACGCTCACCGACTTCACCCATGCGGCCCAACACCAGCACGCGGCGCCCATCGATGCCCGAGAGCACATCGATGGCGGCCCGCACCGAATCGGGGTTGGCGTTGTAGGTGTCGTCGAGTACCACCGCACCGGCCGCAGACACTTTTTTCTGCAGGCGTCCGGCATAGGGCACAAAAGCGGCCAGCCCGGCGGCCACCGCGGCCAGCGGCACGCCGACGGCATGCGCGCAGGCCGCCGCGGCGCAGGCATTGGCGACGTTGTGACGGCCGGCGATGCGCAGCGCGATCACGGCGTTGCCGTCCGGCGTCATCAGCTCGACATGGCTGCCGTAGAGCGCCAGCTCGTAACGCGCGGTCACATCGGCGGAAGTCGCCAAGCCGAAGTCGACCACGTTGCAACCACGCGTCAATCCGCGCCAGTAGCCCGCATAGGCGTCATCGGCATTGATCACCGCCACACCATGCGCCGGCAAGCGGGCGAATACCGAACCGTTCTCCGCCGCCACCTCGGCCACCGACTTCATGAACTCCTGGTGTTCGCGCTGGGCGTTGTTGACCAGCGCCACGGTGGGCGCGGCGATCACGGCCAGTTGCGCGATCTCGCCCGGATGATTCATGCCCAGTTCTACGACTCCGATGCGGTGCTGCGCACGCAGGCGCAAAAGGGTGAGCGGCAGGCCGATGTCGTTGTTGAGATTGCCTTCGGTGAAAAACGCGCCGTCGCCCGCGTGCGCGACCAGAATCGCGCGCAGCATCTGCGTGACGGTGGTCTTGCCATTGCTGCCGGTCACCGCGATCAGCGGCAGGGTGAACTTGGCGCGCCAGGCTCGGGCCAGCGCACCCAGCGCCAGCCGGCTGTCGGGCACCACCAGTTGCGCGGCAAACCCCAGGTCGCGCGCCACCAGCACGCCGGCGGCCCCGGCCTTGATCGCCGCGGCGGCGAAATCGTGGCCATCAAAGCGCTCGCCGGGCAGAGCCACGAAAAGGTCACCGGATCGGATCGCGCGGCTGTCGGTGGTGACGCGCTCGACCACCGCATCCTGCGCCGGTGGCGGGGCGCCCACCCAGCCGGCGGCTTCAGACAACAACATCATGCGCGACCTCCGGAGACCTGCGACACACGATTGTCCAGCGCACTTCGGGCAACTTCATGGTCGGAAAATGGCAGGCGGCGGCCGCCGATTTCCTGTGTGGTTTCGTGGCCCTTGCCGGCCACCAGCACCACATCGGCGACACCTGCATCGCCAATGGCCATGCCGATGGCGACGGCGCGCCCGGCAATGAGTCGGGCGTCGCGCGCGCCGGCGGCGATCTGGTCGAGTATCTGCTGCGGGTCTTCGCCACGCGGGTTGTCACTGGTCAGGATCACAACGTCAGCCAGGCGCGAGGCGACTTCGCCCATCGGCGCACGCTTGCCGCGGTCACGCTCGCCGCCGCAACCGAACACGACCCGCAGCTGCCCGCCGCGCGCGGTCGCCAGCGGGCGCAGGGTAGCCAGGGCCTTTTCGAGCGCATCAGGTGTGTGGGCGTAGTCGATCACCACCAGCGGCCGTCCATCGCCGCCCAGCGCATTCATGCGCCCCGGCACCGCCTTGAGCGTGGCCAGCGCCTCGACGGCGAGCTTGAGCGGGGCGCCGGCTGCCAGCAGGGTGCCGATCACAGCGAGCAGATTGGAAACGTTGAACATGCCCCAAACCGGCGCTTGCACCGTGGCGTCCCCCCAGTCACCGGCCAGGTCGAACAGCACGCCGTCCGGCCCGAAGCGCGGCGCGCGCGCGATCAGGCGCCCGCCGTCAGCCACCTGTGCGGCCGCCTTTGACACCCCTTCTATGGCGTAGACGATGCGCTCGACGCCGCCTGCCATGCGCATCAAGAGGCGCAGGCCCATCGGATCGTCGATGTTGATCACCGCATGACTCAAGCCTGGGTGCATGAAAAGTTGCGTCTTGGCCGCCTCGTAGGCGGCCATGCTGCGGTGGTAGTCGAGATGATCGCGGGTGAAATTGGTGAACACCGCGATGTCGAAGGCCACCCCGGCGACGCGCGCCTGGTCGAGCCCGATCGAAGAAACCTCCATCGCGCACGCGGCGGCGCCGGCATCGCGCATGCGTGCCAGCAACTCCTGCAGCACGATCGCATCCGGGGTGGTGTTGGGCACCGCCTCGTCGATGCCATCGAAACGCGCGCCCAGCGTGCCGATGACCCCGCAGGGCGTGGCGCAACGGGCGAGCGCCTGCGCCACCCACTGGGTGACCGAGGTCTTGCCGTTGGTGCCCGTCACGCCGATCATGTTGAGCGCCTCGGAGGGCGCGCCCAACAGCGCCGCGGCCAGCGGCCCGGCCTGCTTCTTGAGCCCCTCGACCGGCAGATTGGGCACCTGCCACCGCGCATCCCACGCAAAGGCCTGGCGCTCCCACAGCACCGCGGCCGCGCCGCGCTCGAGCGCGTCGGCGATGAAGGCGCGCCCGTCGACGGCGCCGCTGTGCCCCGGGTAGGCCAGGAACAGGTCGCCCGGGCGCACCGCGCGGCTGTCGGCCGAGAGCCGCTGCGGTCGCACGCCCGCAGTCATCAGCATGGCGAGGATCTCATGCGCGTCCAACAGCGCCACCCTCGGAATCGTTCAGGTCGCGCGTGGCGCCGGGCGCCCGGGAATCGCGGCGCGCGCTCACATGCTCTCCGGTACTTCATGGCCTTCGGCGGGCAGCACGATCGGCCGCATCGGCGCATCCGGGGCCACCCCCAGGATGCGCAAGGCGCCGCCGATGACGCTGGAAAACACCGGCGCCGCGACTTCGCCGCCGAAGTATTTTCTGGCACTTGGTTCGTCGATCATCACCGCCACGACAAGCCTGGGGTTCGATACCGGCGCGAAGCCGACAAACGAGCCGCGATACTTCTTTTCCGCATAGCCCGCCCCTTCCTGCTTGTGCGCGGTGCCGGTCTTGCCGCCCACCCGATAGCCCATGGTCTGCGCGCGCGGCGCGGTGCCGCCGGGACCCGCCGCCAATTCGAGCATGTGGCGCACCGCCCGCGCCACCTCCGGATGCAGCACCTGCGCGCCGAATGCCGGCGTGCCGCTCTTGACGAAGGTGGCATCGATGATGTCGCCGTCGCGCGCGAACACGGTGTAGGCACGCGCCAGTTGCAGCAGCGAAGCGGACAGGCCGTAACCGTAGGACATGGTGGCCTGCTCGATCGGCCGCCAGGTCTTGGCCGCGCGCAGCTTGCCCGGCACCGCGCCCGGAAACTGCACCCGCGGCACCACCCCGAAGCCGACCCGGTTGAACATGTCCCACATTTCCTGCCGATCGATCTGCATCGCCAGCTTGACCGTGCCGACGTTGCTAGATTTCTGGATCACTTCATTGACCGTGAGCGCGCCATGCGGATGGGCGTCGCTGATGGTCGAGGCACCGATACTGAGCCTGCCCGGCGCGGTCTGGATCACGCTGCCCGGCTTGACCAGCCCAAGCTCGAGCGCTAGCGCCGCGGTGAAGGGCTTGATGGTCGAGCCCGGCTCGAAGGTATCGGTCAGCACGCGGTTGCGCAATTGCGCGCCGGTCAGGTTGGCTCGATTGTTGGGGTTGAACACCGGCAGGTTGGCCAGAGCCAGCACTTCGCCGGTCACCGCGTCAAGCACCACGATGCCGCCGGCACGGGCGCGATGCAGTTCGACCGCGGCCTTGAGCTCGCGAAAGGCCAGGTACTGGATCTTGCTGTCGAGCGACAAGGCCAGGTCGCGCCCGTCGCGCGGGGTGTCGATGCTCGCCACATCCTCTATCACGTTGCCGCGCCGGTCCTTGATCACGCGGCGGCTGCCCGCATGGCCGGCCAGCTCCTGCTGAAACGCCAGCTCGATGCCCTCCTGGCCGACCTGGTCGACGCCGGTGAAGCCGAGCACGTGGGCGGCCACCTCGCCGGCCGGATAGTAGCGGCGGAACTCGCGCTGCTGGTAGATGCCCGGCAGGTTCAACAGCGTGACCCGCTCGGCCTGCTCGGGCGGCAACTGGCGTTTCAGGTACACGAATTCGCGGTCCTGCCCGGCCAGCTTGCGGTCGAGCTCGGCCAGAGGCAGATCGAGCGCCTTGGCCAGCATGCGCAATTGCTCGCGCGAGCCCTTGACGTCGTCCGGAATCGCCCACACCGACTTGACCGGCGTGCTCGACGCGAAAATCTCGCCATTGCGATCGGTGATCTTGCCGCGGTAGGCGCTGATCTCGATCACCCGGCTGTAGCGCGATTCGCCCTTTTGCTGCAGAAAGTCATTGTTGAACACCTGCAGGTACACCGCGCGCGCGGCCAGCCCGGCGAAGCCCGCGAACACGATCGCCAGCATCAGGCGCGAGCGCCATACCGGCAACTGCAGCTTGAGCAGCGGGCTGGGCGCGGAATTCATCATCGCGCAGCCTCCTCGGCCTGCGCGGCGGGGTGCGCCGGCGGGTGCGCCGGATTCACGAACTGCAGGCGCCGCGCATCCGGCGCATGCATCGACAGCTGGCGGTTGGCGATGCCCTCGATGAGCGCATGCTTGGCCCAGGTCGATTGCTCCAGCTGCAACTGGCCCCATTCGACCTCGATGCGTTTCTGCTCGGCGTGCGAGCGGCCGAGCTCGACGAACAGTTTGCGCGCCTGATGACTGGAGGTGACCATGCCCAGGGCGCACAGCACCAGGATCGCCAGCAGCGCTACGTTCAGGCGCGTCACGGGCCGAGCCTTTCGATCACCCGCATGGTCGCGCTGCGCGCGCGCGGGTTGGCCGCCACCTCGGGTGCGGCCGCGCGCGCGGCC
>JBEIFV010000074.1:0-27305 GCA_040382235.1 Burkholderiales bacterium
ACCGCCTGCGCGTGCGCTGGGACGACGCGACGCATCTGATCGACGATCCCTACCGCTTGGCACCGCTGTTGGGCCAGACCGACGCCTGGCTGATCGCCGAAGGCCGGCATGCACGCCTGTACGATGTGCTGGGCGCGCATCCGCGCATGCTCGAGGGCGTGGCCGGCACCGCCTTTGCGGTCTGGGCGCCGGGCGCGAAGCGCGTGGCGGTGGTGGGCGACTTCAATTTCTGGGATGGCAGGCGCCACCCGATGCGCCTGCGCCGCGAATGCGGCGTATGGGAACTGTTTGTTCCGGACGTGGGCGCCGGTGCGCGCTACAAGTACGAGATCCTTGGCGCCGACGGCGCCATGCTGCCGCTCAAGGCCGATCCCCTGGCGCGCGCCGCCGAACTGCGCCCGGCCACCGCCTCCATCGTGGCCGCGCCACTCCCGCCACAGAAGGCGCAAGGCCCCGCCGGCGGGCGCGATTGCGCCGTCTCGATCTACGAGTTGCATGCCGCATCGTGGCGCCGCGGCGCGGACGGCCGCTTCCTCACCTGGAGCGAAATCGCCGATCAACTGCTGCCCTACATACAGGAACTCGGCTTCACCCACATCGAACTGCTGCCGATCACCGAGCATCCGTTCGACGGCTCCTGGGGCTACCAGCCAACCGGCCTGTACGCGCCGACCGCACGCCATGGCTCGCCACAGGACTTCGCCGCTTTCGTGGCGCGCTGCCATGATGCGGGGTTCGGGGTTCTGCTTGACTGGGTGCCCGGCCACTTTCCGTCCGATGCGCATGCGCTTGCACGCTTCGACGGCACCCACTTGTACGAGCATGCCGACCCGCGCCAAGGCCTGCATCGCGACTGGAATACCCTGATCTACAACTACGGACGCAACGAGGTGCGCAATTACCTCACCGCCAATGCCTTGTTCTGGCTGGAACGCTTCGGCCTGGACGGCCTGCGCGTCGATGCCGTCGCGTCGATGCTGTACCTGGATTACAGCCGCCCGGCCGGCGAATGGATTCCCAACGCGCATGGCGGCCGCGAGAACCTGGAAGCCGCGCAATTCATCCGTGAAGCCAATGGCCTGATCGCCGAAGCCTTTCCGCAAGCCTTGACCATCGCCGAGGAATCCACCGCCTGGCCCGGCGTCTCGCATCCGGTGGCACAAGGCGGGCTGGGCTTTGGCTACAAGTGGAACATGGGGTGGATGCACGATACCCTCACCTACATGCGCCATGATCCGGTGCACCGGCGCCATCACCATGGCCTCCTGACCTTCGGCCTGATCTACGCATTCAACGAGAACTTCGTGCTGCCGCTTTCACACGACGAAGTGGTGCACGGCAAGGGCTCGCTATTGGCGAAGATGCCGGGCGATCGCTGGCAGCAATTCGCCAACCTGCGGCTGTATTTCGGCTTCATGTGGGCCCATCCCGGCAAGAAGCTCTTGTTCATGGGCGGCGAATTCGGCCAGCAGGCCGAGTGGAATCACGATGCCCAACTTGACTGGGCGGCGTTGGCCGATGCGCAGCATGCCGGCGTCAAGCGCCTGGTGGGCGACCTCAACCGGCTGTACCGCAAACTGCCGGCGCTGCACCAGTGCGACTGCGAAGCGCGTGGTTTCGAATGGATCGATTTCGACGACGCCGACCAGAGCGTGATCGCGTTCGTGCGCCGCGGTCGCGATGATGCGGCGCTGGTGGTGGCGGTTTTCAACTTCACCCCGGTGCCGCGCCCCGGCTACCGCATCGGCGTGCCGCGTGCCGGCCGTTATCGCGAACTGCTCAACAGCGATTCCGCGCTCTACGGCGGCTCCAACATGGGCAATGGCGGCGGCCTGGACAGCATCGCCGCGCCCTGTCACGGGCGCTTGCATTCGCTGACCCTGACCCTGCCGCCGCTGTCATGCATCCTGTTGGGTTTTGATTGCTGAGGCGGGTCAAAGCAGCATGAATGCAAATCAACCGATGGACGAAAAGGGACAGCACTGGCGCGTGCTGCCCGGCCGCGCGCACCCTCTGGGCGCCACCTGGGACGGCGGCGGCGTCAACTTCGCGCTGTTCTCCGAGCATGCCCAGGCGGTGGACCTGTGCCTGTTTGACGCCGATTCGGCGCGCGAAGTCGCGCGCATCCGCCTCTCCGAACGCAGCGATGGCGTGTGGCATGCCTATCTGCCGGATGCGCGGCCGGGCCAGGCCTACGGCTACCGGGTGCACGGCCCCTACGACCCCGAACGCGGGCAGCGCTTCAATCCGCACAAGCTGCTGCTCGATCCCTATGCACGCGCCTATGCCGGCCAGTTCCGCTGGACCGACGCGCACTATGCTTTCCGCGCCGGCCACGCGCGCGGCGACCTCTCGTTCGACCGCCGCGACAACGCCTGGGCCATGCCGCGCGCGCGGGTGGTGGATCAGGCCTTCGACTGGGGCGATGAACGCCGTCCGCACACGCCCTGGCGCGACAGCGTGATCTGCGAGGCGCATGTCAAGGGCTACACCATGATGAATCCGGATGTGCCGGCGCACCTGCGCGGCACCTATGCCGGATTCGCGCATCCGGCGTCGATCGCGCGCCTTACCGCCAGCGGCGCCACCGCGGTCGAGCTGCTGCCGCTGCATGCGCTCATAGACGAGCGCATGCTGGTGCAGAACGAGCGGGTGAATTACTGGGGCTACAACCGCATCGTTTTCTTCCCACCGGCCGCACGCTATGCCGGCGCCCGCGACCCGGCCATCGAATTCCGCGCCATGGTGCGCGCACTGCATGAGGCCGGGCTGGAGGTGATTCTCGACGTGGTCTACAACCATACCGCCGAGAGCGACGAGCTGGGGCCCACGCTCAGCTGGCGCGGCATCGACAACGCCAGTTACTACCGCCTGGCAGCCGGCGACGCGCGCCGCGGCGCCGACTTGAGCGGCTGCGGCAACACCCTCGACCTTAGCCATCCGCGGGTGCTGCAGATGGTGATGGATTCGCTGCGCTTCTGGGTCACCGAAATGCATGTCGACGGCTTTCGCTTCGACCTGGCCACCGCCCTGGCGCGAGGTGCGGCCGGCTTCGATCCGCGCGCGGCCTTCCTGCAGGCGCTGCGCCAGGACCCTTGCCTGGCACGCGTCAAGCTGATCGCCGAGCCGTGGGATATCGCCACCTGGGAGACCGGCCGCTTTCCGCCGGGCTTCGCCGAATGGAACGACCGCTACCGCGACGCGCTGCGCGGCTTCTGGCTGACCGCAGGCGTTGGCTGCGGCGAACTGGCGCGGCGCATCGCCGCCTCTTCCGACCTGTTTCGCCACAGCGGCCGCCTGCCACAGGCGAGCGTCAATTTCGTCACCGCACACGACGGTTTCACCCTGGCCGACCTGGTCGCCTACGAACGCAAACACAACGAGGCCAACGGCCAGAACAACCAGGACGGCAACAACGACAATCGCAGCATCAACTGTGGCGTCGAGGGCCCCAGCACCGACCCACGGATCAGGGCAAGGCGCGCCCGCCTGGTGCGTGCCATGCTGGCCACGCTGTTCGTGTCGCAAGGCGTGCCGATGCTGCCGGCGGGCGATGACCAGGGTCGCACGCAGGACGGCAACAACAACGCCTACTGCCAGGACAACCCGCTCACCTGGATCGACTGGGATGGCGCCGACCTGGAATTGCGCAGCTACTGTGCGACCCTGGCCCGGCTGCGGCGCGCGCATCCCGCATTGCGGCGCTGTGTCTGGTTCGACGGCTCGCAAACCGCCATGGGCGAACCCGATGTTGCGTGGCTGGCTCGAAGCGGCCAGGCGATGAGCGCCGCCGACTGGGACGACCTGGCCAATCGCTGCTTCGGCTTCCAGATCGGACGCATCGACGCCTCCGAGGCCGCGCTCCTGGTATTGATCAATGGCGCCATGGACGAGGTCGAGTTCCGGTTGCCGCCGGCGCCCGGTGCAGCATGGCATCTCGCCCTTGATTCCTCGCAGCTGGCGTCGGGTATCGACGAGCAGGTCGCGCACCTGCCGGGCGAGGCCGTGTTGCTGCTGATTTCCTCACCGCTGGACGCGACCGACCATGGATGAACCCTGGCGCCGACTCGCCACAGCCGCCGGTATCGAACCCG
Source organism: Burkholderiales bacterium (assembly GCA_040382235.1). Taxonomy (GTDB): domain Bacteria; phylum Pseudomonadota; class Gammaproteobacteria; order Burkholderiales; family JAEUOS01; genus JAEUOS01. Next base: position 4,095 of record JBEIFV010000074.1, read on the forward strand.
GCTACTGGGATGGCCTGGGAGCGCGCCGCGACCTGACAGAGCCCACCGCGCGCGCGCTGCTGGCCGCGCTCGGCCACCATGCCGCTGCCGATCCGGCCTCGAGCGCCGCGGCGCTGGAGAACGCCGCCTGGGTGACGCCGCTGCCGGCGCTCCTGCAAATCGTGCCGGGCGCGAGCTTCACCGTCGAGGTGACGCTGCCGCCCGCGGCCGCCGGGCAGGCTGTTGCATGGCAGGTACATGTCGAGTCGGGCGTCATCCACGCGGGCACCAGCACGCTGCCGCATGAGGCCGCCAGCCCTTGGCGCGAAATCGATGGCGTGGTCAACGCGCGCTTTCGCTTGACAATCGATCTGCCAGCGCCGCTTGCGCCCGGCTATCACCGCCTGCTCCTGCCGGATCGCAATGCCGCGGCGGCGCTGCTGGCGGTTCCGGCGCGTTGCCATGTGCCGGCCTTCCTGGCCGATGGCGGCCGCTGCTGGGGCCTGGCGGTACAACTCTATTCGCTGCGCTCGGCGCGCAACTGGGGCATCGGCGACTTCAGCGATCTGGCGCGTATCGCGACCGTCGCCGGCCACGCCGGCGCCGCCCTGATCGGCTTGAATCCGCTGCACGCGCGGCATCTGGCCCGCCCCGAGGATGCCAGCCCCTACGCGCCCTCGTCGCGCCTGGCGCTCGATCCAATGCTGCTGGACGTCGAGGCGATCGCCGATTTCGCCACTTGCGGCGCGGCGCAGGCCCTGATCGCAGCGCCCGCCTTCCGGGCGCGTCTGCGCGCGGCGCGCGACACGCCCCTGGTTGACCACGCGGCGGTGGCCGCCTTGAAGCTGCCGGTACTGCGGCTGCTGTTCGAACACTTCCGCGCCCGCCCGGCGCCCAACCTCGATACGCGCGGCGCCAGCTACACCGCATTCGTGGCACGCGGCGGAATCGACCTTGAAAACTTCGCCACCTTCGAGGCGCTCCGGCTGTGGCAGCGCTCGCGCGACGGCACGCTGGCCGGCTGGCGCGACTGGCCGGCCGAATGGCAGGATGCGGCTGGCGCCTGGGTACGCGAGTTCCGCACCAACCACGCGGAAGCGGTCGAATTCCAGCTCTACCTGCAATGGCAGGCCGACCTGCAGTTGCACGCCGCGGCGCACGCCGCACGCGCTGCCGGCATGCGTATCGGCCTGTACCGTGACCTGGCGGTGGGCGCGGCTGCCGATGGCGCCGAATGCTGGAGCGCAGGCAATCTGATCGCCCGCGACGTAGCCGTGGGCGCACCGCCCGACCTGCTCAACCGCGAGGGCCAGGACTGGGGCCTGCCGCCCTGGAACCCGCGGGTGCTGGAAGAGCGCGAATACGCGCCGTTTCGCAAACTTCTGGCGGAGAACATGCGCGCCGCCGGCGCGCTGCGCATCGACCACGTGATGGCCCTGACGCGCCTGTTCTGGATCCCCGCCGGCATGCGCGGCGCCGCCGGTGGCTATGTCAGGAACGCATTCGAGTTTCTGGCCGGCGTGGTGGCCATCGAAAGCGTACGCAATCAATGCATGATCGTGGGCGAAGACCTGGGTTCGGTGCCCGACGGCCTGCGCGAAGCGCTGGCCGCGCGCGGCTTCTTGTCCTACAGGGTTCTGCTGTTCGAGCGCCACTGGTCGGGCGATGGCTCATTCAAGCGCCCCTGGGAGTATCCGGCGCAGGCGCTGGCAACGGTGGTCACGCACGACATGCCAACCATCGCCGAGTACTGGAGCGGCGGCGACATCGCGCGCCGCGACGCCCTGGGCCTGTTTCCGGAAGCATCGCTGCGCGACGCCGAGGCCGGCCGTCGCGCGCCGGAGCGCCAGGCCTTGCTGCACCTGCTGGCAGAACTCGGCCTGGCGCCGGACGAGCCCGCGCCACAGGCAGCCCCGACCGGCGCCCTGCACGCCGCCGTTGCGCGCTGCAACGCCATGCTGGCAGTGGTTCAACTGGATGACATCAGCGGTGAAACCCTGCCTGTCAACATTCCGGGTACGCACCTCGAATACCCGAACTGGCGGCGCAAACTGTCGCTTGACATCGAAGATCTGGCAGCCGACCCGCGCTTTGCGCAGTTGGCTGAAAGCATGCGCGCCGCCGGCCGCGCCTGACACCCCTCAAAGCGCGCGCAGCGCCGCGCAAGCGCCCAGCAAGGCCGGTGCCGCACGCACGATCACCCGCGTCGGAATCGCAGCCACATAGGCCTCTTGCGCCGCCTTGGCCTCGAAGCGCGCGCGAAAGCGGCTGCCTTGCAGAAACGGCAGCAGGCGCGGGGCGATGCCGCCACCGATATAGACCCCGCCGCGCGCGCCGGTGATGAGCGCCAAGTCGCCGGCGACTGCGCCCAGCACGGCGCAAAAAACATCCAGTGCGCGCACGGCGCGCGCATCGCTGCCGTCCAGCGCGCGCGCGCTGACCTGTGCCGCGTCAAGCGATGCGGCCTGCTTGCCGTCGAGCAGCGCCAGCGCGGCGTAAAGCGCCGCCAGCCCGTTGCCGGAAAGAATGGTTTCGTTGGTCACACGCGGCGTGGCGCGCCGCAGAACGGCCGCCAATGCGATCTCGAGATCGTCCTGCGGCGCGAAACCTGCGTGCCCGCCCTCGCCGGCCAGCGCCAGCCAGGTGCTGCCATGCGGCACCAGCGTTGCCACCCCCAGACCGGTGCCGGGACCCAGTACCAGCATGGGACAGTGCGCGCGCGCGCTGCCGCCACCGATCGGCTGCAGGTCGCCAGGCGCGAGTTCGGGCAGGGCCAATGCCAGCGCCTCGAAATCGTTCTGCACAAGGAGTTGCGCCAGCCCGAGTTCGGCACACAGTTGCGCCTGCGAAAACTGCCAGCCGCTGTTGGTGAAGCGAAAAACGTCGCCTGTCACAGCACCTGCCACTGCCAGACATGCCGCCACCGGGCGCGCGCCGCAGGTCGCCAGGTAGTCAGCCAGGGCCGCATGTGGCGTGGCGTAATCCGCGCACGAAAGCGTCGCCAGCGCGTGCAGGGCGACGCCAGGGCCACACAATGCCGCGCGCAAATGGGTGCCGCCAATATCGGCCACCAGCCAACGGGCATCACTGCGCGGCGTGGCGTTCATCACCACCGGCGCGCCACTGCTGCCAACCCTTGCGTCTCGTACTTCATCGCCTGGCCGCAAGCGTGAAGCGGAAGGTGGCGCCCAGTCCCGGCGCCGCCTCCGCGTCGATGCTGCCGCCATGGCGCGCGATGATGCGCGAAACGATGACCAGGCCGATGCCCGAGCCCTCGAACTCGTCGCGCCGATGCATGCGCTGGAACGGCGTGAAAAGCTTTGTTGCGTATCGCATGTCGAATCCCGCACCGTTGTCGCGCACGTAGAAACACGCCTGGCCGGTCGAGTCCGGCAGGCTGCCGAACTCGACGCAGGCGTCCGTCGCCCTGGCGGTGAACTTCCAGGCATTGCCCAACAGGTTGGTGAGAACGATGCGCACCAGCGCGGGATCGCAATCGGCAACCAGTCCGGCCGCAACCGTCGAGCGCACGGCCCGTCCGGGCTGCGCCTGCCGCAGCTGCTGGAGCACCTCGCGCGCCATGGCGCTCAGGTCGACCCGCTCGCGCGCAACCTCGATCCGGCTGATGCGCGACAGATCGAGCAGATCGTCGATCAATGCGTTCATGCGCGCGCAATTGCCCAGCACACGGTCGATCAGGGCGCGGTCGTCGGCGGTCAGCGACGGCGCGGCGTTCTCCACCAGGATGCTGAGAAAGCCGTCGATCGCCCGCAGAGGCGAGCGCAAGTCATGCGATACCGAATAGGAGAATGCTTCCAGTTCGCGGTTCGCAACCTCCAGCTGGACGGTGCGCTCGCGCACCCGAGCCTCAAGATCGACGTTGAGCGCGAGCAGCGCGCGCTCGGCGCGCATGCGCAGCAGTTCGGCCTGGGCGCGCGCGGCGAAAATCCGGAACAGCGCCTCGACCCGCGGCGAATCGGCAAATGCTTCGGGCGCGAAGGCGCACATGACGCCCACCGCAGTGCCATCCGGTGCGGCCAGGCAGGCCAGCGCCGCACCACGCATGCCGGTGATGGCCAGCGGGTCGCCGGCACCGACATATGCGCCGGCGCCGGCCGGATCGATGCGTATGCCGCCGCCGCGCAGAAAATCCTCAAGACCCAAGGCCGCGGCATCCTGATTGGGCGCGATCGCGCCGGCGCCGCCGTCGCGCCAGCAGGCCAGCGGGAGCAGTTGTGCCGCGGTGCCGACTTCGGCCACGAATACGCAGCTAGCGCCGGTCGCCGCGCTCAGGTGGGAGGCCAGCAACCGAAAGAATTCCGGACCCGTTTCGGCAGAAACGCCCTGTGCTGTCTGCAGGATCAAGGCCTCCTGCCGCTTTTGCTCGCTGACATTGATGATTGCGGTGAGGATGCACGATTCGCCCCCCACCTCGACCCGCTCGGCGAACAAACGGCAATCGGCCAGTTCTCCCGACTTGTGGCGCAAGCGCGTGTCGTAGCCCAGAACCCGCCCGTCCCGCCGCAGCAGATCGACAAAGCGCCCGCGTTCCTGCACCGACAACCAGCTGCCGATCTCCAGCGAAGTGCGGCCCAGCACGTCGGCGCGCGCATGACCGAGGACGCGCTCGTCGGCCGCATTGACTTCGATGAAACGGCCATCGCGCTCGCGCGTTATCGTGAGCCCGATCGGGCTGAAATTGAAAGCCTTGGAAAAGCGTTCCTCGCTGGCTTCCAGCGCTTCACGCGCGCCCACTTCGGCGCTGACATCGGTGATGGTCGAGAAAAAGTGCGGCTCACCGCGCCATTCGAGCTTGGCAGTGGAAACGATGGCGTCGAACAAGACGCCGTTGCGCCGACGAAAGCGCTCGCGACGACCTGCGACACGGCCGTTGCGGCCGATCTCGTCGACCAGCCGGACACGTTCTTTCTCACTGGCCCACAATTCGACATCGACGGCTCTGCGTCCGGTCACTTCGCCGCGCCGGACCTCGAAAATGCGCTCATAGGCTTCGTTGACCTCGGCGACCCTGCCATCGGCGCAGCGGATGATGATCAGCGCCGCCGGACTGTCGCGAAACAGGGAACTGAACAGTTCCTCGCTGCTGCCGAGCGCCTGCTCGACGCGCCGCCGCGCGGCGATTTCCGCAGCGGTGCGGCCGAGCGCGTCGACCACCAGCGAGCGCACGAAGCCGATGTTCAGGCCCAGCAGCACCAGCACAACGGCGTGATTGACCCATTGCATCGGCCCCACAGAAAAATCCGGCGGCGCACCCAGGACGCCGGTGCGCTCGGCCAGAATCAGGCCGGCCAGGGCCATGACACTCAGCGCCACGGTGGCAAGCAGTGCGCCACGGCCAAAGAAAATGCCGCCCACGAACACCGCGCCGAACAATGCGTAGATTCCGGCACCACGGATCGAACCGTAGGCCAGCGTGGCGGCGATCGCATAGGCCACGAGCGCGATCACCAGGCCGAAAAACGCACCACGCGCATGCCCGCGCCTGAGCAGAACGTACAGCATGCCCACCACCGCCACCATCCCCCACATGGTGAGCGCTTCGCGCCGGAAGCCGGCCATCGGCAACAGCAAGGCCAGCACCGGAAAGGTGACCAGGCAAGACAACAGCAGCATGCGCACCATGGGCATGGCAAGCAGCATCAGATCGTCCTCGATGGGAAGATCGCCTGCCCGGCGGGCGCCGGCTGCGGGAACTTGCATGCCTTGAAAAGTCTCCTGCGAATGACCTCGCCCAGTGGCTCCGGCCTCGCTTCGAGTGTACCGGATCACCGCGCGGGTACGCCCTAGCAGCCTGTCGGACTAAGGAAACGTCGGCTGCAAATCGGCCGCAGCGGTCCATTTCTCACCGCCTTCGCGGCCCATGGCTGGGCTATGGGCCTTCAAATTCGGCAAAAACTGTCCTCGCCGGGGCCGATTTTCGCTTTCGACGACCCAAGTCCGACAGGCTGCTAGAGGTCGGCGCGCCGCTACTGGATCAGATACGACCCCGAAGGCGGCGCCGTGCCAGGCATCACCGGCATGCGCGACTGGCACACCATGTTGCGCCCCCCTTCCTTGGCGTGATAGAGGGCCGCGTCGGCCTGCGCCAGCAGCGCCTCGGCGGGTGTATCGACGGAAGGCACCCCGGAGGCGACGCCGCAACTCACCGTGACCCCGGCCATCACCCCGGGCCTCACCTGCACCTTCAGGCCCGCGATGGCGGCACGCAGGCGTTCTGCCACCAACAACGCCCCCGCGCAATCGGTCTCCGGCAGCACAATGCAAAACTCCTCGCCGCCATAGCGTGCCACCAGATCTGCTGGCCGCTTCAGTTCGCCCGAGAAGACCTGCGCCACCGCTTTCAGACATTCGTCGCCGCCCAGGTGGCCGTGGCTGTCGTTGAAACGCTTGAAATGGTCGATGTCGAGCAATATCACCGACAGCGGCACATGGTTGCGGCAGCAGCGTTCGATCTCCTCGGCGAGCTTGCTATCGAGGCGACGCCGGTTGGCGACGCCGGTCAGGCCGTCAATATCGATCAGGCGCATCAGGGTCGCATTCGCGGTACGCAACTCCTCCGAGCGCAGCACCAATTGCCGGCGCATCTGCGCGATGCGCGTCATGGAACGTATCTTCGCTTCCAGCACCTTCGGATCGAATGGTTTGATCAGGTAATCGTCGCCTCCGGCGTCGATCGCGGCTTCGATGTCGGCGCTCTCGTTGCAGCCGGAAAGAAAGATGATCGGCACCCACTGGTCGCGTGCACCGCGGATCACCCGCGCCGTCTCGTAACCGTCGATACCGGGCATCAACACGTCAAGCAGGATCAGGTCCGGATCGCTGGTCCCGAAGCGGTCGATGCCTTCGCGGCCGTGCGCCGCCTGCACCACTTCATGGCCCATCTTGCCCAGATAGGCCTTGAGGAACAGCCTATGGCTTGCCGAATCGTCGATAACCAGGATTTTCATGCGATCTCCAGTGCGGACTGCCGGCCCGAGGGCCCCAATGCCGCGGGCCCGAACAGTGCGTCGGTGAAACAGATTTCAACTATGCTGACGTCATCGGCGTAGGGCTTCTTCGCGCCGAACCGTTCAAGCGCCTCGATAAGCGTATCCGGCACGGCGCAAGCCGTCGCTTCCGGGTTGGCCGCGATACTCTCGAGCCGCGCTTCGCCGAATGCCTCGCCGCTGTCGTTCTGCGCTTCACTGACCCCGTCGCTGGCGATCACGAGTCGCTCGCCGCGGCGAATCGACAGGCTGACAAAAGCATCCTCGAACACCGCGTCGCGCACGATGCCAAGCGCGAAACTGCTCGAACCGATGCGTTCACGCACACCATCCCGGGCGCACAGGAGCAGCGCAGGCAGGCCGCAATTGGCCACCGTCAGAGTGGACAGATCGGCATCGACACTGGCGATGGCGGCCGCCAGAAAGTGCCCGCGCGGCAACGCGTCGGCGACCCGCCGATTGAGCTCCTGCAGGATCCGCTGGGCGGCGAAGCCCCGCGCCACCATGCTGTGAAAGGCTTCCGCCACCGGCATCGCGCCCAGCGCCGCCGCCAGACCGTGCCCGGTGAAGTCTCCCACCAGCACATGCAGGCAGCGCTCCGGCGAAAGCGCCGACAGCAGAACATCGCCGCTGAACACCTCGGCCGGAATCAGGCGTGCGCGCAGCGCCGGTGACACATGCGCACGCCCGGATACCGCGCGATCGAACACCTCCCGCGCCATTTCCTGGTCTTCGATCACGCGCGCGTAAAGGGCGCGGGTACGCGCATGCACCACGCGAATCCGTTCCATGGCCTTCAACTTGGCCAGCAGAACCCCGGGCTTCACCGGCTTGGTCAGGAAATCGTCGCCACCGGCATCGATGGCGCGCGTGAGGCTTTCCTCGTCGCCGGAGCCGGTCACGAAAATCACCGGCGTGAAAACGTCGCCCGACAGCAGCTTCAAGCGCCGCGTGGCCTCGACGCCGTCGATGCCCGGCATCAGCATGTCCATGAACACCACATCGAAGGCCCCCGGGCGAAAGCATTCGAGCGCGGCCTCGCCGCTGCCGGCCGCCTCGACTGCGTAACCGGCGCGCCTCAGCAGCGCTCGCAGGAAGGCGCGGCCGGTGATGTCGTCGTCGACCACCAGTGCGGTCGCTACCCGCGCCTCAGACATGCGTAGCCTGCGCCAGATCCCTGGCGGCCCGTTCGAGTTCAGCGCAGACCCGCGCGAACTCCGGCTGCATCCGCGCCAGCGCCGCATCCAGGCTTCCCAGTTCGCCACGCTTGGTCTCGGCTTCCAGCTCCCGCGCCTGCGCGGATAGCCGCATGGCACCGATCATGGCCGCGCTCGATTTGAGGGTATGCACGTGGCGCGTGACGGCCTGGGCATCGATGCGCACCTGCGAATCGGCCAACTGATGGAACATCGCATCGGTGCTGGCCACGAAATCTTCGACAAGTACCGGCAACTCGTCACCCATGGTGTCCGCCAGTTGCGCGAACTGTGCGGCGTCGACGGCGGCCGGCGGCGCTTGCGGCGCGACGCTGGCGGCTGCGTCGGTCCCGGCGTGCGTGGCAGCAGGCAGCGCAACGGGGACCTCGCGCAGGCGCCCGAGCCAGCGCGACAGCATGTCGACGATCTGGCGCCGGGTGAAGGGTTTGGGCAGAAAATCATCCATGCCGGCCTGGTTGCAGGCATCGACCGCTTCGCGCAGCACGTTGGCTGTCATGGCGACGATCGGTCTGCGCCCGACAAATTCACCCGCCGCCTCTGCCAAGCGGATGCGGCGGGTCGCCTCCAGACCGTCCATCACCGGCATGTGCATGTCCATGAACACCAGGTCCACCTGTTCACGCGCCAGCACTTGCAGTGCCAGACTGCCGTTCTCGGCTTCGAGCACCTCGATGCCGAAGCCCTGCAGCGTCGCCCGCGCCACCTTGCGATTGACCACGTTATCCTCGACCACCAGCACGCGTCCCGCAAAGCGGCGTGGCGCCTGCGCCTCGGACGCCGCAACCCGGCTGGCTCCGGCCGCCGCTCGTTTGCAGCGCATGGTGAAACTGAACGTGGAGCCCTGGCCCGCTTCACTCTCCACCTTGAACGCGTCGGCCTGGGTGAACGGCCGGAACAGCTTGTCGCGCTGCTCGGGAGTCATGCCGATGACGGTATCGGTAATCGTATAGCGCAGAACAACCTCCTCGGGCCTGCTCTCGACCACGTCGGCCTCGATGCGAACCTGCCCGCTATCGGTGAATTTGAGCGAGTTGCCCACCAGGTTGCCCAACACCTGGCGCAGGCGCCCGGGGTCGCCGATCACGTCACGCGGCAGGTCGGGCGCAGCGGCGCCGGACAGCAACAAGCCCTTGGCGGAAGCCCTCGCACCGGACAGAGCCAGCACATCGTTCATCTCCTTTAGCGGATCGAAGGCGATCGATTCGTGGCCCAGCTTGCCGGCTTCGGTCTTCGAGAGGTCGAGAATATCGTCGAGAATTTCAAGCAGCGCCTGGCCGGAACGCTGGATCGTCTCCACGTAGTCGCGCTGGTCAAGCGACAACTCGGTATCAAGCAGCAGGTCGGCCAGCCCCAGCACGCCATTCATCGGGGTGCGCACCTCGTGGCTCATGGTCGCCAGGAACTCGCTCTTGGCGCGCGCGGTGCATTCGGCGTTCTCGCGCGCCTCGATCAGGCGACGCGACTCCTCGTGGCGCGCGGTAACGTCGGTATAGACAGAGACGAAACCGCCGCCCGGCACCGGCGTTCCGCGCACTTCGACGACTGAACCGTCGGACAGGGTCCTTTCGAATCGATGCGGCTCCCCGCGTCGCGCAAGTTCGAGCCTTTCCCGCACCTCGGCTTCGGCGTCGCCGGGCCCGTATTCACCGCGTTCAGCGTTGAAACGCAGGAACTTAACCAGCGGGTCGCCAGGCGCAAATCGATCCCGCGGCAAACCCAGGAGCGTCAGAAACTGTTCATTGAAGGCGATGATGTCGAGCTTGGCGTCCATCACCGAGACCCCCAGGGGCATGTGCTCGACGGTCTGGCGCAACATGGTGGCGGTCGCAGCCAGCTGCCGCGCGGCGCGCGTGCGCTCGGTGACGTCGCGCATGATCACGGTGTACTCGTTGCCGTTGTCGCGACGCACCCGCGAGATCGACGCCTCGATCGGAAACTCGGTGCCGTCGCGCCGCAGGCCGCGCACCACGCGGTCGGCATCGCCCATGCCTTGCACCGCCTTCCCTCCCTCGCCGAAGCGTGCCACATGGCCGTGATGCGCTTCATGCAGATGCGACGGAATCAGGCGGTCGATCGACTGCCCCAGCATCTCGGCGGCGGAATAACCGAACATCGCCTCGGCAGCATGGTTGAAGATGACCACGCACTGCATGCTGTCGAAAGTGACGATGGCATCGCGTGCGGAGTCGATCATGCGCTCGCTGGCCGCGCGGCTTTCGGTGGCGACCCGTTCGGCGGCCTGCGACGCGGTGATGTCGTTGACCAACACGAACACGCCCGCCACCCCGCCATCCGCGCCCAGGTCGGGCAGATAGCTCGCATCGATCAGGCGGGTGAGGCCGGCCCCGGTTGTCTCACTCTTGCAACGTACCGTCTCGCCAGCCAGCGCCAGTTTGAGATGCGGCGACAACGCCTGGTAGTTGACCGCGCCCATCATCTCGCATACCGTGCGACCGATATAGTCATCCGGACTGTGGCCGAACCACAGTTCGTAGGCACCGTTGACAAACCGATAGCGCTCGTCCGCGTCCACGTAGGCGATCAGCGCCGGGATGTTGTCGGTAATGGTGCGCAGGCGCTGTTCGCTGTCCGCGAAGGCACGGCCGGCGGCGCGCGATTCGACCAGCAAGGCATTGAATTCGCCGGCTACGTCACTGATTTCGTCCGCGCCCGAGGTAGGCAACAAGGCCGTCGACGCCGGCTCGCGACGCAAACCCCGAATGCCGTCGCGCAATGCCGTCAGCGGTCTCAACAGGCGCGCAATCCCGATCCAGACGACGGCGGGCAGCAGCAGTACCAGCAATGCGGCGGCGATCAGGGTGCGCCGCTGCGCGCCGGCGATCGGCGCAAACGCTTCCTCCACCGGCACTACCGCCACCAGCACCCACGGCACATGCGCCAGGCGCTTGAAAGCCCACAGTCCGTGCAGGCCGGTCTGGACGGCGACGCCTTCGCTCCAGCCGCTGGGTTCGCGCATGGCCTGATCAAATATCCGCGACTGCCCGGGGCCCGGACCATCGGTCAGGATGCGCGCACGGTCGTGGGCCACCACGAACTTGCGGTCCAGCGACAACAGGCTGAAGCGTCCGCCCAGGCCAATCCTGGCGTCCGCCAGGCGTCCCAGGAAATTGGGCTTGAGCAATTGCAAGGTACCGATGAGCATGCCCGTCACCCTTTGCTCGCGATCAAAGATCGGCGCGGTGATGATCACCATCGGTTCATTCAAGGGCCGCGCCATGAATGGCTGGGAAATGACCGAACGGCCGCTCTTCATGGTTTCCTTGAAGTAGGCGCGATCGCTGTAGTCGCGTCCGCGCAACTCGCGGCCGGGCGCCACCATCACAGCACGGCCATCGGCGCCGATGATGCCGACCGCGTCGAACAGGGCCGACAACGAAGGCCGGCTTTCGAGGAACGCAAAGGCGCGCTTGGAGTCGCCCGCCACTTCAAGCGGCACTGTGGATGCGACGCGCACCAGCGCCTGCCGGTTCAACTCCAACCGGTTGTCGAGGTCGTCCGCGATGCGTTCCACGAGCGATAACTGCTGCGCGCCGATCTGTTCTTTCATGTCGATCCGCAAGAACAGACTCTGCACGCCTGCGAACAGGAAAAACAGCAGCGCGACGCCGATGGTCACGGCGAACGCGCTCTTGGCCTTGATGCCTGGTGGTTTGAAGCGCATGGAGTTGACGAGCAGTCGGGTTTACCGGCGGGTTTACGGGCGCGTGGTCCGATTCTGCGATGCCATCGCCGCCGCCGCCATCGCACGAGCACAGGCAGCCGGACGCGCCTGTTCGGCGCAACGCACGTGCCGCGCCTGGCGCGGGTTTCGCACAATCCGCTCAATTCATCGTGAACAGCCGGTCGAACTTGGCCACCCGCAGCACCTCGCCAACCACGCCCCGACCATTGGTCAGGCTTACCGTCTTGTTGGCTGCGGCCGCCAGCGCGCTATCGCAGGCGGCCCCGAAATCCTGGCGACAGCCGAAATCGAAACGCCACTCCATGGCCAGACGCGCCTGGCCCTTGTCGTGTGTCACGTTTAACCGCATATTTCTCCCCCCTCAATGAATCGTCGGCCGTGGGCACGAAGTGCCCGCCGGAAACCCGGGTCGGGATTGCGCGCCCAATGCCTTAACGGCGGCGCCGGAGAATTGCTGAGAGTCATGTGCGCAGTGCGGGCAGCAAGTGCGGATCCGCCATGGCTCCCGTCCGCCACTGGCAACGCCTTATGCTAGTCTTCCAGGCTCTCGCGCAACACGGCAAAGGAAGCGATCATGGCCCTGATGGACTTCATCAAGAAGCAATTCATCGACGTCATCCACTGGACCGAGGAAGCCAACGGCATCCTGGCATGGCGTTACCCGATGCAGGACATGGAAATCCAGAACGGCGCGCAATTGACCGTGCGCGAATCGCAACTGGCAGCCTTTGTCAACGAAGGCACGATGGCCGACGTGTTCCAGCCCGGCCGCTACAAGCTGACCACGCAGACCCTGCCACTGCTCACCAACCTGATGAACTGGGACAAGCTGTTCGATTCCCCGTTCAAGAGCGATGTGTACTTTTTCGCCACCCGCCTGCAACTCGACCGCAAATGGGGCACACCCAACCCGGTGACCATCCGCGACCGCGATTTCGGCATGGTGCGCCTGCGCGCCTTCGGCATTTATTCCTATCGCCTGGCCGACCCCAAGCTGTTCCATCGCGAAGTCAGCGGCACGCGCGAGGCGTATACGGTCGACGACCTCGACGGCCAGCTGCGCAACAGCATGATCGCGGCCATGACCAACGCCTTCGGCGCGTCCGGCGTGCCGTTTCTCGACATGGCCGGCAACCAGACCGCGTTCGCCGCCGCCGTGAAGAAGGAAGCCGAGCCCCTGTTTGCTCGTCTGGGCCTGGCGCTGGATACGCTGGTGGTGGAAAACATTTCGCTGCCCGAAGAAATCCAGAAGATGCTCGATACGCGCATCGGCATGAACATGATCGGCGACATGCAGCGCTACACCCAGTTCCAGACTGCCAACGCAATTCCGATTGCCGCCGCCAACGAAGGGGGCGGGCTGGCGGCGATGGGCGCCAATCTGGCCGCCGGGGTGGGCATCGGCAACCAGATGGCAGGGGCGATGCTGGGCGCCTTGACGCCGGGCGGGGCGCCGGCGGCGCCGGCAGTGGCCGCAGCGACTCCAGTACCCGGAAACGGGCCGGGCGGCGCTGGCGCAACGATCGACGACATCACGACGACGCTTGAAAAGCTGCACGCCCTGGTCGGCAAAGGCATTCTGTCGCAGGCTGAGTTCGATACCAAAAAGGCAGAACTGCTGGCCAAGCTGGTGTAATGCCTTCACGACAAGTCCGGCGTGTGGCGCGATCGTGCCCGATATGTCGGCGCTCCCTGCAACAATCGGCCAGGCGCCCGGCCGCCTGCAGCCCGCCCCTTTCGGGCGCATTGTCCTGGCCGGTCACGACTTGATCGCGGTCATTCGCAACTGTTTGCACCAGCCGCGAGCGATTATCATGGCGCCACTCTCAATTCGACCGAGCCTTGCGCCATGCCAGAACCACTCCTGATCGCAAAATCCGCCGACCTCGAACTGGCCCTGCTGCCGGCCCTGGCCAACCGGCATGGCCTGATCACCGGCGCCACCGGCACCGGCAAGACGGTGACCCTGCAAAAGCTGGCCGAGAGCTTTTCGGCCATCGGCGTGCCGGTATTCATGGCCGACATCAAGGGCGACCTGACCGGCATCGCCTGTGCCGGCCGTGCATCGGGCCGCCTGACCGAACGCTTCGCCGCGCTGAAGCTGGACGAACCGGCCTGGGCCGGTTGCCCGGTGACGATCTGGGACGTGTATGGCACCAAGGGCCATCCGGTGCGCGCGACCATTTCCGACATGGGCCCCCTGATGATCGGGCGCATGTTGAACCTGAACGACACCCAGGAAGGCGTGCTGCAGCTGGTATTCAAGATCGCCGACGACAACGGACTGTTGCTGCTCGACCTCAAGGACCTGCGTGCAATGCTGCAGTACGTGGGCGAGAACGCGAGCAAGTTCACCACCGAATACGGCAACGTGTCGGCCGCCTCGGTGGGCGCGATCCAGCGCGGCCTGCTGGCGATTGAAAGCCAGGGCGGCGAGCGTTTTTTCGGCGAACCGATGTTGAACATCGACGACCTGATGCAGACCGATGCGAACGGCCGCGGGGTGGTCAACGTGCTGGCCGCCGACCAACTGATGACCGCGCCGCGCATGTACTCGACCTTCCTCCTGTGGATGCTGGCCGAACTGTTTGAACACCTGCCGGAAGTGGGGGACGTGGAAAAGCCGAAGCTGGTGTTCTTTTTCGATGAGGCGCACTTGCTTTTCAATGAAGCCCCCAAGGCGCTTTTGGAGAAGATCGAGCAGGTAGTGCGCCTGATCCGCTCCAAAGGCGTGGGCGTGTATTTCGTGACGCAGAATCCGCTCGATGTGCCTGACACGGTGCTGGCGCAGTTGGGCAACCGGGTGCAGCATGCGCTGCGTGCCTTCACCCCGCGCGACCAGAAGGCGGTCAAGGCGGCGGCCGAGACCATGCGCGCCAACCCGAAGTTCGATGTGGCAACCGCGATTACCGAGCTGGCGGTGGGCGAAGCGCTGGTGTCTTTCCTGGATGCCAAAGGGCGCCCGGGGATCGTCGAGCGCGCCCTGATCGTGCCGCCGGCATCACAGTTGGGACCGATCAGCGAGGCCGAACGCAAATCGCTGATAGACAACTCTATCGTCGCCGGGGTGTATGAAACAACCGTGGACCGCGAATCGGCCTACGAAATCCTGCGCGGACGTGCCGCGGCCGCGCCCGCAGGCGGCGCGGCGCAAGCCGGCGCGCCAGCGGAACCAACAGCGCCGCCAGCCGCTGACACCGGCGGCACCGCGGCACCTGCGGAACCCGGCCTGCTGGACAAGATCGGCGGCATGTTCGGCGGCGCTGCGGCGGCGTCCCCACGCGGCGGCCTGCGCCGCGAATCGGTGGTCGAGGCCATGGCCAAGAGCGCGGCGCGCGCGGTCGGATCACAAGTCGGGCGCGAAATCATTCGCGGCGTGCTGGGGTCGATATTCGGCGGCGGGCGCCGACGCTGATGCGCTCGGTAAGACCCGGCCTGCCGCTGGACCACGAGGCTTGATCAGTACCCGAACGGCGCTTTGTCGGCCACGGCCGCGCCCGCCGCGATGCAGCGCTCGCCCCTTTCGCACGTGAACCCCGGCGCGGCAGCGGCGCCGCCCGCCGCGACCGCATCGCGCCAGGTGATCACGCTGGGCGGCGTGCTGCTGGCCGCGGTCGGCGCGATCCTGTTGTCCTCGAAATCGATCTTCATCAAGTTGGCCTATGCGGTGCCCGGTCTGGATGGCACGGCACCGGTGGATGCGGTCACGCTGCTGACGCTGCGCATGCTGTTCTCGATGCCGTTTTTCGTCATCATCGGCATCTGGGCCAGCCGCCGTGCCGGCCTGCGCCCGCTGCAACGGCGTGACCATGCTGCGCTGATCGGCCTGGGCCTGCTCGGCTACTATTTTTCCAGCTATGTCGATTTCATCGGCCTGCAGTACATCAGCGCCTCACTCGAGCGCCTGATCCTCTACCTGTATCCGACCTTCACCATCCTGCTCTCGGCCTGGCTTTACAAGCGCCGGGTCACCGGCCGCACGCTGCTGGCACTGGCGGTCTGCTATTGCGGGGTCGCACTGGTATTCAGCCACGATCTGGCCACCAGCACGGCAAGCCGTTCGGTATGGATCGGCAGCGGCTTTGTCGCGGTGTCCGCTCTCAGTTACGCCCTCTACCTTGTCACCGGCACCGAGGTGATCACGCGCGTCGGCTCGACCCGCTTCACCGCCTACGCGATGACGGTCTCGTCGGTCGCCTGCATCGCGCAATTCCTGGTGCTGAACCCGCTCGAGCGCCTGCGCCTGCCCGATGCGGTGTATGGCTACGGCATCCTGCTGGGCCTCTTGTCAACGGTGTTGCCGACCTTCATCATGGCCGCCGCCTTGAAGCGCATGGGTGCCAACAATGTAGCGCTGATCGGCGCGGTCGGACCGATCTCCACCATCGTGCTGGGCGCGCTGATCTTGAATGAGGCGATCAACGTCTGGCAAGTCGCCGGCGCCGCGCTGGTGATCGCCGGCGTGCTGATGATTACAATCAGGCCCAAGTAAGCAAACCGACCACGGCAGATTCGCCACAACAACCAGGGAGAAGCAGCATGGACATGGGAATTCGCGGCAAGACCGCATTGGTATGCGCGGCCAGCAAGGGGCTCGGGCGCGCCTGCGCGATGGCGCTGGCGCAGGAAGGGGTCAACGTGGTGATCACCGCACGCGGCAGGGAAGCCCTGGAAGCCACCGCGGCGGACATCCGCAGCGCCACCGGCGTTAGCGTGACCACGGTTGCCGGCGACATCACCACGGCGGAAGGCCGCGCGGCCGCGCTGGCCGCCGCACCGCACTACGACATCCTGATCAACAACGCCGGCGGCCCGGCACCGGGTGATTTCCGCGACTGGGACCGCGACACCTGGATCAAGGCGCTCGACGCCAACATGTTGACGCCGATCGAACTGATCAAGGCTACCGTGGACGGCATGATCGCGCGCAAATTCGGGCGCATCATCAACATCACCTCGGGCGCGGTGAAGGCGCCGATCGACATCCTGGGCCTTTCCAACGGTGCGCGCTCGGGCCTGACCGGCTTCGTCGCCGGCCTGTCGCGGAAGACTGTGGCGCACAACGTGACCATCAATGGCCTCCTGCCCGGCCCGTTCGAGACCGACCGCCTGAAATCCACCCTCGGCACCTGGGCCAAGCGCGACGGCATTTCCATCGAGGAAGCGGGAGAGCGGCGCAAGAAGGAAAACCCCGCCGGGCGTTTCGGCACGCCGGAGGAATTCGGCGCCGCCTGCGCCTTCATGTGCAGCGTGCATGCCGGCTACATGACCGGGCAGAACATCCTGCTCGATGGCGGGCATTACCCCGGAACCTTCTGATCGACAAAAGTAAAAACCTACTTTTGTCGAGTTCATGCTTGTATGAAATCGTCGGCGGAGCCGGCGATTTCACTCTCTAACTGCCACGCAAAAACGACTCGGGTGGGGTTTATGAAAGCTGCTGAAACCGCTGCGCGGCTGGTCCGCTACTTCCGGCGTAAGCCGGAATCCAGGCAAAGAAACCAACTCGCGGCAACTGCTGGATCGCGAACTCAAATCACGGAGCGCCCTGTGAAACCTAACATCTTCACCGAGCTTGTCGAAGGATTCGAAGCCCTTGAAGCCGATCGCAATGGTCGGATCACGCTGCGGCAGCATTACTTCGAAGCCAAACCCGCCCCCGAATTGAAGCCCGAGGAAGTACGCGCGATGCGCGAGCGGCTCAATCTGTCGCGAGCGGTATTCGCCAGAGCCCTGCGCACCAATGAAAGAACCCTGGAAAGCTGGGAGCAGGGCAGGGCAGCGCCGACTGCGCAGGCGCGCCTGCTTGTTCGCATGGCGGCCACCTACCCGAATACAGTGGAACGGCTGGCACATTTATGAAACCCGCCGAAACCGCCGACCGCCTGGTTCGTTACGGACTGATTCCGGTGATTCGCTATGCCAATGCGGACGACGGGGCGCTGGCCATCGAGTGTGCCCTGCGGGCCGGGATTCCAACTGTGGAAGTCACGCTGACGATGCCGGATGCGCTTGACATGGTGCGTGAATTCTCGCGCCATCTGGAGAGCCACCAGATGCTGGGCGCCGGCACGGTGTGGAACGAGGACGATTGCGCGCGCGCCCTGCATGCCGGGGCGGCCTATATCGTGTCGCCTGGATTGGTGCCGGGCCTGGGTGCGCAGGTGCATGAAGGCAACGCGGCCTATCTACCCGGGGCCATGACGCCGGGCGAGGTTGCCGCCTGCCTGCGTGACGGCGCCGATATCGTCAAATTGTTTCCTGCATCGGTGGTCGGCCTGAACCACCTCAAAGCGGTGAAGGCGGTGTTTCCCGCCACCCGCTTTTGCCCTACCGGCGGGATCACCGGCGACAACATGGAAGACTGGTTCAACGCCGGTGCCTCCTGCGTGGGCATCGGCAGCAGCCTGTTTTCCGAAGCCGCGATCCGCGCGCGCGACCAGAAGCTCTTAGTCGAGGAAGCCAAGCATCACCTTTCGCTGCTCTCGCTAATCACGCGCCCGTCGTGACCCTGCGCACGACGCCGCGACGCCTGGCCGCAACCGGGCGAACCGCTCCTTTCCGCGCCATGCGCCGATTGAAGATGCATGGTATTGACGCCTATAAGGCGACAATACTTGCGCCAATCTGTTAAACCGCTTCGATGGAGTTTCGTTGGAGCGATGACAAGGACGCCTGGCTTCGCGAGCATCGTAGTGTCTCCTTCGAAGATATAGTAGTCGCCATCGAGACCGGCCATCTGCTGGCGACGCGCCGGCACCACAGCGGATTCGCATACGCGCACCAGGAAATCTACTATGTCGAGGTCAACGGCTACGTGTACATGGTCCTGTTCGTCCGCGAATCCGGGTCGATTTTCATGAAGACAGTGATTCCAACGCGCAAGGGAACGAAGGAATTCTTGAAAGGATCGAGTCAATGAGCGCCCGGAAGCAGTCGATCGACTTGAAGCTGAATCTCGAAGAACAGGCACTGTTGCGCGCGCTCGAACATGGCGAACTCAAGTACAAGCCAGCGACCGCTGCCGAGTTGGCCGAAGCACGCGGCGCAGCACGCTCTACGCTCAAGCGCGACAAGCGCATGAACATTCGTGTCTCGTCAATGGACATGCTGGGTCTGCAAACCAAGGCCGCCAAGCGGGGCATGCCTTATCAGACCCTGGTCTCGAGCATCCTGCATCAATACCTGACGGGCCGACTAAAGCCTTCGGACAACTGACCGGCGCCACATGCGGAAGCCGTCGCCCGCCATCCTCGCTATAGGCGAGCCGATGATCGAATTCAACCAGACCGAAGCGGGCAAGCCTGGTTATCTGCAGGGCTTTGGCGGCGATACCTCGAATGCCATCATCGCCTGTGCCCGACAGGGCGCGGCCTGCGGCTACATCTCGCGGCTGGGCGATGACGATTTCGGCCGCATGTTCCTCGACCTGTGGCGCGCCGAGGGTGTCGATACCACCGGGGTCGGTATCGATGACCAGGCGCACACCGCGGTGTACTTCGTCACCCACGGCGCGGCCGGCCACAGTTTCTCTTATCTGCGCCGCGACTCCGCCGCCAGCCGCATGACGCCCGCACACCTGCCGGCCGGGCTGATCCGCAATGCGCGCTTCCTGCACGTTTCCGGCATCAGCCAGGCCGTCTCGCAAAGCGCACGCGACACCGTGGCCGCCGCCATCGCCCTGGCCCGCGGCGCCGGCGTGAAGGTGAGCTACGACACCAACCTGCGCCTGAAACTCTGGCCGCTTGACACCGCACGTCAGGTGATCAGCGAAACCATCGCACTTGCCGATTACCTGCTGCCCAGCCTGGAAGACTTGCAGGCAGTGAGCGGCCTGGCGGCGCCGGACGCCATCCTTGACTGGTGCTTCGCACATGGCGCGACCAATGTGGTTCTCAAGTGCGGCCGCGCCGGCTGCATCGCGGCGACGCCCACGCAACGCACACTGATCGCCGGCCACCAAATGAACGCGGTCGACGCCACCGGCGCCGGTGACTGCTTCGACGGCGCCTTTCTGGCCCGACTGGATGCGGGTGACGATCCGTTGACCGCGGCGCGCTACGCCAACGCCGCCGCGGCGCTGACAACTACCGGATTTGGCGCAGTCGCGCCGCTGCCGCGCAGGGAACAGGTGGCCGCATTCCTGTCCCGCAACAGCGCTTGACCCGACCTGCCGGGCTACGCGATCAACACGACGCGACCCGGCGTTTTTTTGCCCGGCACCCCGGCAAGGGTCAGCATCGCCTTGTCAAAGGTGACCAGACTTCCGCCATGGTGCTGCGCCAGGTCGATGAGATAGGCGTCCGTCACCTGCCGATGCCCGACTACCGGAACCGCCGTGAGCGACGCGCTGCTGGCCGGCGGCGGCAGTACCTCCCAGTAAACATGATCTGGAAGCTTGATCAGTTGAGCCAGCGCTGCATGGGCTGAACGCGGTGCCACCGCCTCCGGAATGATCCTGGGATTTGACGAAATGCGCACGAACGCAAGTTGCGTTACGGCGCATGTGGCCCATGCGCCGCGCGACTTCGACTCAAACCAGCAATGCGCCGCCGCATGGTGCATGTGCTGCGGCCAAGCCAGCGCGATCAGGACATTGACGTCCAACAGCGACGCGCTCAACCCTCGTCCTCGTCGCGTTTGACGTCCGCCAGGGTGAGCGGTGAGGCGGTGCGCGAAACATTGAACACCGGAAAGCCTGACGTCGACCTCACCGGCGGGGCCGACTCAAGGCCGCGCCGTATCAGGTCGGAAACCACCTTGCCGAGGCTTTCGGAGCGCGCTTCGGCAAGCTTGCGGGCAGCGGCGAACACATCGGGTTCGAGGGTTAGCGTGGTGCGCATGGAAATGACTCCTGAAGATGATTTGACATCACCGCATCATAACATCATGATGCGCTCGCAGCCACCTGTAGAATCGGCAACAGCGCCGCAGGTGGGCAGCATTGACTTTGGCTCCCGCCGGAATTCAGCCTCCGTCATCGTAAGCAGTTTCAAACGCCGGCACCTCGCCCGCAACCCTGCGGATGCGTCGCAGCACGCCGGGCGCGATCCGTGCCGGCGCAAGCGCATTGAATTCAGCTCCCGCCACGCCACCCGCCGGCGCACTGCGATTGACGCAGCGGAGTGCCCGGCAGCAGCCATTCCTGCCCGGCCATGCCGGGGATCGGCACCAGGTCGCCCTAGGGGAAGCTCGCCAGCGTGGACGGCACCGCCAGTATTTCCGCCCCGTATTTTCCGGACTCGGCCCGGAAGGCGCGCTCCGTGTTTTTTGGTGAACAGCGGATCGACTTCACGCAGGGTGCCCAACGGCGAAACCGGCGCGGTGGCCTGCAGTTGCAGCGCATCCAGCCCGCGCCAGGCGAGCTCGAAATCCTGCTCGGCATCGAAGCCGCTGAATATCCGCGCTTCCGTTTGGCCAACACAGGCACCGATGACGTGGCGGGAGGTGGCCGCAGCGACCCAAGCACTTGGGCGACAATCAAGTGATGATCCCACCCTGCGAAAGCGGCCTCATGGCACACCTGATCGCCCTCGACTGGGGCACCACCAGCCTGCGCGCCTACCTGATGGACGCGGCCGGCAACATCCTCGAACGTCGCGAAGGCGGCCCCGGCATCATGAAAGCGGAGCACAGCGCGTTCGAAGCAGCGCTTGAAGCGTTTTGCGGCGACTGGATCGCCGCCCACCCGCAAGCGCAACTCGTCGCCAGCGGCATGATCGGCAGCAAGCAAGGCTGGCGCGAAGCCCCCTACTGCCCCTGCCCGGCCAGCGCCGCCGACCTGGCCACCCACACCATAAGCGTGCCGCTCGCGAGCAGCCGGCAGTTGACCATCGTGCCTGGTGTGTCTTGTGTAGATGCCGCAAGCGGCGTACCGGACGTGATGCGCGGCGAGGAAACCCAGGTTTTCGGCGCCCTGCCCGCTACCGGCCGACACCTGGCCGTGCTGCCCGGCACCCACAGCAAATGGGTGTGGCTCGAAGACGGCGCGATCATCTCCTTCGCCAGCTTCATGACAGGCGAGGTATACGCGGCACTGACCGGGCACACCATCCTGGGGCGGTTGATGAAGCTCGATGCCGCGCACGACGAAGCCGCGTTCGCGCGCGGCGTGACCTATGGGCTGGACGCACCGCAAGCTTTGCTCAACCGCATGTTCTCGGCGCGCACGCTGGGGCTTTTCGGGCAATTGGGTGAAGAGGCGCTGCCTGCCTATCTGTCGGGGCTATTGATCGGCAGCGAAATCGGTTGCGCGCAGTCCATGCGTTCAACCCATGCTCGCCCGCTGTTGCTGGGTAACGCGGAGCTCGCCGCACGCTATGCGAGCGCGTTGCGTGTCGCCGGGATCGAGGCGGCAGCAGGGTCGACGGAAAGTGCTGCCAGCGGAATGGCGCGGGTGCTGCAGGCCGCCAGGCGAACCGCCAAGTAAGCCACCGGGCGTCTGAACCGCAGGCTTTCAAGCTTGCCGGACCTACAATTCGAATTTCAAGTTTCGATTTGCAAGGCACTCGTTGGCCGACCGGCTTGCACCTCGAGCGACCGGTATTGCGACCGAAAATGTGTCTCCGCGACGCCCGCCGGCGGCGCCCGCTTTTACGAGTCGGCGCCTGCCGGCGGCGCCCGCTTTTACGAGTCGGCGCCTGCCGGCGGCGCGACGCGCATCACCTCGTCAAACGTGGTGAGCCCCAAGGCGATCTTCAGCGCACCGGAAACGCGCAGCGGCTTCATGCCTTCCTTGTAGGCCTGCTCGCGCACCTTTGCGATGTCCGTCTCGGCGGTGATCAGGCGCTTGACCTCGGACGACAGCATCAGCACCTCGTAGATGCCCATGCGCCCCGAGTAGCCGGTGTTGCGGCAGTCGACGCAGCCGGCCGGGCGATACACGCGATTGGGCCGGTCGGAGGTGAAGGGGTCGACCAGTTCGTCCCACAGCTTTTCGTGGCGCAGGGTCGCAGGCGTCTTGCAGTTGGGGCACAGGGTGCGCACCAGGCGCTGCGCCATCACCCCCAGCACGGTGGCGTTGATCAGGTAGGAAGGCACGCCCAGGTCGAGCAGGCGGGTGATTGCCGCCGGCGCGTCGTTGGTGTGCAGGGTGGAGAGCACCAGGTGCCCGGTCAACGCGGCCTGGATCGCCATCTGCGCGGTTTCCAGGTCGCGGATCTCGCCCACCATGATGATGTCGGGGTCCTGCCGCATCAGCGAGCGCAGGCCTTCGGCGAATGACAGGTCGATGTTGTGCTGCACCTGCATCTGGTTGAACGATGACTCGACCATCTCGATCGGGTCTTCGATGGTGCACACATTG
>JBEIFV010000075.1:0-27163 GCA_040382235.1 Burkholderiales bacterium
CGGAATCTCGATGCGCGGCACGTTGGTGGCCAGCGAGATTCCATAGGTGCTGACCTTGAGCGAGGTCTTGTCGGTTGCCGGAACGGCCAGGTCGGTACGAATCCGATTGGTTTTGGCTGCGTAAGCGAGACCTGCCATCAGGTAGGTGCCGTTGAGCGAAGGCGCCTCCGGGCACAAGCCCTCCACATTGCCCAAGGCGATGCCACTGCCACTGGAAGGCTTGGCATCGCATAAGCCGTTCGATGTGGTGCCGTCGCTTCCGATAAAGTAGCGGCCACTCGAAAATCCTTCGGTGTTGCCAACAAACGTAGTGGCGGTTCTCGGATTGACCCAAGCAGCGATCGCGCCATTGAACGGATCGTTGACCTGGTCGTGATCCTTGGAACTGACGCTCGCATTGAATGCGAGGATGTTGAGCGGTGCGCAATAGTTGGCGTTGGTCAGCACGTTGTTCGGGTTGGGCCAGGTCGCTGTCGTCAGCTCCGGATAGATTCCGGAAGCGGGAAACAGGGTGGCGTCCGCCGTGGTCTGGTATGCCGCTGTCGGCGCGGTCGCGCCAGCAAAATAACGCAGCGATTCGGCATAGATTTCCGACATCGGGTTGCCCCAGGTGCGACACATGTTGTCGACCAGTTGCGAGGACGTCAGCTGATAGGTGCAATTGCCGTCCGCGCCGATGTAAGTGCCGTCGTTGTAGTCATAACCATACATGCGCAAGCGGCTCAGCGTGCCGACGATACTGCCGTTGGGCGGGGAGGTCTTGAAAACACCGTTGGACAAATCGATCTCGTCACTCATGGAGCCGGTGTTCTTGCGCAACACGCCGCCGGAGGTATTCTTGCTGTAACTGCCGGTCATCAGGCCGAAATTGATGCGGCCATCGTCGCCGTACACCTGCAAGAGGCCGATTGGCTTATAGAAAGGCTTGTCGCTACTGTCGGTCTGGCCGTAGGCCTTGCATTTTTCGGTGGTTTTGAAGTTGGACGCGGAGGTCGCAGGAAAGAAATTGTTGTGACATGCTTCCACCATCACGCGATACTCGCCGGCGTCCACGCCGAAGCCGAGCGAACGTCTTTCGATCGATCCGCCGCCGTTGGCAAAGGTTCGCCCGGTGCTGTTGGCAGGATTCTCCGCACTGGCGGAGAGGCCGGAGAGCGAATATTGGTTGCCGTTGCTGCTGGGCTGCTGCTCGGAGGGCAGAAAGCCCCCCTGCTGGTTGTTTCTTTCGTCATGCCACTGGCACTGCCAACGCTCGTTGGCGGCCCACAATTCATAGTTGCCGCTGACCATCCGCATGCGTGGCGTACGGTTGGTGGTGTGCGAATAGCGGTCGGAACCGCTGTTGCCGCTGGCGGTCACATTGCAGATGGAGATGCCCGTACTTGAGAGATTCTCGAATACCCACTTGTCGGTCGCGGCAAGCGAGGGTGTTTCGCAATTTGTCGTGCCGGCACCCGTCTCAGTGTCTCCAGAAATTGCCGAAGGCGGATCCGTCTTGAAATTGAGTTTGAAAAAAGTGCCGCCAACATCGACCCACAAAGTGATTTTCGGGTTGCTGCCGGTGGTCTTGCCGACCACGCGCCCCGATATAACGCACGGCTGGTTAAGTTCGCCGTTCACAGTCCCGGTGACGGCCGCGCCCGTTGCGTCTTTTGCGTAAGCGCTGATCTGGTCGCCAGGACTCAATTTGTCGGCGAATGCATCGGGGATGTTGGCGAATTCCACTTGGCCGGATGCCGCGACCCGCACGTTGACCGTTGCGGTCGTGGTGACCGTGCCGGTGGTGGTGGGCACGGTTTGCACCCCGAACGGTGAGACTTTGTTCACGTCGGACCCGCCGTACCACTTGGCGAACGCGTGGGCGTCAGACGGAAGGTTGGCACGTTCCAGCAGGGTGGTCGAGCCATAGCTCCAGCCGCCGCTGGAAGGATTCACGTCGCCCCGCCGCAGGCCGCCGAACAAAAGCTTGCGCACCGAATCCATACGTGTCATGGTGGCCCAGTTGAGGAAGTTGCCGCTCCATTTGGTGCCGTCGCAGTACTTATCCGCGGTCCATGCCACCGGCGCGTAGTGGCTCAAGTCCTCAAGCGCATTGCCGCTCACATAGTCGTAGCATTTGTAACTGTCAAAATAGCCGTAGTAGTCGATGCTGTGCTTGTAGGTGGTCTCGAGCTTGCCGTCGTTGTCCAGGTCTGAATAGTCGTTGTAGGCCTTCTTGTGCAGTTGCTGATCCTTGGAGATGTCGAGCATCACCAGCGGCGGAATCGGCGGCGTCACGAACAGCGGCGTCTTCACCAGGTTCAACTGTGCGGCGCCGGCGACCACCGGTTGCAACAAGATGCTGAGCGACACGACCGCGCAAACGGCGCGTCGCATACTGGTTCGGAAATGAATGCTCATGGCGTGGTTCTCCGGATCGGTTGATGCAGGCTCGGGTTAGAGCCGCACCACCATCTGCAGGGTGATTTGCGTATTCGAATTGCCGCCGTAGCCGCGGGCGGTGATGCGGTAGTGGTACTTGGGGCAGCCGACACCGCCCAGCGAGGAAGTCGAATCCGGTGCGCACAGGGCTTCGATCACGTATTGCGGCTGCTGCGATACTTGCGGAAATTTGGTGTCGGCCGCAGCCATGGTGTAGGTGCCCAGCGATATCGGGCTGACCGCACCGGCGCCGGACGCGCTCCAGTTGCTGATGTCGAGCAGGGTGTATTTCGGATAGGTGCCGTTGGGCAGGCACAGGCCGTCGGGCGAGCAAGTGCCTGCGGTGCCGGTGCCGTTGCCAAAGCCGGTGGCGCCGGAAATCGCTACCGGGCGCTGGGCGCATGAGGTGGCGCCCGGGGAACAGACGCCGTTGATGTCATACCAGGCGTCGCGGAGGGCGGCTTCGGCGGCCTGCAGCGAGTTGTTCTGGTCACGCGCGTTGCCCGCCATGCGTTCCTCGGCGGTGGTCGATTGCATGCTGGTGACACCCAGCATGGTGATGATCAGGAGAAACAGCAGTGCCACCACCAGCACGGCGCCTGACTGGCGGCGCCGCGCGGGGCTGCGCATTGCGCCCGCTCGCATTGGCTGGTTCATAGGGTGCGATTCCGCAGATTGATGGTGGTGGAGAGCAAGCGCCGCACGAAACGATCGTTGTAGGTGTAGTTGACGCCCGCCAGCGAGTAGGTGGCCGAAGTGATTTCGATGTTCGAAGCCGTGGGCGAGCGCATCAACAGCCAGACGCGCACGGCGACGATGGTGTCGATGTCAGCCACATCGGTGATGCGCACGTAGGCATTGGCCGCACCGTCGTTGTCGGTATCGACGCCGTAGAGAATCTGCATGTTGTCGACATCTGCGATCAGTTCGTTGGCCGCCGGCCAGGTGGTGCCGCCATCGGTGCTGCAAAAAAGCGAGCTCGACAGCGTGCCGTCGGGCTTGGTTACCGGGCGGATGCCGAAGGTGTTCGAGGCCATCTCGCCGAAATCGATTGAGGTGCCGATGCAGTTGACGATGGTGCCGTCGGCGCCCGTACCTGTACCGGTGCCGCTGCCCTGGTAGCGCACGGTGATGGTGTCGGGAACGACTACAGGCGAAGCGGCTGTAGGCGCCACCGGATTGGTGCCGAAGGGCAGGCCGGCGGTGGCCACATTGTCGGCGCCGGTGATCGCCGGCGTCGTGGCCTTGGGAAAAATTCCGTTGGGATCAAGCCCCGCATTGTTGCGGTAACCGCTCAGGCGGATGTTGCGGGTGAGTATCTGCGAGGCGTAGCGTATGGTCTCCTGCATGCGCGCGGCATCGTCCTGGCTGCTGAAACTCTGCCGCGAGCCCACGAACACCTGGCCGATCACCAGGGATATGATCAAGCCGATCGCGACCGCGACCATGAATTCGACGATGGTGAAGCCGCGCGCCCCGGCGGCAAAATCCGAATGGGTGCGCATCATGGTACGAAAGTAGTCAGAAATACCTGGTACTGGCCGGCGCTGGCGATGCTGCTGCGGTCGTCAATCCAGTAAATCTTGATCGCATACTTTGGACCAACGCCATTGCAGCCATGCGTGATCAGGGTGCCGTTGTAGCTGCCGGCGGAATTGGAACTGTCGCGGCACACGATGGCGACACCATTGCCAAGCCGTGCCCGCACCGTCTGCTGCCACTCGAACGAATCCTGGTCGGCCATGTCGGCCGGTGTGCAGCCGGTTGCCGCCGCGGTATTGCCGATGCATGCGGTTTTTGGAACGATATACGGGCTGCCGGCGGCGGCCACGTCGCCGATCGGCCGGTGATAGCTGCCGCCGCCTGCGGCATTATCGGGCAGCGCCACGCCAGCCTGGTTCGAACGCATGCGGTCGATCATGTCGTAGGCAAGCTGGGTCGCAAGCGAACGCTGCTGCGCGCTGTGCGTGAACTGGATGCCGGTCACCATCAGGCCTGCCACACCCAGGAGGCCAAACGACAGGATGACGATCGCTACCATCACCTCGATCAGGGTGAAGCCCGCCTGGAGCGCCGGCACAACGGTTTTTGGCGTGGGTCGCATGGTGTCAGGGGCAGGTGACTGTGACGGTCTGCACTCTACCGAGCGCATTGATGGTGATGGTGCGGCCGGTCGCACCGGAACCGGTGGTGGCAGGACACAGCGTGATGCTTTTGGCTGCATCGATCACGCCGATGGAGCGGAAGCGGATATCCGATACACCCGCCGGAGTGGTGTTGATCTGCACCGAGGTCGGCGCGGCGTCCTTGACCCGCAGCAGGGGCTCGCTGGTGCCCACCGTATCGCGCTGGCCATTGTTGTCGGCATCCACAAACGAGATCCAGCCCAGGGCCCAGCTGGTGGCGGCCGTGCAGGTGTTCAGGTTGGTGCTGGCGCATAGGACCACTCGTTGTGATCGTTTGGATGCTTCACTGCGCGACATCGCGATGTCACTCTGCAAATCACCCGTAACCGAGCGCACCGCGTTGCCGACGATCATCGTGCGCAGCGACGGTGCTGCGATCGCGATCAGCGCGGCCAACACCACCACCACGATCATCAACTCGATGATGGTGAAGCCGCCAGCGCCATGCGCGGCATTGAAACGAGCCCGGCGGCGCAACGCAGCGGGCGATCGGTTCAGCAACGGCGCTGGTGCGTTTTTCATGGTCTGCGGCTGTACACGGTTGATCCTCGAAGTGTGGAAACGCTTGATGCACTACAAGGTCTGATGCTCCACGAACCGTAAGATACTATGGCCACCCCGGCCTGCAACCATCCGGAGATAAGCGGCCAGCGGTAGCCGATGAACGGGTCGCCGCACTATCGGGATGGTCGATTGCCTCAAGCGAAATCACTGTGCGGATCCTTTTTGCCAACGAACTGGGCGGCGGCCTGGGGCATGCGCACCGGCTTGCGCCTTGGGTACATGCGCTGAGCGAGCGGGGTGCCCGCCCGGTGTGCGCGCTGCGCGATGTGGTTGCGCCCGCTGCGGGGCTCCTGGGAGCCAACACCCGCCTGCTGCAGGCGCCGATTCTGCTGCGGGCGCCGCTCGACAAGCGCGCGGCGCCCGGATCGTATGCCGAGATCCTGCTTGCGGCCGCCGGCTTCGGCAATCCGCAGACGCTGGCCCGATTGGTGCAAGCATGGCTCGACTTGATGGATTTGTGCGAGACGCAAATCCTGGTGGCGGATTTTGCGCCCACGGCGATGCTGGCGGCACGTATTCGCGGGATTGCCTGTGTTCACTTGGGCGACGGTTACACCGTTGCACCACAGGGCGCCGCTTTTGACGCGGCCGCCGCGCGCGACATGCAGCGTTTGCAGGCCGCAGACGGCCTGGTAGTGGCGACCGTCAATACGGTTCTGGCCGCGCATGGCTGCGGCGGTATCGCCGAGGTGGGTGAATTGCATGCAGCCGAAATCACGATTCTGGCGACCTACCCCGAGCTCGATCACTATCAGGGCGCGCCGCGTGCATCCGGGTATGCGGGGCATTTCAGTCTGGAAGACAGCCGCGGTTTCGCGTGGCATGGCGTGCCCGGACCGCGGGTGGCCGCCTATCTGAAGCCGGAGGTCGGGAGTTTTCAGGCGATCGTGACGGGTTTGGCCAAAATGCCCGGCCAGGTGCGGCTCTATGCCGGCGGGCTGGTGCGCGATCCCGGCCCGGTGGCCGGCTACGGATTGACCTGGCAGGCCCAGCCCCTGCCGGTTCCGGCGGCGCTCACCGATTGTGATCTGGTGGTCAGTCACGGCGGGCATGGTCTGGCATGCGAGGCACTGCTGGCGGCCAAGCCGATGCTGATCTTTCCTTCCAATCACGAACAAACCCTGACAGCGCTCAATGTAGAACGCCTGGGTGCCGGATTGTGGCTGCACCCACAGGCGGACGCGCGCAGGATCGCGCGTGCGCTCGAACGCGGCTGGAAGGATGTGAACCTGCGTCGGCAGGCCGCGGCATTTGCGGCCGTGTACGGCCCTGCTCGTCTCTCGGCGACCGCTTGGCTGGCCGATCATGCCGATCGGATCATCCGGCTTGCCAATCCGCCGGATTGAGGTTAGCGTCTGCTGTGTCGTTTTGGTTCCCTCGGCTGTTTTTCAATTCGTCACAGGAGCGAAGCAATGCTTACCCGGACCAACACTCGCCAAGCGGGTTGCCATTTGAAACTCGCCGCTTCGATTGCCGCGCTGGCGCATGCGGGACTGATGTCTGCCGCCATGGCCATGCCGGCGCCGAGCATTGCGGGGTTCGCCGCTTCGAGCAGCGGCGGTGATGCAAGCGTTTCCAGGCCGCTACTCTATCTGGCACAGAATTCCAATGATGGCTATGCGAGCGTTCCACACCTGCGGCCGCGACCTGAAGGGGCTGCCAATAGCGGGCCCTCTGCGAGCGGCAGCAAAACCGGCTCCGGGGCTGGCGCGATCCCGCCTCGGGTGGTGCGCCCGGCGACGCCTGCCGCGCCGCGCGATGGCCGCGACTTCGACCGCAAGTAGCGCCGCCGCAGTGCCGGCAATGCCCGCGGTGCGAATGCCGGCGCAGCAGGGCGGCGCGCCCGCGATCCGCAAACCGGTCCGAAGGTCATGCGCAATCCGCGGCAACACCGCAGGCAGGCGTGCCTTGAGAGCTCTGTGCTGTCCAGCCAAGCCGACCTGGAAAGACTGGCGTTGCAAGTAGAATCACAGGTCTCGCAGGTCGCAACAGACTTGTTTTTGACAAACGCCAGGCCGCCCCGATGTCCAAAAGCACGATCAACGAAACCCATGATGCCCGGCTGAAAAGCTGGGTTGATGCCGCCAACGACGGCAAGACGGATTTTCCCTTGCAAAACCTGGCCTTGGGCGTGTTTCGCCGGGCTGGCCGGAATGAGGATTTCCGCGGCGGGGTGGCCATCGGCGACCAGATTCTCGACCTGTCGGCGGCCGCCCGCGCTGGACTCTTCTCGGGCGATGCCGCCGAGGCCGCAACGCTGGCCTCGGAGCCGACTCTCAACGCTTTGATGGCTGCGGAGCCGGCGCTGAGCTCGGCTTTGCGCCTTGCGCTTTCGCGGGTGTTGCGCGACGGCAGTCCGCTTGAAGGTCGGGCGCGCGCTTGCCTGTTGCCGATGAAGGATGCCGAGATGGGTCTGCCGGCATCGATCGGCGATTTCACCGATTTCTTTTCATCGGTGTTCCACGCCACCAATACCGGCGGCATGTTTCGCCCCGACAACCCTCTCCTGCCCAATTACAAGCATGTGCCGATCGCGTACCACGGGCGTGCCTCAAGCGTGCGTGTGGGCAGCCTGGCGGCGCCGCAGGCTTTTCCGCGGCCGCTGGGCCAAACCAAGCCGGCCGATGCGCCCGGCCCGGTGTTCGGGCCCAGCAGGCGGCTCGACTACGAGCTTGAGGTCGGTATCTGGATCGGTCGCGGCAATGCCATGGGCACCCGCATTGACATCGGGGACGCGGAGTCGCACATCTTTGGCGTCAACCTGCTCAACGATTGGTCGGCACGGGACGTCCAGGGGTGGGAATACCAGCCGCTGGGACCGTTTCTGGGCAAGAATTTCGCGACCACGATTTCCCCCTGGATCGTGACCCTGGATGCGTTGGCGCCGTATCGCACACCCGTGTTCGTGCGGGCCCCTGGGGACCCGCAGCCGATGGCCTATCTCGATAGCGAGCACAATCGCGCCGCCGGCGGGCTCGACATGCAGCTCGAGGCGCTGCTCCTGACCGCGCAAATGCGCGCCGCCGGTGAGGCGCCGGTGCGACTGTCGGCGTCGAACTTCAAGGATTCCTACTGGACCATGGCGCAGTTCGTCGCGCACCATACCGTTGGCGGCTGCAACCTGCAATCCGGCGACCTGTTCGGCAGCGGTACCCAGTCCGGTGCGAGCAAGGAGCAGTTTGGTTCGATGCTGGAGCTGTCGTGGGGTGGCAAGAACCCGATCGAGTTGGCCAACGGCGAGAAGCGCAGTTTTTTGGAAGACGGCGATACGCTCATTCTCAAGGGGGCCTGCGTGCGCGAAGGTTTCGCGCGCTTGGGCTTCGGCGAAGCGGCGGGAACCGTGCTCCCGGCGCTTGGCTGATCAGTCGCGGAATTCCGCGATATCGGGTTTCGACCCCCACATGCAGAACGAACTGGCCTTGAACGGAAACTGCCGCGGCCGTTCGTTTTCGTCGGTCACCAGCCGCACGCCGCAGGAATACTCGTAGACCATTCCGTCCGGCCCTTCGAAGTAGACGAAGCGCGCGCCTGATGTAGGGTGGCGGCCGGGGCCGAAGACGATGCGGATGCCATGCTCCTTGAGGAAGTAGGCCGAGCGCATGATGTCGTCGACCTCCGCGACCTGGTGATTGATGTGCTGCACACCGGCAAAGCTTGATGGAAACAGTGCGATCTTGTGATGCACCTGGTCGATGCGCAAGAGCGCGGCCGCGCCAATGCGGTCCGAGACGCGCGCCGACAGCATCTGCGTCCAGAAGGCTTCGTCGCGCACCGCGTCGGTGGTGCGCAGACCGATGTGAGAAAAGCCGGTGATGCCGGCGTCGCGCGAGGGAAAGTAGCGCTTGCCACTGAAATGCGGGCGCAAGGCCAGGTCGATCGAATTGCCGCTGGGATCACGGAAGTTGATGAAGGCGGCAACCCCGCGTGCCTGCGCCTGGGCTTGCGTGCCACGCGTAACCGGGTACCCCTGCTGTTCGAGTGCGCCGGCGGCTGCATCCAGATCGGCGCTGTCCGCGACTTCAAAGCCGCTTGTGTGGTCGCCCGGGTCGCCATCGAAATACGCCAGGGTATGCTCACGTGCGTCGCTGCGGAAACAGCGGGTTTGCCCGTTCTTGGGATTGCCCTCCGCATGCGCCTCTTCAAGCCCGAGGATGGCTGTGGCAAAGCGGCGCGATCCCTCGAGATCGCGTGTTCCCAGGCGCACGTAAATGATGTCCTTAAGCGCGATCATGTCAGGTGGCTCCGCTGCGTTTGGGTTGAGGACTTTGAGCGCGAGTTTAACGCCGCGGCGCGCCAACGGGTTCGCGCGCGCGTCGGAGAGCGCGGTAAGATTTGGGTGTACCCACGGTCGCGCATCGGTGCGGGCCGGGCTTGCCGATCACACTTTCAAGGTGCCACGCATGCAACAAAACCAGATCAATCTGCAGGGCCGCAAGGCGGTCGTGACCGGGGGGGCCAGCGGCTTGGGGTATGCGATCGCCAAGCGGCTGTTGCAATCCGGGGCGAACGTGGCATTGTGGGACTTGAAGGCCGATGCGCTCGGGCGCGCCGCGCTCGAGTTGGTACCCGAAGGCCCGGTACGCACCGTGGTGGTCGATGTCGCCGACCACGCGGGCGTGCGCGTCGCGGCGGCACGCTCGATCGAGCTGCTGGGCGCTGTCGATATCCTGGTCAATAGCGCCGGCATCGCCGGGCCCGCTGTGCCGGCAGTCGAATACACGCCGGCGGACTGGCAGTCGGTGCTCGATGTCAACCTGACCGGGGTGTTCAACTGTTGTCAGGCCATGCTGCCGCACATGACCGGGCGTGACTACGGGCGTGTCATCAGCATCGCCTCGGTGGCGGGCAAGGATGGCAATCCAAATGCGTGCGCCTACAGCGCTTCCAAGGCCGGAGTGATCGCATTGACGAAATCGCTTGCCAAGGAGGTCGCGAAAACCGGTGTCCGCATCAATTGCATCACGCCGGCGGCGGTACGCACGCCGATATTCGACCAGATCAGCCAGGCGCACATCGATTTCATGTTGTCGAAAATTCCCATGGGCCGGCTCGGCTTGCCCGACGAAATCGCCGCGATGGTGGCGTGGCTGGCTTCGGAGGAGTGTTCATTTTCCACCGGTGCTGTCTTCGATCTCTCTGGTGGCCGATCGACCTACTGAGGCCGTCCCTCAAAGCGTGCCGTGCACGGACACATTGGGGGGCGCCTGGGGTTGCGCCTGCGATCGCGGGAGTAAACTTCGAATGCATCGAACTTTCAGGAGCAAAACATGGAAATGAAAAGCGCGCAAGTCGTTCGCAACGCGGAGCAACGCAAGGCGTTTTACGCCCGGATCGATGGTGACAACCTGGCACCGCTCTGGGAGGTGCTCAGAGGCCTGGTTCCAGCCGAGCCCACGCCGGCTGCCGCGCCATACCTGTGGGACTATGACGCGATTCGCCCGCGCATTCTCGAGTCTGGTGCATTGCTCACCGCGCGTGAGGCTGAACGGCGCGTGCTGGTTCTGGAGAACCCGGCCTTGCGCGGCCAGTCGCTGATCACCGATGTACTGTACGGCGGGCTGCAATTAATCCTGCCTGGGGAGGTGGCGCCGGCGCATCGGCACACGCAATCGGCCTTGCGCTTCATTGTCGACGGCAAAGGGGCCTACACATCAGTCAACGGCGAAAAGACCCTGATGAACGAGGGCGATTTCGTCATCACGCCCTCATGGACCTGGCACGATCACGGCAATGACTCGCCCGATCCGATGGTCTGGCTCGATGTTCTCGACTTGTCGACGGTTGCGCATTTCCATGGCCAGTTCCGCGAGGAATGGGAGGAGGAGCGTTTTCCGCTGAACCGGCCGGAGGGCGATGCCCTGGCGCGCTATGGCGCCGGCCTGCTGCCGATCGACTACAAGGCCAGCGGCGGCACCTCGCCGATTTTCAACTATCCCTATTCACGCACGCGCGATTCCCTTTACCGGATGAGCCGCGCCGGCGACCCCGATCCGCATTTCGGCTACAAGCTCAAGTACATCAATCCGGTCAATGGCGATTGGGCCATGCCGACCATTGCCACCACCATGCAGTGGCTGCCCAAGGGCTTCGCCTCGCTTGCCTACCAGGCCACCGACGGCCTCGGGTTTGTGTGTGTCGAGGGCACCGGCGAAACCCACGTCAGTTTGCCCGACGGCACGCAGAAGGTGCTGAAGTGGAAGCCGCGTGACGTGTTCGTGGTGCCGGGTTGGCTCAAGCACACCCATCATGCGCAAGGCGATTCGGTGCTGTTCGGTTTCTCGGACCGGTCGGCACAGGAAAAACTCGGATTGTTTCGCGAACGCCGGTTTTGATTCGTGCTGCAATTGCCTTGGTGCGGCATTGCTTTTGGGCGCGCTGACCCGGGTCGCCGCGCCGGTTTGTCCGCGCTGATTGCGAGGCTGCGATCAAGCGGCGCTACACCACGATGCTTTCGATGATGTTGGCGATGGCTTCACATTTGTCGGTGATGCTCTCGAGCAGTTCGTACACCTCCTTGTGCTTGATCAGTTCGCGGGCATCCCGCTCTTCGCGGAACAGTTTTGCCATCGCCGCGCGCATGACGTGATCGGCTTCGGACTCGAGCCTGTCGATTTCTTCACAGATGGCCAGAATCTCGGCGGTGTTCGTGCGCGAGGGCAGCAGACGGACAGCTGCCTGTACTTTCGCGCTGCTGACCACGCAGATCTCGCTCAACTGTATGGCTTCGGGCGTGATGGTCTTGAAATCGAACAGAAAAATCGACTGAGCGACATCTTCAGTGAGGTCCACCACATCATCCATGGTGTTGATCAAGAGGTGGATTGCCTCGCGGTCGAAGGGCGGCATGAAGGTGCGATGCAGGAGGTCGATCGCCGCCCGGGTGATCCTGTCGGCCCGCTTCTCGATGGATTCGATCGAATAGGCGCGCGCCTGCAAATCGTCGAAATGCGTCATCAGCGCCGCGAGTTCGCAGCTGCTTTCGACCATCGTGGTTGCGTGGTCGTTGAAATAATCGAAGAACTGCCCTCCCTTGGGCGAGAAGCGACTGAACATGCAGCTTTCCGAAGGTGGGGTGGTGGCCCGGTGGCGAGCCGCGCCGGATTATAACCGCGCCCATCTGTACAGGCACTCGGACGCCGCCGCGCCCCGCGGGTGATGCTCAGGACGCTCCACAAGAGGATCGCCAGGCTCGCGTATAACGGGCCGCCAGGCGCTCCGCTGCGGCGCGCATTTCGACCGAAACGTCGGCATTGCACGGCCCTTTCAACTGGCCGGCGAACCAGGTGGCGGCGCGGCGTCGCAGTTCCAGCGTGGCGCGCTGGCCGCTTGCGGTAAGTTCCAGTGCGAAGATGCGCGTGTGCCCGCCGGCGCAGTCGCGCGCGTAGCTGGCCACGCAGTGGCGCATGTCCATGCCTTCGCGCGCCAGCATCAGGGAGTCGGTCAGCGGTACCGCGCGCAGGCCGCTGTTTTCGTTTGCCGCCAGCGCGCTCGTCCATTGCAGCAGGAACTCCGGATGGCGCAGGATGATCAGTTGATGCCAGCGCTGCTGGCGCCGGATCAGTGATGCGAACGTCGCGTTGACCGGGATCGACACCGCGTTTGTGGCGGCTTCATCGATCCACCAGTCGATCAGGTATGCAAAGTCATCGCGCAGGAAACGCAGATTCTGGCCGGCGGCCGCCCGGCGCTGCGCTTCCGCCAGAGCCAGCCGCAGCAGTCGCGCAAGGTCGGCATGGCGCGCATTGCCGGGATCGCGGGCGAGGACGCCAAGCGCGCGTTGAAGCGCCATGCCGGTATCGACAAGGCTGGCGATCAAGGGGTCGGGTCGCATCAAGCCGGTAGCGGCGAACAGCCGAATCGCCGGCAGGTTCGCGTGTGGGCCGGCATGCGTGTCGGGCTTCTGCAAGCGGCGCACCATGCTGTTGGGTTGATGCGAAAGCCATTTCCAGTCGCGCCTGGCAAGGCCTGCCGGTGCCGGCCACGCCATGAGTTCGGCGCGCACCGTGCCTACGATTCCCCGGCCCAGCGGGCCGGCACCCTTGCGCGCGAAACGCTTCACCGCCGAGCCCAGCAGCGGGGCGAGGTTGGGCGTCTCGCGCGTGACGCGTATCAGGCCGTCGGCGCCCGCCAGGACCACGTCATTGAAATCGCCGATGCTTGTCGCGCTGCCGAATACCAGGCACGCGGCACGCAAGACGGCGCGATCGACAATCTCGCGGCACAACACGAGACGCACCGTTCGTACACTGTTTGGCGCCAATGCCGCCGGATAAAGGTCGGCGCGCAGTCGATTCCGGGCATAGCGGCGGTCGAGCGATGAAGAATCAGGGCCGCATCCGGTGGCCATGAGGCACGTTTCAACCGCACGCAGCAGCGCAACCTCCATCAAGGCCGTCGGATCGAGCAGGGTCATGGCGTCGCAAGCAGCACTGCGCCGCCAGCGCCCGCCGGCATCGCGTACCGTGACGGCAAGGCGGCGATCGGCAAGGGATTCGATGCGCACGCAGTCGCCCAGGACCAGAGTGCCTTGGCGCCTGCCGGCGCGCGCCTCGATGCGCACAAATGGCGCTCGCGCTGCCGCGAGCGCGCACAACACCGCCGCCCCGGCGGCTGCAGAGGGGCGCTGTGGTTTGCCGGCGCCGCCAGCCCCATTCGGGCGTGTGTTTCGCATGGCGTGAATGTAGCCGATGCCGCGCGCTGGTTGCCAAACCAGTCCTCGGGTACATTGCAGGCGATGTGCCGCCTCCCGGTTCACCGAAAAGCGCGCGCCAGGGATACGCGGCGCCGGACGTCCACGCGGGGGTTCGCTTAGTGGCACGGCAGCGCCTCTTCTACGGCTGGGTGGTGGTGTGGGCGGCGCACGTGGTCTTGTTCACCATCTTCGGCGCGATCTATTCGTTCTCTTCATTCTTCGGGGCACTGCAGCTCGAGTTCGCGGCCAACCGTGCCGACGTCTCGTTCGCGTTCGCGCTCGCGGTATTCCTGTACTTTGTGATCGGGGCGGTGGCCGGGGTGGTCGCCGACCGAACACACGTACGTTGGGTGGCCGGATTTGGCATCCTGTGTCTGGCCTGCGGCCTGTTTTTCGCCAGTCGCGCGCTCACGCTGTCGGAGTTCTATCTTGCTTTCGGCCTGGCGATCGGCTTTGGCGTGGGTTGCGCATACGTGCCGACCATCGCCGCGGTGCAGCCCTGGTTCCTGCGGCGCCGCGCCTTGGCGGCCGGTATCGCTTCCTCGGGTATCGGCCTGGGTACGCTGGTTGTGCCGCTCCTGGCGGTGCGCCTGATCGATGCCATTGGCTGGCGTGCGACGCTGCAATGGATGGCGCTGGCGGCGCTCTTGATCGGCGTGGCGGGCACTTTGCTCCTGGAAAAATCGCCGCAAAGAAAGGGCTTGTTCTCCGACAACGACGCAAGCGGCCCGGCGGCCGCTCAGACCGGTGGCATGGGTTGGAGCGAGGCTGTGCGTTCACCGACCTTCGGTCTGTTCTTCCTCACCATTTTGTTGACCGGGTTGGTGCAGTTCATGCCTTTCGTGCATCTGGCGCGCCATGCGCAGGACCGCGGCCTTTCGGCTGCCAGCGGCGCGCTGCTGCTGGGTATCATCGGCATGGGCAGCTTCGCCGGTCGTTTTGTCCTGACCGGTCTGGCCGATCGCTTCGGGCGGCGCGACTCCTATGCCGCCATGTTTGCCCTGATGGGCGCAGCATTCGCATGGTGGTTGCTCTGCCTGGCATTGCCCTCCTCGTTTGCAGCGCTAGCCGGTTTCGCCGTCTTGTTCGGCCTGGGCTACGGCGGGTTTGTCGGTCTGGCGCCACCGTTGGTGATGGGCTATTTCGGTGCGCGCAACCTGGGCGGCCTGATCGGGCTTCTGTATGTCGCCGCCGGCATCGGCACCCTGATCGCGCCGACCTTCGCCGGCTGGGTCTACGACCACACGGCCAGTTACGCCTGGCCGATCGCCTCGGGCATTCTGGTCAATATGGGTGCCGCGTGGGTTGCCTTGAGGTTGCCCAAGGCTGGCGCTTGAGTGGCCGCGATCGGGGACTCCGGCTCGAATTGCCGGCGGCGCATGCCTGCCTTATATACTGCGGTCTTTTTTGAAGGAAAGCACCCATGAGTTCGCAACTGATCATTGAAGACATCACCGTCGGCAGCGGCGCCGAAGCGGTTGCCGGCACCCACATCTCGGTGCATTACACCGGCTGGCTGTACAACGAAGGTGTTCGCGGCGCCAAGTTCGATTCCAGCCGTGACCGGGGCCAGCCGTTCGACTTTCCGCTGGGCGCCGGGCATGTCATCAAGGGCTGGGACGAAGGCTTCGCCGGCATGAAAATCGGCGGTGTGCGGGTGCTCACGATTCCGCCGGAAATGGGCTACGGTGCGCGCGGCGCCGGTGGCGTGATTCCGCCCAACGCGACACTGCAGTTCGAGGTGGAGTTGTTGGGGGTCTGAGTGGCCCCGTTTGCGCCGGCGCGCCCGCTTCTCGGCCGCCGGCAAGCGCCAACCGAAAACGATGCGTCGGGATGCCGTCGGTTTCAAGGCATCAATTGCCAGTGCTCCTGGCTGCCGCCGGGTAGCGTTGTCGACTGACATCTTGGTTTGCTTGGTGACTGGCAGGTATCGATGAAACTCGGCTTCTTCACCATGCCCATGCATCCGCCCGGGCGCGACTACACCCAAACCCTCAAGGAAGATCGCGAGGCGTTCATCCTGGCCGACCGCCTGGGTTTTGCAGAGGCGCTGGTGGGTGAGCATGTTTCCGATATCTGCGAATCGATCCCTTCGGCCCTGGCCTTCATCGCCAGCATCGCACACGACACCAGGCATATCAAGCTCGGTACCGGAACGGTCAACCTTACCAATAGCCATCCTGCGCAGGTGGCGGCGCTGGCAGCGATGGTCGATCACCTGCTGGAGGGCCGTTTCATTTTCGGCATCGGCCCCGGAGGCCTGCGCTCCGACATGGAGGTGTTCGGCAATATCGATCTGGATCGCAACGCGATGTTCGTTGAATCGATCGACCACATCCTGGCCCTGTGGTCCGGTGTGCCGCCTTACGACCTCAAGGGCAAGTTCTGGAACATCAGCACCCGTCGCACGCTGCTTCCCGAGACCGGCCAGGGCGTTTTCCTCAAACCGTACCAGCAACCGCATCCGCCGATCGTGATCACCGCGATCACGCCGGCGTCACGCGGCATCACTGCGGCGGCCGAACGCGGCTGGACGCCTTTGTCGGCGAATTTCCTGCAGTCGCCGGGGGTGGCTACTCACTGGCCGGCTTATGCGCTGGGCTGCGCGAACGCCGGGCGCACCGCGCGGCGCGCCGACTGGCGCGTATGCAAGAGCATTTTCGTGGCCGATGACGATGCCACGGCGGAACGTCATGTGATGGATCACAAGGGTGCCTACGGCTTCTACTTCTGGAACCTGCTGACCAAACGACGCAGCGCCGGCGCGCTGTTTTCCTTCAAGCACGATCCCGCCATGCCGGACGAGCAGGTGACACTCGACTATGTGCTCGATACCATGGTGATTCGGGGTGGTGTTGCGCGCGTGGTCGACCAGTTGCTGGCGTTTCGCGAAGAGCTGGGCGGCTTCGGCACGCTCATGCTGTGCGGACACGATTGGGCCGATCCGGCGCTGGCGCGGCGCTCGATGCAGCTGATGGCCGAGCAGGTGATGCCACGCGTGAATGCGGCGATCGGTGAAAGCTGAAGGTCCGGCTTGCGACTGCCGGGATGACAAGGCATCGCCCTGCGGCGCGAGTCGCCCTCAAATAAAGGTGGCGATCTGGTCCAGTGGCTTGCGCTTGATGTCCGGTACTTTGACGCCGTTTGCCGGATACCCGACCACCAGCAGCAGGAACGGCCGTTCGCCTTTGGGGCGCCCGAGAATCTGGTTCAGAAAGCCCATCGGGCTCGGCGTGTGGGTCAGTGTTGCCAGGCCGGACGCGTGCAGGGCGGTGATCAGCATGCCGCAGGCGATGCCGGTGGATTGGCCAACGTAATAATTCTTCACCCGCCGGCCGTCGTCGAGCGTCGAATGGGTTTTCTCGAAAATGGCGATCAGGTAGGGCGCGATGTCGAGGAATGCCTTGTGCTCGTCGGTGCCCAGGGGGGCCAGTGCGTCCAGCCATTCCTGCGGTGCGCGCCCGTTATAGAACTCGCGCTCTTCCTTTTCCGCTTCAAGCCTGATGCGCGCCTTGACTCCGGGGTCGCTGATCACCACAAAGTGCCACGGCTGCAGTGCCGCGCCTGACGGAGCACTGCCGGCGGCCCGCAGGCTCTGTTCGATGATTTCGCGTGGCACCGGGCGATCGGAGAATTCGCGGACGGTGCGGCGGCGTTGTATTTCCGCATTGAAAGCGCGCGCCCGATCGATCATTTCCGGCAGTGGATACTCGCGCCAGGACGGGTGCGGAATGAAATATGGGTCGGACATCCGGAGCTTCTTTCTACTCGACCTTGATATTGGCCTCTTTCACCACCCGTCCCCAGCGCGTGATTTCACTGCTGACATGGCTGGCGAGTTGCTCGGGTGAACCCGCCACCACGTTCATGCCCATGCCCTGCAGGCGTTCGCTCATGTCCCTGGTTTGCATGATGCGTACCACGTCGGCATTGAGGCGGTCGATCACCGGCCTGGGGGTGCCGTTCGGCACGAAGAAAGCGAACCAGGTCGAGACATCGAAGCCGGGCACGCCGGATTCGGCCAGCGGCGCCACATCGGGCGCGGTGGCGGAACGATCTTTCGAGGTGATCGCCAGTACCCGGACCTTGCCGGCCCGCGCCTGCGGCATCAGTGCGGTGACCGTATCGAATGCCACCTGAACATCGCCACCGACGAAGCCCTGCATCGCCGCCACCGTGCCCTTGAAGGGTATGTGGGTCATGCTGGTCCCGGTCAGTGAGCCAAACAGGGCGATGATCAGGTGCGACGAGGTGCTGATGCCGGGCGAACCGATGTTGAGAGCGCCGGGCCTGGATTTGGCCAGATCGATCAATTCGCGCACGCTTGTGACCGGCAACGAAGGATGCACCGCCAGCAGGTTGGGGATGGTCACCAACAACGATACGGGTGCGAAGTCGCGCACCGGGTCGTAGGGCAGCTTGGCATACAGGGCCGGGTTGGCACCGTGGGTGCCGATGTGGCCCATGAAAATGGTGGTGCCGTCGGGCGCGGACTTTGCCGACATCTCGGCGCCAATGATGCTGCCCGCACCGGGCCGGTTGTCGACCGTGACTGGCTGGGCCCAGGTTTCGGTGAGCCTCTGTGCGAGCAGGCGTCCGAGTGTGTCGGTGGCCGCACCCGGCGGGAAGGGCACCACAATGCGAACCGGGCGGCTTGGATAGGTCTGGGCCTGGGCCAACGGTGCGGCGAGCAGGCACATCATGACAATCGCCAGTCTGAACATTTTCGTCTCCGGATATTTGTGTTGCAGTAATTATGCCTTGGGCCTTGTGCGTGCGCGCGCATGATCGGGGCTTTCCGCCTGCTGGTAGCGCGCCAGGCCTGCTTCGCGATCCACCGGCACTACGTTTGCGAGCGTGGTGCCGCCCGGCGGCTGCAGTTCGGGCGGAAACATCGCCAGCTTTTGCTTCTCGCCCAGGCGCAGGCGCGACAGGTCGATGTCGCGTTCGTTGACGCCGGCCACCGGATGAATTGCGACGCCGGCCACGACCTCGAGATCGAACCACCAGCGCTTGACGGGATTGCGCGCGCCGTTGCCGTCGAAATCATCCTGGTCGGCGATCGATTTGGCAAGCTCCGGATGCTCGATCGACAGCCACGTGAGTTTTTCCGCTTCTACCGTGTCCTCGCGGTTCCACGGGCACATCTTCATGCAGCGTCCGCAGGCCGAACCTTTCATGTTGGTGACGCGATACTTGGTGCATTTCTCGACATCGGCCTTCCATATCTCGTAGCCGTTGAACATCACCTTGGGCCCGAAGGTGATCGCGTTGCAGGGGCATTCGCGTGCGCACTTGCGGCAGCTGTCGCAAAAATTCTGCAAGCCGAAATCGATCGGCAGGTCGATCGCCATCGGCAGGTCGGTGGTGAACACCACCGATTTCGAACGCGGCCCGATGAAAGGATTGAGGATGGTGTCGCCGATGCGGCTGACCTCGCCCAGGCCCGCCATCAGGATCGCCGGATTGTGAATCACCTCCGAGTGTGCGTTGGAGTGCGCGCGTGAGGAATAGCCCATGCGCCGGCAATGCGCCGCCATCAGGCCCGCGATTTCGGCGCCCCGCATGTAGGCGCGCATCGATTGCGAGGCCGAGATCCAGTCGTCGCCCGACGCGCCTTCCATGGTCTCGTAGCCCTGGTCGAAGAGCATCACCACCGTGTAGTCATGGTAGGCGGCGATCGGCTTGCCTGCGACCTCGTCGTGCGAGTAGTACATCCAGGGCTCGGCACGGCAGATGCCGACAAAATCGGCGCCGAGGAAATAGCCCAGCGCCTTGATCGCATCGGCGTTGCGTTGCGGATCGGACAGATCACCGCCGATGCCGCTGGGCGCGAGCTTGTCGCGCCCGCCCTGCAGGGGCACCATCTGCTGGATCAGTGGCTGCATGCCCAGCGCATAGGGGTGCTTCATCGGAAATCGCATGCGCTCGCGCCGCGCCTTTTCGCCCAGATCGCCGGCTTGGGCGCGCTTGAAGAAATCGCCGCGCTTCGGAATGCGCTGTATTTCGTTGGCCAGCACCAGGGTGCTCGGAGTCGCGCTGCGTGGAATTTTCTCCATCGGGTAGCGGCCCAGGTGCAGTGGACGCTTGTCCAGCTCGCTATCCCACCATTGCGGCCGGGTTCCGCCCTTGCCCATGCGTATGCCCGGGTCATCGGGTTCCATAGGGCCGCTGGCGACCAGTGGTGCGTCGCTGCTGAGTTCATAGTCGGTGG
The DNA here is from genome assembly GCA_040382235.1 of Burkholderiales bacterium. Classification (GTDB taxonomy): domain Bacteria; phylum Pseudomonadota; class Gammaproteobacteria; order Burkholderiales; family JAEUOS01; genus JAEUOS01. The sequence goes on from JBEIFV010000075.1 coordinate 20,078, forward strand.
TCACCACGGCCAGCCGGAAGCCGCGTCGAATGAACGGCGCCGCCAAAAGTTCGCCTTCGGTGCGCACCACCCCCGCGCGCACGGCCAGGCGTTCAAGATTGACCTGGCTTGCGCCATTGGCATGGCCGCGCGCGGCGAAACCCATCCAGCGCACATACCCTGAAAGCACCACCGCGATCTCGGTGGCGCGCAGGTCGGTGCGTGCGGCGTTGCTGCCCACGATCCAGTCGCAGCCCGGGTCGCCGGCATGCGGTTCGCGACCGAATTCGACCAGGAATACGAAGGCGTGGGTATGCGGTGCGGGCGTGGTGTCCAGCCAGTCGCCGGGTTGCAGGGCGCAAACTCCGGCGCAGCTGGCGTCGAGGAAGTATGCCGAGGCCTTGAGGTTGTTGGCGCGGGTAAGCGGATCGTCGGGCACCGGGGCACGCGATCCGGCGCTCGGGCCATCAAGGAGTTTACGAAACAGGGCCTGATACTCGGGAAAGACATGACTGACTGCATGCGCCGAAGCGCGTGCGGCGTCATCCGGCTGGCGCGCGGGCTGCGCTTCCGGCGCCGTGCCGGCGGTCTGGCGGGCGAGGCTTTCGAGCGCCAGCGGGCTCATGTGGAATGGTCGCTGGCGATGACTGTAGAGGCGCATGGTCGACCCTTTCGAGATTCATGCGCAGGTGGGTCCTGCGCGTTCCAGATTCAAACATGCATTGGCGCTTTGCGTGCGGCCAGCGCGCGAGAATGGCTGCTGCGCGCCTTGATCAAGGGCTTGCGCGGATTGCCATGCCTCTTGCCTCAAGCAGGCGGCGCGCCAGGTCGGGACGATCGGTGATCATTCCGTCGACCTTCAGATCGAGCATGCGTTCCATATCAGAGGGCAGGTTGACCGTCCACGGAATCACCTTCAGGCCGAGCGCCTGTGCCTCGGCAACCTCGGCCTCGCCAAGGTCGGCATGAAAGGGCGACCAGGCATAGCCGCCGGCGGCCTTGACCATGCGCGGAATCGAGCCGTGGTCCGCGAGCCGCATGCCGTTGTTCCAGCGCGGATCGATATTGTCAAGCCAGGGCTGGCGCACGCTCAGATAAACCGTCGGCAAGGCCGGGCGTTGCTTTTGCGCCAGTGCCAGGGTGCGCCAGTCGAATGACTGCAGGGTGACGCGACCGTGCATCGCGTGGCGCTTGATCGCGCGCGTGATCGCGTCAAGCATTTGTTCGGGAGTGGCGGTGGCGGACGGCGCCAGCGGAGAAATCTTGGTTTCGATATTGAAGCGCACCGTAAGGTTGCCCTGCGCGCGAACCAGGCGGAACAAGTCGGCCAGCGTCGGTACGGTTTGGCCGTCGTGTGCCAGTTGGGCCGGGTAACGCGCGGCATAGTCGCTGCCGGGCCGCATGCGGCCGACGTCGAAGCGCTGCAAATCGCGCAGCGTGAGAGAGCGGACGGGTGTTGGCCCGGCGATCCACATCCCGCTTTCGTCGCGCGTCAGGTTCGGGTTCAACGCGCTATCGTGATAGATCACCGCGACGGCGTCGCGCGTGATGCCGATATCGAGTTCGAGCGTGGATACGCCCTCGGCCAAGGCGCGCTGAAAGCCAATCAGCGTGTTTTCAGGCGCAAGGCCGCGCGCGCCACGATGGCCCTGCAGGTCGAAAGCGCGAACCGGGTTGAGTGCGCCCGCAGCCAGGGCAAGCGCGATGCCGGCGGCCGTGTATTGGGTGCGCCGGTTCATGGCGCCGTGCCGACCGATCCACGACGTTTTCCCGCGTAGACGCCGCCAGCGCCCATGCACAAGGCCAGGGCCCAGAACACCGGCACCATGCCGAGCGCGGTGCCGAGCGCGCCGAACAACAAGGGAAGGGCGGTGTGGCTGGCGTTCATCACCATGGTGCGCACGCCGACGGCTTCACCGGCCCGGCCGGCCGGCGCCGCGCGATGGATCAGGCTCATGACCATCGGCTGCGCGCTGCCCAGGCCAAGCCCCAAGATGAATGCCAGCGCGATCAGGGCCGGCACCAGGCTCACCAGCGGAAACACGAAATACACCGCTGCGGTGATGGACAGCGCCATGGTCAGGGTCTGCCACTCGGACAGGCTGCGCGCGATCCAGGGCATGAAGGCGCGCACCACGAAAGTGGCCAGCCCGAACGCGCCCATGATGAGCCCGATGGTCGAGGCCGACAAGCCAAGGCGCGAACCCTGCAAGGGCACCATGAAGGTAAACAGGTCCCAACCCATCGACAACAGGCCGCTGACGATGAACACCGCGCGCAGCGGTGCATTGCGCAGCAAGTCGATCACGCGCGGATTGGCAGGCGGGGCGACGCTGCCGCGTGCGTGTTGCGCATGCCGGCGCACGATCGGCCACAGCACCAATAGCGCCAGCGCGGGAAACAGTGCGAGCACAAGAAAGGTTCGCGCATGACCGACGTGGTCGATGGCGTAACCGGCGATCACCGGTCCGAACACGCTCGAGGTCGAGAATCCGAGCGCCAGGTGATTGAAGTTCAGAGCACGCTTCTCAGGCGTGCTCACATGTCCGACCGCATTGTTGATGGCTACATGGGCGGTCATGAAACCGGTGCCAAGCATCATGCTGGCGGCGTACAGGCCGGTCACGCTTTGCGCGATCCAGGGCAGCAGGGTGCCGCTGATCACCAGCCCGAGCGCCAGCAGCGAGGGCAGCACCGGGCCGGCGCGATCGGTCCAGCGCCCGGTTTGTACCGACATCAGCACCGGAATCACCGCCAGTAGCGACATCAAGAGCCCGACTGTGAAGGCCGATGCGCCCAGTTGCAGTGCGTACAACGAGAGGGCGATGCGGCTGCCGGTATACGACAGGTGCGTCAGCACCATCAGTGCGATCAGGGGAAAAAGCAGCACGCGCGGGAGGGGGCGGTCGCGGAATCGCGCCCGGAACCCAAATTATAGGCGCGCGACCGCGCGGTAGCGCCGGGCGCGGCACCTTCGCCCGGTCGCCGGCATGCTCAAGCCAGGACGAAACGTTCGGCGCCGGGGTCGTGCGCGGCTTGCGCCGTGTCGTGACCGACACGGGCAACGCGTGTTTCGCCGATCAGCTTTTCCAGATGCGCCAGGACCGAGCGCCCGGCCGCGCGGTGCAGGCGCGGGTCGACATCGGCATACAGCTTTCGCACCATCGCCTCGATGCTGTCGCAGCCCGCGGCAATGCAGGCCAGCACCTGATTCTCGCGTTCGATGCGATGCGCTATCAGCTGGCTTACAAAGGCTTGCGGGCTTGCGATTGGTGCGCCATGAGTGGGGTAAAACACCTGGTCGTCGCGTGTGAGGAGCTTTTGAAGGCTGGCCATGTAGGCCGCCATGTTGCCGTCGGGCGGCGATACCACCGTGGTTGACCAGCCCATGACGTGATCGCCGGTGAAGAGCGCGCGCTCCTCGGTGAGCTGGTAGCAGATGTGGTTCGAGGTATGTCCTGGCGTGGCAACTGCACGCAGCGTCCAGCCGGGTCCGCTCAAGCTGTCGCCATCGAACATCTGTGTTTCCGGCACGAAATCGTAGTCGGCGCCGGCTTCGGTGGTCTCGCCATGCGCCCCATGTGCGCCGCAGCCGACCACCCGCGCGCCGGTGCGTTCGCGCAACGGTGCCGCCGCGGGCGAATGGTCAAGGTGGGTGTGGGTGATCACCAGATGCGTGATGCGCTCACCGTCAAGCGCGGCCAGCAGCGAATCGACATGGGCCATGTCGAGCGGGCCCGGATCGATCACCGCGACTGCGCCGCGCCCGATTACATAGGTGCCCGAACCCCATGCGGTAAATGGTCCGCTGTTGCGCGCCACCATGCGGCGCACCAGGGGCGAAACCTGAACCAAGGTGGCGTAGGCGGGATCGAACTCTCGAATGAACTGGATGGGTGTCATGGAAATGGTGCGTCGCAAAATGGAAAGTGTGGCAAAAGTCACGTATTGTAAGGATGCTGTAAGGTCGCTGTCTTACCGTCGGGGCCAACCGTAAAAGCGCGGTTTGAATTGTCGTCAGTCGGTGGCTAATCGGTTTGCTCGCTTGCCGCGGCTGCACAAGCGCTTGTTTGCGAGAGTATCGCCAAACGGGAGTCCTGTGATTGTCGCAGCTTGGCCTGCTTTCTTGTGCCAGGGTGCGACGATAATCATCCGGGGAGAGGTGCAAGGCAATGTCCGCGATCGAATCGGTAATGCAGGAAAAGCGCGTGTTCGCGCCGGCCGAATCCATGGTCAAGGCGGCAGCCATTTCCGGCATGCCGGCCTATGAAGCCCTGTGTCGCGAAGCCGAGCGCGACTACGCCGGTTTCTGGGCGGGCCTGGCGCGCGAGACTGTTGCATGGCACAAGCCGTTCACCAGGGTGCTCGACGAGTCCAACGCGCCGTTCTACAAGTGGTTCGAAGACGGTGAACTGAACGCTTCCTACAATTGCCTGGACGTCAATCTGGCCAACGGCAATGCCCACAAGACCGCCATCATTTTCGAGGCGGACGACGGCGCCACCACCCATATCACCTACAAGGCGCTGCATGCGCGCGTCTGTCGCTTCGCCAACGCCTTGCGCGGCATGGGCATCGGCCGTGGCGATCGCGTCGTCATCTACATGCCGATGACCATCGAAGGGGTGGTGGCGATGCAGGCCTGCGCGCGCATCGGAGCCACTCATTCAGTGGTATTCGGCGGTTTTTCGGCCAAGAGCCTGCAGGAGCGCGTGATCGACGCCGGTGCGGTGGCCATCATCACAGCCGACGAGCAGCTGCGCGGCGGCCGTGCGCTGCCGATCAAGGCGATTGTCGACGAAGCGCTGGCCATGGGCGGCTGCGAAGCGATCCGCAATGTGGTGGTCTACCGCCGCACTGGCGGTGCGGTGGGCATGCAGGCCGGGCGCGATACCTGGATGCACGAGGCCGAGGCCGGCCAGAGCGAAGTCTGCGAACCAGAGTGGGTGGGTGCCGAGCATCCGCTGTTCATTCTTTATACCTCGGGTTCAACCGGCAAGCCCAAGGGCATACAGCATTCCACCGGCGGTTATCTGCTGTGGACCATGCTGACCATGCGCTGGACCTTCGACATCAAGCCCACCGATGTTTTCTGGTGTACCGCCGACATCGGTTGGGTCACCGGCCACTCCTACGTGGCCTATGGCCCGCTGGCGGTAGGTGCGACCGAAATCGTGTTCGAAGGCGTGCCCACCTACCCCAGCGCCGGCCGTTTCTGGGACATGATCGGCAAGCATCAGTGCTCGATCTTCTACACAGCGCCGACGGCAATCCGTTCCCTCATCAAGGCTTCCGAGGTCGACCCCAAGGCCCATCCGCGCAATTACGATCTGAAGTCGTTGCGCATCCTGGGTTCGGTCGGCGAGCCGATCAATCCGGAAGCCTGGATGTGGTATCACGAGAATATCGGCGGCGGTCTCTGTCCGATCGTCGATACCTTCTGGCAGACCGAAACCGGTGGTCACATGATCACGCCCCTGCCCGGCGCGACGCCGCTGGTGCCCGGATCCTGCACCTTGCCCCTGCCAGGCATCATCGCGGCGATTGTCGACGAGACCGGGCATGACGTGCCCAACGGCAATGGTGGCATCCTGGTGATCAAGCGTCCCTGGCCATCGATGCTGCGCACCATCTGGGGCGATCCCGAGCGGTTTCGCAAGACCTATTTTCCCGAAGAGTTGGGCGGCAAGCTGTATCTGGCCGGCGATGGCGCGATTCGCGACCGCGATACCGGCTACTTCACCATCATGGGGCGGATCGATGATGTGTTGAATGTTTCGGGCCATCGCCTGGGGACGATGGAGATCGAGTCGGCGCTGGTGGCCAACAGCAAGCTGGTGGCCGAAGCGGCGGTAGTGGGCCGGCCCGACGACCTCACTGGTGAGGCGGTCGTGGCGTTTGTCGTGCTCAAGGGCACACGCCCCACTGGCGAGGCGGCCCAGGCGATGGCGCGCGAATTGCGCGACTGGGTGGGCCACGAGATCGGGCCGATCGCCAAACCAAAGGATATTCGCTTCGGCGACAACCTGCCCAAGACCCGTTCGGGCAAGATCATGCGGCGCCTGCTGCGCTCGATTGCCAGGGGTGAAACCATTACGCAGGACATATCAACGCTGGAAAACCCGGCGATTCTCGAGCAGTTGAAGTTGCCGCTTTGAAGCGGCACCAATTGCGGGTGGCTGGGTCGGACCGGGACGCGCAAGCAGGCTTGGTGCGGCCGGGATGCTTGATGCAATAGCAAGTTGGATTGACGCAGGCGGCCTGCAAGAGCCGCTGCCGAAATGGCTGCGCCGCGGGATGACCGCGGACTTGCGCAAGGATGGAGACGTGATGCCGGACTCGATGTTGATGGTGCAGATACTGAAGGCGATTGCCGAGCTCGCGCTGATGTTTTTTTTGGCGCGCGGGCTCCTTGTGCTGTTTTTCCTGCCGGCCCCGCAAAAGCTTGAAGGCAACCTCATCTATGGTCTGTTCGTCAAGGGTACGCAGCCGTTTGTCTCGTTCATGCGCCTGATCACGCCGCGCTTCGTGCTCGATCGGCATTTGCCCTACGCCGCATTTGCGCTGCTGGTGGTAGCGTGGGTGGGCCTGTCGATCGGCAAGTTGCAGTTGTGCGGCGAGAACCCGCAACAACGTGGTTGCGAGGCGCTTACCCGTGGTGGTCAAACGCCGGCGCCGGCGGTGCCACGATGAATCGCCTGCTGCGTACTTATCTTGATTGGGCCGCGCGCCTCGCCGTGCGCTTCGGGCAGCACGACCGCGCGCTGGAGTTGTATACCCAGATCGAGGCGGGCGTACCGCGCGGTTCACCCGCCGCTGCCTTGGCGGTGATGTCGCAGGGCCATGTCTGGGGTCAAATGGGCGACCGCGCGCGCGCGCGCGCCGAGTTCGAGCGGGCCTTGCGCATCGATCCGAATCTGGCGGTGGCGCATTTCAACATCGGCTGGGTATGTGACCAGCAGGGCCTGCATGAGGAAGCCCTGCGGCGCTTCGCACAGGCGCTTGAATGCAATCCGGATCACGACCGTGCCTGGTACGGGACCGGCATCATTCATGTCAAGCACGGGCGCCATCAGGAAGCCAAGCATGCTTTCAAGGAAGTGGTCC